>JABMNT010000195.1 GCA_013203595.1 Rhodospirillales bacterium
ATTCCCTTTTAAGCCCCAGACTTGGTCGTCTTCAGGGGCACCGACCCTGTCAATATAGAACCGATGGGAGAGCCCGGTCAATCAGCGAAAAGCGGTTTGCCATAATCCGGTTATAATTTTGCCATAAATAACCGCTAGGAAGGTTGCATCGGGCCCTGTTCAGGGTTCTAAATAGCGGCTGAGAGAAAATGAGGATCCAATGACAACCACCATCGCGCTTGTTGACGATGATAAAAACATTCTGGCGTCGCTATCTGCCGCCCTGGTTGATGAAGGCTATTCTGTTGACACCTATGGTGACGGTGCCGAAGCTCTCGAGGGGATCGGACGGCGACGGGTCGATCTGGCCATACTGGACATCAAGATGCCCCGCATGGACGGTATGGAACTGCTTACCGAACTGCGCCGAAAGGATAAGCTTCCGGTGATTTTCCTGACCTCAAAGGATGATGAGGTTGATGAGATCATGGGGCTTCGTCTGGGTGCCGATGATTATATCAAGAAGCCGTTTTCCCAACGCCTGTTACTGGAACGCATCCGCGCTGTGCTGCGCCGCCACGAGACGCAGAGCAGTGATGCGGAGTCAGATGACATCATGCGCCGCGGTGACCTGGTCCTCGACCCGGCCCGTCATCTGTGTTCGTGGAAAGGCGAAGAGATCAATTTGACGGTCACCGAGTTTTTGATTGTCGAAGCCCTGGCGCGGCGCCCGGGCCATGTCAAAAACCGCGATCAGTTGATTGATGCCGCCTATGGCGAACATATTTATGTGGATGACCGAACCATCGACAGTCACATCAAGCGCCTGCGCCGCAAGTTCAAGTCCATTGATGATTCGTTTTCCGGTATAGATACCCTCTATGGTGTGGGCTATCGCTATACGGTGGTCTAGTGCCTTGCCTGTTGAAATGGAAACGGCTGAGATCGCACAGGCAGCCTGCTGGCCAGGAGCGGATGTGAAAGCGATGCGGACTATCGGTGAGCATGCGCGACGCCGTCAGCAGGCTGCCTATGCGACCATGGGCGCCCGCACCGGCCCCCTGGACCGCATCGCTAAACCCTTACCTTACCGCGCATCGCCCCGCGCACCGCTTCTCGCCAGGGAACCGGTGAGGCCGTTTCAGCGATACCCTCTCAACAGGAAAGGCACTGGGCGGTAGATGGCCGGGGCGGGGGCAGACAAGCCGAAGCGGCAGCCGGGAATCGGGTTTATTTCCCCGATTACCCGCCGGATTCTGGCGGTTAATGTTCTTGCTCTTGCCATTCTGGTGGCCGGCATCCTGTATCTCGACGAATATAAGGACAATCTTATCCAGGCCGAACTGGCGGCGCTGGCCACGCAGGCAGAAATGTTTGCGGTCGCGCTCAGCGAGGGGGCCGTTGCCGAAACCGAGTCCGGTCACTACCGGGTATCCAACATCTCCAAACAAATGGTCCGGCGGCTGGTCAAAACCACCGGCACGCGGGCCCGCCTGTTTCGTCAGGATGGCCAGCTGACCGCAGATTCCAGGCGCATGCCGGGCGTTGCCATGACCATCGAGGTCGAGGAACTGCCGCCGCCGGAAGGCCGCGAAATCGCACTCAGCAAAGCCTTCGATCTGTTTGACTGGGCGATCAGTCACTTCGCCGCCCGCCGCACGCTGCCCCGGTATATTGAAAACCCGGAGCAGCGGGCGACTGACTATCCGGAAGTGGTTGCTGCTCTCGGCGGCGATTATGTGAAGGCGGTTCGTCAGGGTGACAGGGATGACCTGGTGCTCAGCGTTGCCGTACCGGTTCAGCGCTATAAGCAGGTTTTGGGCTCGCTGCTGCTGTCCAAAGGCTCCCGGGCCATTGATTCGGCGCTGTATGAAGTGCGACGTAATATCATGGAGGTCTTTGCGATCTCCATTGCTGTGACTGTTTTGTTGTCGATTTATTTGTCAGGAACCATTGCCCGGCCCCTGAACAGACTGGCGGCGGCGGCGGAACGGGTGCGCCACGATTTTGGTCGCCAGCATAAGATCCCCGACATGTCCGGCCGTCGCGACGAAATCGGCGAGCTGGCCGAAACCCTGCGCGAAATGACAGAAGCCCTGTGGGCGCGTATGGATGCGACCGAGCGGTTTGCCGCAGATGTTGCCCATGAAATCAAGAATCCGCTGACCTCATTGCGGAGCGCCGTGGAAACCGCCGCGCGCCTGAAGGACCCGGCCCAGCAAATCAAGCTGATGGCGATCATCCAGGAAGACGTTATCCGGTTGGATCGCCTGATCAGCGATATTTCCGACGCATCGCGGCTGGATGCGGAGCTGTCGCGAACGCTTTTCGAACCCGTTGATATCGGCGCCATGCTGGCGACCCTTGCTGACATGCACAACAACCACAAACCCCATTCACCGCGTATCCGCCTGGAGCGGACCGACGGCAATCAGCAGTCGCTGATCGTTTCGGGAATGGATGGCCGGCTGGCCCAGGTCTTTCAGAACCTGATCGCCAATGCGATTTCCTTCAGCCCGGAAAACGGGCAGATCCTGATGACATTGAGTTGGGAAAATGGATTTATTTGCGTTCATCTTGATGACGACGGCCCCGGCATTCCGCCCGGCCAGGAAAGCAGGATCTTCGAGCGGTTTTATACGGAACGTCCCGATTCCGAAAAATTCGGGACCCATTCGGGGCTTGGCCTGAATATTTCCAAGCAGATTGTCGATGCCCACGAAGGCTCTCTGATCGCAACCAACCGGACCGGTGTGGATGGCCAGGTTGTCGGTGCCCGTTTTACGGTCCGATTGCCCATGGCGGACGCAAAAAAAGCCGGCGCAAGAGCCTCTGAATGAGCGATCCGGCAACCCAGGTGCACGGGACGTGTGTGGGTATTGATGGGATTGGTGTGCTGCTGACCGGCCCTTCGGGCAGTGGAAAATCGGATCTGGCATTGCGGTTGATCGATCAGGGGGCCGATCTGGTTGCCGATGACCGGGTTGATCTGTCCGTTGAAGGCGATAAGCTTGTGGCCCGTGCGCCGGCGATTCTCTGCGGGCTGCTGGAAGTGCGCAACGTCGGTATTCTGGAGTTTCCCTATATCAAATCCATTGCCGTCCAGGCGGTCGTTGATCTCGCCCCATCCCGGCCCCGGGAACGCCTGCCCGCCGATGAATGGATTGACCTGGCCGGTATCAGCCTGCCGTGTTTTCGGCTCGATTCCCGGTCGGCGGCGGCGCCGGTAAAAGTCAGGCTTGTCACCGGCCTTGTCTCAGGCTCTATTGTCCGGACTGATGACTGAGACAACCGATCATAGGCGCGAAGCCCCGCAAATTATCCTGGTCACCGGCGTTTCAGGGGCGGGCAAGAGCTCGGCTTTGAAGGCGCTGGAAGATTTGGGTTATGAAGCCATCGACAACGTGCCCGTATCCTTGCTCGACCGGCTGGTCGGCCCGGGCGATTTTGAGACCCACACGGCGATTGGTATCGATATCCGGACCCGCGATTTTGATGCTGATGCCGTGCTTGCCAAAATTGCCGGGATTACAACCGGTCTGGGCACCGATATTGAACCGCTATTTCTCGACTGTGAAGACGAAATCCTTGTCCGTCGTTATGAAGAAACCCGCCGCCGCCACCCGCTGGCCCAGGACCGGCCGGTTTCCTACGGTATCCATCAGGAACGGCAGCTCCTGTTACCGTTGCGTGAACGCTCCACTGTTCTGATCGATACCTCAGAAATGGCGCTGGGTGATTTAAAGCGCACACTTGAGGGACATTTCGGCCTGAAACGGGGGGCCGGCCTGTCGGTTTTTATTTCGTCTTTCGGTTATAAAAACGGCCTGCCGCGGGATGCGGATCTGGTATTCGATGTCAGATTTCTGAAAAATCCCTATTATGATTTGGCGCTGCGCCCGCTGAATGGTAAAGATCAACGGGTTGCCGATCATATCTTGAAAGACCCGGGTTTTGAGCCGTTCTTTGATCACCTGACAGATTTGTTAGGTTTTTTACTGGAAAGATATGAGAAGGAAGGTAAAAGCTATCTGACCATTGCTATTGGCTGCACGGGTGGTCAGCACCGGTCCGTCTATACGGCGGAGCGACTGGTGAAATTTATCGAAGATAAAAACTATTTGGTACAGGTCCGGCATCGGGACCTGGAAAAAGAAAAAGGTTGAATCCGGGATCTGATTTGAGAATGGATAAGGGGCACACTATGGTAAAGCTTGTGAAGGATCAGAAAAAATGATCGGTTTGGTGCTCGTTACGCATGGACGCCTGGCGGAGGAACTCATTTCGGCACTTGAGCATGTGGTCGGCCCGCAAACCAATGTGGCGGCAATCTGCATCGGCCCGGATGATGATATGGAAAACCGGCGCAGTGAAATTCTCGAATCGGCAGTCAATGCCGATCAGGGCGACGGTGCGGTGTTGCTGACCGATATGTTCGGTGGTACCCCCTCAAATCTGGCAATTTCGATCATGGATAAAGCCAATGTGGAAGTCATTGCCGGGGTTAATTTGCCGATGCTGATCAAGCTGGCTTCGGTTCGCGACAAGGAACCCCTGGCGCAGGCGATTCTCAGTGCCCAGGAAGCCGGGCGCAAGTACATAAATATCGCTTCCCAATTGCTGGCTCAGGGTTGCTAGTGTCTGTTAAGGCACTTCATCGGACGGTAACCATCATAAACCAGCGGGGACTACACGCCCGTGCGGCGGCCAAATTTGCCCAGGTTTCGTCCGGGTTTGATGCCGAAATCAATGTCAGCCGCACCGGCCAGACGGTATCGGGGCGTTCGATCATGGGCCTGATGATGCTGGCGGCGGCAATGGGTTGTACGGTTGAGCTGGATATTTCGGGCAACGAGGCGGAACCTGCCATGCAGGCTATCTGCCAGCTGATAGAGAGAAAATTTGACGAAGAGTAAGCCGAAAGGATGCCTGACCAGATCAGGCCAGTCGGGATCAACGTGATGAAAGAGCAACGGTTTCCAGGTTTGGGGGTTTCTCCGGGTGTCGCATTTGGTATCGCCCATGTGCGCGAAAGCGGCGTTGTCGACATCCCCGAGTATGAAATTCGAAAAAAAGACGTAAAAACCGAGGAAGATCGTCTGGTCCGGGCCGTTCGCCTGGCACAGCGTCAGGTTCGCCGGCTGCAAAGCCGCGCCAAGGAAATGGCGAACGAGGCCGGCGAAGAGCTTTGGGCGTTACTGGATGCCTATTTGCTGATGCTTGATGGGTCCCGCCTGGTGCGCGGTGCCGAAAAACGAATAGGTGCCCAGAGAATCAATGCAGAAGCCGCCATCCAGATGGAAATAGCGGTCATTTCAGAGGCCTTTCAGGCGATGGACGATACCTATATCGCCGCCCGTCTGGATGACATCCGGGAAGTCGGTAACCGGATCTTGCTGAATTTGGGAAAGCATCCGCTGCGCCCGCTGAGCGCTTTGCCCAAGGGCAGTATCGTCATTGCCGAAAATTTAAGCCCGGCCGACATGGCGCAGCTGGATCCGTCAACCGTCGTTGGCGTCGGCACCCTGTTGGGCGGTGCGGAAGGCCATACGGCGATTGTCGCCCGCGCGCTCGGCATACCCAGTGTGCTGGGGGCGACGGATCTGATCGAGGGAGTCCATACCGGCGACCGGGTAATTATCGACGGGTCTGCCGGTTTGATTGTCGTCAATCCCGGCCCGGATACGCTGAAGCGCCTGGAACGCCGGCGGGCTGAACTGGATAAGGCATCGAAGCGACTGGCCCGTCTCAAAAGCCAGCCGGCGATCAGCCGCGACGGCACCGTATTCAAGCTGCAGGCCAATATCGAACTGCCCATCGAGATGAAAATGATTGGCCATGTGGCAGCCGAGGGCGTTGGTTTGCTGCGCAGTGAGTTCATGTTCATGAACCGCCCGACGGTGCCAACTGAGGATGAACAGTTCGAGACCATGCGTCATATTGTTGAAGGCATGAATGGCTATCCGGTGACCATCCGAACCCTTGATGTGGGTGCCGAGAAAGCCGCCAACGCGGTGATTGGCGAAATGGACGATAGTGTGGCCACGGCACTGGGCTTGCGCGGCATCCGCCTGTCGCTGCTGCGGCCTGATTTACTGGAAACCCAGTTCTGCGCCATGCTGCGGGCCGCAAATTATGGACCGGTGCGCATCTTGCTGCCGATGGTGACCACGGTCAGCGAAGTGCAGCAGGCCCGGAAAATTCTCGAAAAAGCGGCGGCCCGCCTGAAGCGGCGCAAGGTTAAGCTGCCGAAAGATCTGCCCCCTCTGGGGACAATGATCGAAGTGCCCGGCGCCGCGCTGGCGGCTGACGCCTTGGCCCAGGTCAGTGACTTTCTGGCCATCGGGTCGAACGACCTGACCATGTACACCCTGGCCGCCGACCGGGCCAATGAACATGTGGCGAGCCTGTTTGATCCGCTGCACCCGGCCGTTCTGCGGCTCATTCAGTTTACCACGGGTGCGGCCATGAAGGCGCGCATCCCGATCAGTATTTGCGGCGAAATGGCGGGTGATCCGCAATTGACGGTGTTGCTGGCCGGACTGGGATTGCGGGAATTTTCCATGTCGCCGTCAAATATACCCCGGGTTAAGCAGCGTATTCGCGAAATGGACGCGGTCGCCGCATCGAACCGGGCTAACCTGATTATGGATCAGGTTGATTCCGGTCGCATCCGCATGTTGCTGGATGATTTCAATGGACTGGCGTAAGCGGCCACCGCGCCCCGTGGCAGGCCCGGCAGCATTGCCGTGCCGGCGCTAACCGGCAGCGGGGATTGCGATCGATTGCGGGTAGGCAGCATGGTGCGGATTATGTATTCTTCTCGCCGGTTTATATCTCACGCAAATGTTATTAACAGTGTATGCTTTATCGCTGCGTCTGCATCTAGGATGCCAATGAAGCCAGTCGGTCAGCGGACCGCGTTTGGCCAGACACATGGAATTGAAAGCCGGAATTAGTGAACGATCAACCGACGCGTCCGCCCGCCATCGCACCTGAGGGCGCGAAAACAAGCGGATCAGGCTTTAAAAAACTGCTGCCAATCGTGCTGTTGATCGCCGTTGTTGCCGGTTTTTTCGGTCTGGGCTTAAATCAGTATTTATCCTTTGAGGCGCTGCGCGATAACCGGGTGGAACTTCTGCAATGGTCACAGGCCAACCAGCTGCAGGCGATTACCGGATTTATACTTATTTACGCCGTGGTGGTGGCCCTGTCATTGCCCGGCGCTACGTGGATGACATTGGCCGGTGGATTTATATTCGGCACGGTTCAGGCCACTCTCTATGTGGTTTCCGCAGCGACCCTCGGCGCCCTGCTGATCTTTATTCTGGCGCGCTATTGTCTGGCGGATTTTTTTCGGGCAAAGGCGGGCCGGGCGGCTGAAAAAATGGAACAGGGTTTCAAGTCGAATGCGCTCAGTTATCTGTTGTTTTTACGTCTGGTGCCGCTTTTTCCGTTCTGGCTGGTTAATCTGGTGCCGGCTTTCCTGGGTGTGCCCATGCGCACATTCATCATCGGCACGTTTTTTGGCATCATTCCGGGAACCGCGGTCTTCTGCAGTGTGGGCAACGGCCTGGGTGCGGTGTTCGATACCGGTGGCATGCCGGATTTAAAAATCATTTTCCAACCGGATATTCTCGGTCCAATATTGGCCCTTGCCGTTTTGTCGCTGGTCCCGATCGTGTACAAACGGATCAAGGGCAAGTCGAAAACGCCGTAACAAAGTCAGGGCCTTTATGAGCACTAGAATAAAAGTCGATATCTGTGTGATCGGCGCCGGCTCGGCCGGTTTGTCGGTTGCTGCGGGTGCGGTCCAGATGGGGGCCAGCACCGTGCTGATTGAAAAACACAAGATGGGCGGTGACTGCCTGAACTATGGCTGTGTGCCGTCGAAAGCCCTGCTGGCGGCAGGCCATGCGGCGCAAGCGGTACGCAGCAGCGGGCGCTTCGGTATCCGTGCCGAGCTGGCCGAAATCAACGCGGCGGGGGTCTATGGCCATGTGCGAAACACGATCGCGGCGATTGAACCCAATGATTCCGTGGACCGGTTTGAGGGGCTCGGCGTTCAGGTCATCCAGGCAGAAGGCCGGCTGAACGGACGCCAGCAGGTGGTGGCGGGCGACACCGAAATTCATGCCCGCCGCATTGTCATTGCAACCGGCAGCCGGGCCTCGGTTCCGCCAATCCCCGGCATCGATGATGTGCCTTATCTGATCAACGAGACGGTTTTCGGCCTGTCTGAAATTCCTGAACATCTGATCGTTATTGGCGGCGGGCCGATCGGGATTGAAATGGCCCAGGCCCATCGGCATTTGGGGGCCCGGGTCAGCGTCCTCGAAATGTTCACGATTATGCCCAAGGATGATGCCGAACTGGTTGATGTGGTGCGGTCCCGGCTGGTCGAGGACGGTATCGATGTGCGCGAAGGCATTGAAGTCCTGCGTGTTGAAAAAACCGCGGCCGGTGTCCGCGTCGTGATCAAACAGGACGGCAAGGAAAGTGCGCTGGCGGGAAGCCATCTGCTGGTGGCCGCCGGGCGCCAGCCAAATGTGGATGGTCTTGATCTGGAAAAGGCCGGGATCACCTTTTCGCGCAAGGGCATTGATGTCGACGCCCGCATGCGCACATCGAACAAAAAGGTATTTGCCATTGGTGATGTGGCCGGTGGTTTTCAGTTCACCCATGTGGCCGGCTACCACGCGGGCATCGTCATCAAGAACGCGCTTTTCCGATGGCCGGCCAAGGCCGACCACCGCTTTGTGCCGTGGGTCACCTTCACCGCGCCGGAACTGGCGCAGGTTGGCCTGACCGAGGAACAGGCCCGCAAAACCAATGCGGATATCCGCGTCCTCCGCTGGCCCTATGCGGAAAATGACCGGGCCCTGGCAGAAGCTGACTCGTCCGGGCTGGTGAAAGTGATCACCACTAGAAAAGGCAGGATTCTGGGTTGCGGGATCGTCGGCCGCCAGGCCGGGGAGTTGATCCATATCTGGGTGCTGGCCCTGGCAAAAGGCATGAAGGTGGGCGACATCGCGCAGATGATTGCGCCCTATCCGACTCTGGGTGAAATGTCCAAACGGGCCGCCTCCAGCTATTTTACGCCGTCCCTGTTTAGTGAAAGAACGCGTAAAATTGTTCGCTTTCTGTCCCGGTTCGGCTGAAGATTCCGCATCGGTATGAACCAGCAGATCCCCCAATCACCCTCCGCTTTCACCGGTCTGTCGATCCGCCTGCTGCTGCTCACCATCTTTTTCATCATGATCGCGGAAGCCCTGATCTGGACACCTTCGGTATCGCGGTTTCGCAAGGTTTATATGGAAGAACGGATCGTCTGGGCGCATTTGGCGACGCTGGCCCTGGAAGCCCTGCCGGATGGGACCGTCGACCGGGGGCTGGGTGACAAGCTGCTGTTTCATGCCGAAGCCTACGGGATTGTCCTGCATCGTCCCGAACAAAGGGTCCTGATGGTATCCAAATCAATGCCGCCGAAAGTTGATCTGACCATCAACGTCGATCAGAACTCGGCTTTCGGATGGATCCGCGATTCGTTCGATACGTTGCTGCAGAACCGGAACCGGGTATTGCGGGTTATCGGAACATCGCAAAAGGACCCGACGGTGATGGTCGAAATCGTCATGGATGAAACCCCCATGCGTGAAGCCATGTATGAATTTTCCGCGCGCATTCTGAACCTGTCGGTTGTGATCTCCCTGTTTGCCGCGACCCTGGTTTATCTGACCCTGAACTGGCTGTTGATCCGTCCCATGCGCCGGATTACGGCGAGCATCCGCGAGTTCCGGCGCTCCCCCGAAGATGCCTTGCGCGAAATTAAACCGTCAGGCCGGCGCGACGAAATCGGCATAACCGAACGCGAACTGGCGCGCATGCAGGACGAGGTGCGCCAGGCCCTGGCCCAGCAATCGCGGCTGGCGACCCTGGGGGCGGGGATGGCTAAAATCAACCACGATCTGCGAAATTCCCTGGCAACAGCCGTACTGGCCTTTGACAAGCTGGCATTGGTCGATGATCCGGAAGTCAAAAGAACATTGCCGCGGCTATACAATTCAATCGATAAAGCCGTCAAATTATGCAGCCAGACGCTCAATTATGTGGGCAAGGGTGTGCCGCAGATGAATGTGTCACGCTTTCATCTGTTCGATCTGGTTGATGAAGTGGGGGTGCAGCTGTCGGAACCGGCGGAAGAGCATTTCGAAATACATGCAAAAGCCGATATCGTCTGGAAAAACGAAATCGACCCGGATCTGGAAATCCTGGGGGATCGGGAACAGTTGTTTCGGGCCTTCGCCAACATGGGCCGCAACGCCTATGAGGCCGGGGCCTCGCAGATCACCTTCACGGCTGAATTGCGCAACGAGCTGATTGAAATACGGGTCAGTGACGATGGTCCCGGCTTGGCGGAAAAAGCCAAAGACCGGTTATTTCAGCCCTTTGTCGGGTCGGTAAAGGAGGGCGGCACCGGCCTTGGACTGGTTATCGTCCGTGACATCTTAAAGGCGCACGGCGGTGATATCGTGCATCTTGAAACCGATAGCGGCACAACCTTTAAAATCACCCTGATGGCCGAGCGGAAATAAGGTCGGCATCGCTGCGCGCACCGCTTGTCATGGAACCAGTGAAGGCGTTTCGGTGATTCCATATGAACATGAACTGCACTAGTCAGGCATGGAAATGGTGCCGTCATCGGCGATCGGGAAAAACGGGTTCCAGGCTATTTCCCAGGCGTGGTTGTCGGGGTCGGCAAAATAGCCACTGTAGCCGCCCCAGAAAACTTCTTCAGCGGGTTTGAGAATTTGACCGCCTGCGGCTTTCGCCTCTGCCAACAGGGTGTCGACCTCGGCTTTGCTGCGTGCGTTGTGGGCCAGGGTGATGCCATCGAACCCGCTACCCGGCGATTGTCCCGCTTCGGCGGCCAGGGCCCCAAGCCCGTACAGGCCGAGGATGAGTCCGCCCAACTGGAAGAAGGTAACGTCTGCGGTGCTGGAAGCCGAGGCCACCCAGCCGAGCTTTTCATAGAACGCCCGGCTGTTTGCCATGTCCTTCACACCGAGCGAGATTAAACTGAGCCGTTGTTCCATTGTCTCTGTGCTCCTTTGCCTAACCGTCGGCCCGGGTTGCTAATCCAGTTGAAACACCAGGGCCTTCAAATACGCGGTTTCCGGCATGAACGGATGGACCGGATGATCGGGGCCGGCCCCTGCGCGATAAATCAGGCGCGGCGAGCGCCCGGCCTCGCCAATCCCGCGCGATGTCTCCTCGACAAAGCGGTCTTCGTGCATGTTGTGCGAACACGAAGCGATCAGCAGAAATCCCTGGGGTTCCACTGCCGTGGCGCTCAGCCGGGCCAGCTTTTTATAGCCCTTGATCCCGGCACCCACGTCTTTTTTGGTTTTAATGAAGGCCGGCGGGTCGGCAATGACCAGGCCAAAACGGCGTTTTTCTTCCTGGAAACGCTCAAGCGCTGCAAAAACTTCAGTCGCGCTGAACTGACAGGCTTCGGCAACCCCGTTGGCCTCGGCGGCTTGCCGGGCCAGGGCCAGGGCCCGCTCTGAGCGGTCGATCATCAATACGCTTTCGGCGCTTTTTGCCGCCGCCGTCACGCCAAAACCACCGGCATAGCTGTACAGGTCCAGTACGGTTCGACCCTTGGCCAGGCCGGCGACAAAAGCCCGGTTCGGGCGCTGGTCATAAAACCAGCCGGTCTTCTGGCCATCCAGCGGGTCGGCAAAAAACGTCAGCCCGTTTTCGCGGACCCGGATTGGTCCGTCAACCTGACCCTTGGCGATTTTAGAATAGGTTTCCAATGACTCCAGATTGCGGAAGGCGCCGTCGTTGGCGATGATAATGGTTGCCGGGTTGATGGTCTGTTCAAGCACGGAAATCACCCGCTCAAGCATATTATCCATGCCCGCTGTTGCTGTCTGGATGACAAGGGTATCGTCAAAACGGTCGATGACCAGGCCGGGCAGGCCATCGGCGTCGCCATGGACCAATCGGTAATAGGGCTCTGAAAACAGGGCATTGCGCAGTTCCAGCGCGCGTGTCAGGCGGTCTTTAATGAATTTACTACTGATGTCGCGTGATCCGGTGCGGCTGAAGCCACGATAGGAAATCAGGGTATGGGGGTTAAACGTGCCCACGCCCATTTCCTTTTTGTCGCTGCGCAGCAACTGGACGACCGTGCCCGGTGCCAGTGCCTTTGCCGCATCATCCATGTCTATTTCGTTGGAATAAACCCAACTGTGGCCGTTCTTGAAGCGTTTGTCGGCACCCTTGCGCAGGCGTATACGCGGTAAACCGGATGGTTCGGTCATGTCTTGTCCTTTTAATAAATCATCAAATCGTCGGGATGGTTTTAGTCGCCGAGTGCGACACCTTCACGTCTTTTATCGGCACCACCCTCGAGGCCGCTTTCGGTTACCCGAATGCCATGAAGCCCGCTGGCGCTGGATATCAACTTAACGCTATGTCCCATTTGTTCAAGTTCCGGTTTCAGGGCCTCCAGTGCGGTGCCCATTTCCAGATCCGTGGTCCCGTTGCGATTGACAAAATACGGGGCGTCAATGGCGGCATCTATATCCATTCCCCAATCCAGTGCCGCGATCAGGGTTTTCACCACATAGCCGATAATCCGTGAGCCACCAGGCGAGCCGACGGCCATGACCAGCTTGCCGGAACCGTCGAAGACCAGAGTCGGCGCCATCGAACTCCTGGGCCGTTTGCCGGCTTCGACCCGATTGGCAACCGGTGCCCCGTCGATTTCGGGCGCGAAGGAAAAATCAGTCAACTGGTTGTTCAGCATAAACCCGCCCGTCATCAGGCGTGAACCAAAGGCATTTTCAATGCTCGAGGTCATGGATACCCCATTGCCTGATTTGTCGATCACGCTCAGATGGGTTGTTGACAGGCCTGTCTCATCGGGGCTCGGGGCGAATTTTAACTGTGCCTGTACGCCGGGCATGCCAGGCACACGATTTCCGCCCGCCTTGAGCGGCGATATTTCCTGGGCCCGCAAATCGAGATAGGCCGGGTCCAGCAGTCCCAATGTGGGAACCGGTATGAAATCGCTGTCGGCCATATAGGTATTGCGATCGGCAAAAGCCAGACGACTGGCTTCCGCCACCAGGTGAACGGCTTGCGCACTGAACGGTTCCATCTTGCCAAGATCGAAATGCTGCAGGATTCCCAGAATTTGCAGGGAAGTCAGGCCGCCGGAAGACGGCGGACCCATGCCGCATACAAGCCAGGTCCGATAGGGCAGACAGACCGGCGGGCGATCCTTGGCCTGATAACTGCGCAGGTCTTCGGGGGCCATGCCGCTCGGGTTCAGGCTGGCTTCCTGCACGGTATCGATAATTCGATTGGCGACAAGGCCTGTGTAAAAGGCGTCTGCCCCGCCGTTGGCGATAATCGTCAGCGTGGCAGCCAGTTCCGGATTTTTGAGCAAAGCCCCTGCCGGTTTCGGATTGCCGGTGGCGTCGTAAAAATAACGACGCGGGGCATCAAAGGTTTTCAGGTATTTGTCGTCGGCGATCAGCCCGGCCAGACGGGGCGAAATCAAAAATCCGTTTTTCGCCATCTCAATCGCCGGCTTGAATAATTCTTTCCAGGGTAGTTTTCCATGTTGCTTATGGGCTGCTTCCAGCATTCGCAGCAGTCCTGGAACACCGACCGCCGAGCCGCCGACGACCGCTTCGTAAAAGCTTTTTTTGCTGCCGTCGGCTTTCAGGAACATGTCCGGCGTTGATGATTTGGGGGCGGTTTCGCGCCCGTCAAAAGACTGGATGGACCCGGTTTTTGCATCGAAATGCATCAAAAAAGCACCGCCACCGATGCCTGAAGATTGCGGTTCGACCAGGGTCAGGACCATTTGCGCTGCAATCGCCGCATCAATGGCGCTGCCGCCGGCCCGCAAAATACGCCGGCCGGTTTCTGCCGCCAGTGGATTGGCGGCAGCGATCATATGGCTTGCCGCGGTCGGGGGTGGCGCCTGGCGCTGCGCTGCCGGTTGCGATGTGGCCGTGGCCGAGACTGCTGGCTGTGCCGGGGGCGATGCCGCCGGTCTGGCGGGCGGATTTCCACAGGCGCCTAGCAGCAGGCAGGCGGCGAGAAGGGCACGACGGGGAGCTGACAGGTTGCTGCCACCTTCCTTGCGAAATCTTTGTATCAGATTGGTCATCTTGAGCCTCAGGACACAGACAGGGAGTATCGTTTTACATGGTCCGCCCGCGACATTCCATCAGTTCCGTGCGATAATCGCGCAGGCTTGGTTGGTTTGCCTTATAAATAGGGCTTTTTAGGGGCGATTTTGGAAGCTTTACTCATCTATTTTAAAACAAACCCGGCACCATGGCTGATCGGGATGTTTCTGGGGATCTTTTACTGGGCCTTTCGCGGCCGCATGCGGCGTCGGCAAAGGGACGACAGGGAAGACTGAAAATTTCCCCATCTCACTATTGTGCAGTGCAGCAATATGGAATAGGCTGCGCTCCGCATAACCACGCAAAAAGGGCAGAGAGCATGAAAACTGTTCGCACCATAGCCGAGCTTCGCGAGCATGTGCGGGGCTGGAGAAAGCAGGATAAAACGGTCGGGCTGGTACCAACCATGGGCGGCCTGCATGCCGGCCATGTGTCACTGGTTGAACAGTCCAGAACCTGCACAGATCGAACCATCGCGACCTTGTTCGTCAACCCCACACAATTTGCACCGCATGAGGACTTTGCCACCTACCCGCGAACCGAAGAGGACGACCGGCAGATGCTGGAGCAGGCGGGAACGGATTTGCTGTTCGCGCCCAATGTCTCTGAAATATACCCCGATGGCCATTCAACCCGTGTTGAGGTTCAGAGCCTGAGCCACATCCTTGAAGGCGAGTTCCGGCCGGATTTCTTCACAGGGGTGGCGACAGTGGTGACGAAGCTGCTGCTGCAGGCACTTCCCGATGTGGCGATCTTTGGTGAAAAAGATTATCAACAGCTCTGTGTGATCAAGACCCTGGCACGGGATCTGGATATTCCGGTTCGGATTATCGGCGGTGCAACGGTTCGCGAGGCCGATGGTCTGGCCATGTCATCGCGCAACCAGTATTTGACGGCGGAGGAACGCGAGATCGCGCCGGTTCTTTTCGAGGCCATTACCCAGGTTGCCGAAAAGGTACGCGATGGCGGGTCTGCCGCCGATCTCAGGACCTGGGCAGAAGCCAAATTGACGAAAGCCGGGTTCGGGGCCGTCGATTATGTGGCCGTCCGCGATGCCCAGACGCTGGGCCCGGTTCGCGATGCGTCGCGCCCGGCCCGGGTCCTGGCCGCGGCCTATCTGGGCCGGGCGCGGCTGATCGATAACGTTGCCGTTTAAGGAATTCGATGTTTGGCCAGCAGGCGGCGGAACTGGTGATAGCTCAGCTCAAGCCGGCTGGCCGCGTCCTTCTGCACATGGCGACTGGCTGCCAGGGCCTTTTCCAGTAATGCAATTTCGAAGCGGGCAACAGCTTCCGCAAAATTACCGATCGCTCCCGATGGAGCGCTCCCGGTAGCGGGGCCTGCGGGCTCACTGCTTATGGAGGCCGGACGCCACGGGCTGTCAAAGGGATCAATCCGGATGTCGGCGATCGGACGGTTATCGGCGGCGGCATAAAACAGGGACCGTTCCACTACATTGCGCAGTTCCCGGACATTGCCGGGCCAGTCATAGTGTTGCAGATGCTGCGCGGCGCGGGGTGAAAAGCCGGGGAACGACGTCATCTCCAGATCGCGCAGCATGTCGCGGGCAAAGCTTTCAG
The DNA here is from genome assembly GCA_013203595.1 of Rhodospirillales bacterium. Taxonomy (GTDB): domain Bacteria; phylum Pseudomonadota; class Alphaproteobacteria; order Rhodospirillales; family Casp-alpha2; genus JABMNT01. The sequence continues at coordinate 15,779 of JABMNT010000195.1, forward strand.
CCATGGGCAAAATGTCGCCGGGTCTTGCCCGCAATGGCGGTATGGTGATCACATCGAAGGCCAGACGGTCCAGCAGATCGGCACGAAAGGCACCGGTTTTGGCCAGGGCCGGCAGGTCCTGGTTGGCACTGCCAACCACCCGCACATCGATCTTCAGGGTTTCTGTGCCGCCGACCCGCTCAAACTCCCCGTATTCGATGACCCGGAGTACCTTCTCCTGAACGGCGGCCGAGGCGTTGGCAATTTCGTCAAGGACCAGAGTGCCGGAATCGGCCAGTTCAAACCGCCCGGCGCGTCTGCGCTGGGCCCCGGTAAAGGCCCCGGTCTCATGGCCGAACAATTCCGATTCCAGCAGGGTTTCACTCAGTGCGGCGCAATTGACCTTGATCAGCGGACCGTTCCAGCGGTCGGATAAATAATGCAGACGGGCTGAAAACAGTTCCTTGCCGGTTCCCCGTTCGCCAACCACCAGACAGGGGCGGTTGATGGTTGCCAGACGCGAGCAGCGCTCGACGGCGTCGAGAAAATGCGGGTCTTCGCCAAGTATGGAAGGGAGCACATCAAGCATATGAGAAATTATCGAAAATAGTTATAAAAGTCGATAATAATTATCGAAAAACGACACTATTAACAAGGCTGAAAATAAAAAATGTTTATTTTCAATGACTTAAAAACTGGCATAGCCATTGCAATTCTGGAAATATAAATCAACTCAAGCCCAGAGGACATTATGACTATATTTTCCCGTTTAACCGACATTGTTCAATCCAACATCAACGCCCTGCTGGATAAGGCGGAAGAGCCTGAAAAGATGATCCGGCTGATGATTCAGGAAATGGAGGATACCCTGGTTGAAGTACGCTCAACCGCCGTTAAGGCGATTGCCGACAAGAAGGAAATCCTCAACCGCCTGGAGCGGCTCGATGCGGCGGCGGCTGAATGGCAGGAGAAAGCCGGTTTTGCGCTGAGCAAAAATCGCGAGGACCTGGCCAAAGGGGCTTTGATTGCCAAGAACAAACTGTTGGACCAGTGTAATGCCCTGCGCCGGGAACTGGCCGGGATTGAACTGGCGATCGACAAGTATAACGCCGATCTTGGCCAGTTGCAGGCCAAACTGGACGAGGCGAAAAGCAAAAAGAAAAGCATTGAAATTCGTATGAACACCGCCCAGAAGCGGGTTAAGATACGCCAAACCCTGCACGATGGCCGGGTCGATGATGCGATTGAGCGCTATTCCGGTCTGGAGCGTCGGATCAACGAGCTGGAAGCCGGTGCCGAGGTTTATGATCTGGGCAAGGGCCGCACACTGGATGATGAGTTTGCGGACCTGGCGGCAGAAAGTGCAATTGGCGATGAACTGGCCCGGATGAAAGCGGAACTGGCAAAAAAACAGGCTAAATCCTGATCCGGTCGCTGCCATGAATACTCACTTAGACGGAACGCGTTATGGAATTTATAAGCTTTTTAAATGTCCCGCTCATCATCTTTTTATCGGTGGTTATGCCGATCTGGATTTGGTTTCATTATATGACCAAATGGAAACTGATGAAACGGGCCGGTGCCGGCGACGGCGAAACGGTGGTGAATCGCAAGGAATTGCTGCGCCTTAGAGAAACCGCAGGCGCGCTCGAGGCACGGATCACCGCCCTGGAAACCATACTGGATGCTCAGGCAGCCGATTGGAGAGACAAATGAAATACCGCAAAAGCCAATACCATCATCAGCATTTTGAGCCAGACTCTGCCGATTATGCCTGCAAACCGGCTGGATTCATCAAAACCACGGTTCGCAAACTGGCGGAAGCCTTTGACGTCTCCTTCAAGCTGGTGGTGATCGGTTTTGTGCTGTTGTTTATGTTTACCGGGTTCTTTGCCCTGTTCGTGTTTCTGGTGGCCGCCCACTGGGTCCGCTATCCAGATAAGTATGAGGACTTCTTCGATACGGCTTTCGAAAAATCGCGCCGCGGTTTCAGCCATATGACCGGCAACCGCCGCTACTGGAATTCATCCAAGGCCGCTGGCGCCAGTGCCGCTGGCGCCAGCGAAACCAGCGCCAGCGCGGCAGATGACGACTTTGATTTTTCCGACCTGAACCGGCAGTTCGACGAGCTGAAACGGCGCACCGGCACCATGGAAGCGCATTTGGCTTCCGATGCCTATACATTGAACAGGCAGTTTGATGACCTGAAATAGGTGGCGTCGGCTCAGCCTTTGGAAGGCGCCACATCCAGGCGCACGACAATGCCTTCCACATCGGCCGCGGGAGCCGGGTAATAATCCATCACCAGCGGGTCGTGGCCGGGGATGATATGGTCCTCGCTGTCGGCCAGTTCGCGGAGTTTGTTATAGCCCTCCAGCATCTCGTCGACCTTGAAGATGATCGGGTAGGGGTTTTCGCGCTGCATATTGGCATAGAGATGACTGGCATCCGAGGCCAGCACCACCCAGCCGCGCTGGGTATGCACGCGCACCGCCTGCAGGCCGGCCGTATGGCCGCCGATCCGGTGCAGGGAAAACCCCGGCGCCAGTTCCGCATCGCCGTCGTGGAACTGCACCCGGCCCTTGTATACCTCGCGAACCATGCCGGTGACATGGTCCACATCAAAGGGCGTACGGAAATGCCGGTGGCGCATGAAGCGACCGGTGGCATAGGCCATTTCCGCATCCTGCAGATGGAAAGTACAGGCCGGGAACAGGTCGAAATTACCGACATGGTCATAATGCAGATGGCTGATGATGACGTCCTGCACAGCGCTGGCGTCGATGCCGACCAGGCTCAGGGACTGCGCCGGACAGCGGATGATCTCGCGCCCGCGCCGGGCCGCGGTTTCGGCGCTGAAACCGGTATCGATGACAAAGGTCCGGTTTGCCGAGCGGGCAACCCAGACAAAATAATCGATCGGCATGGAGCCGCCGTGGATGTCCGGCGGGTCCATGAAGTTGAGCTCGGCCGTGCGTTCGTGGCGGGCATATTTGATGGCGTAGACTTCGTAAATCTCGGTATCGCTCATGGGACCTCCGCTGGTTCGTCATCGCTGCCGGGTTTTGATTTAATTCTGTGAAAACCCGCATTGAGGCATATTGTCGGTTATTGAAAACACATAAGGCAAGTGAATGTTTGGACATGGTTATGGCAGGATAAAACGCCGACTGCGCTGGGCGGCGCGGGCGGTCGGGGTATTCGGTGGTTTGTTCGCCTATGAATATGTCTCCGCCAATCCCCATCCCGATGTTTTTGGCGCCGCCGACCCCTATGCCGCCGCCGTTGTTGGCTACATCCTCGGCAATCTGTTGCTGACTTTGGCGGTCGTCTGGCTGCTGCGCCGGATATGGGGCCTGTTCGGCAGCCTGCGCGGGCGGCGCTAACTGTCCTGTTTGCGGCCTTTGACCAGGGGCTGGATATACTGGATTTCCGTATCCCAGGGAAAGAACACCCAGACGTCCTGCTCGACATCATGGGAATAGGTGTTCACATAGGGCAGGCCCTGGGGCTTGGCGTAAACGGTGGCAAAATGGGCCTTCGGCAGGAGCCGCAGGGCTTCCTTGGCGGTGGTCCCGGTATCGACCAGATCATCAATCAGCAGCCAGCCCTCGCCTTCTTCGGCCACCGCCTGGTCGGGAACCTTGAGGACTTCGAGCTTGCCCTGGACCTGATCGTCATAGGTTGTGATACACAGCGTGTCGACAATCCGGATCTCCATCTCGCGGGCGATGATGGCGGCCGGCACCAGCCCGCCGCGGGTCAGTGCAATCACCCCTTTCCAGGGGCCATGGGGCAACAGTTTACGGACCAGGTATTTGGAATCGCGATGGACTTCCGCCCAGGAAACAATGTGATTGAACAGATCGTCGGGTGCTTCGGCCATCGGTCAACTCTCCTCTGAAAATGGTTTCGGATTAAAACCGATCCGTGGCCCCGGTGCAATCGCCGGTGCGGTTGTTTCATAAAAAAAACCGGCGCTGATACACCGGTTTTTTTAAATCATCAGGTCTTCACAACCTAGCGCAAATAAAGATGCACTTCATTGGTCCGGGCTTCGGCCATGGTCCGTGCCGATACCGCCACGCGGGACGGCGGCAGGCCCATTTCAATCAACGAACGCAGCACATTCTCTGAATGCCTGCGGGCCTTGTTGGAATTGAGCGACACCCGTGCCTGTCCGCCACTGGTCGGGGCCACGGCAACCAGATCAAAAACCGCATTCGGGCGCTGCTCGAGAACCTTGCTGACGGAATTATACAGGGCCTGCTGATAGGGCACATCGGCCCGGTCGAAGCGGATCACGATCAGTGGCCGTTTGCCGGCGGTGTTGTTGGCGACACCGGCGGTGACACCAATCCCGGTTCCGGAATTGGCCATGGCGATATTCATCAGGCTGCCGCCGTAAATCTCGCCGGAACGAATGCCGGTCGACAACAGGTTCAGATTGGCCCGCTCGGTCGATACATAATTGGTCTGACGCCTGACATCGTTGCTGACTTCCTTGAGCAGGCGGTCAATGAGCACGTCGGTCCGGTTCACTTCGTCTTCCAGAATGGCCAGCTGACGGTGGTCGGCGTCGATCGCACCGGATACGGAAAACGCGGCTTTCGCCGATTCGGCCAAAAACGCCGACATGGTTGAACTGTTGCCGATATTGCCGGACAGGGTATTCATTTCGGCAACGTCCTGGGACAGGCGGTCAAGGTCCGCCTGGGCGCTGGTGAACTGTTGCACGAGAATGGGGTTGCCGGGGGTTGTGCCCACCTGCAGGCGCGCGTTGACCGCGGCAACGGTGCCGTGATAACGCTGCGAATTGGCGACCAGCTGACCACGCAACTGCTGCAACTGGCCATTATGGCCGGAGATCTGGGCCTGCAGACGCTGCAGTTCCTGGCGCAGTTCGGTGACTTTCTTGCCGACAAAAGTCCCGGTTTCCTGTCCGTCCGTTACCCCGGGCGGGACAAAATTACCGGTCCCGAGCGCCGGTTGTGGCGATGGAACGCCAGCCGTCGGCTGCCCGTTCTCATCTTCCGCAGCGGCTGTCTCGGTCGCCGGCGCTTCACTGCCGGCTGGGTCATCCGCTGAAAACGAAGGCCACAGCGAATCTTCCGTAAATGAACACGCGGGCAACATAAGAAGAGCCCCGACGAGCAAACTCCGAAATCCAGTAGAAACCATGTGCTCGATAACCTCTATATTTATGAGCCCCCGTCCGAGACTCCTGAATTTACAATTCAAATCCCACCATTGATTGCTATTATGAATCAATTCGGGACCCGATGTCTCCCCTTTTATTAGGGGGGATACTACTCAATGCCTCCCGCAGGGACAAGAATAGATTTTTATAAGTCTTTTCCGTGGGTTATGCGATCAAAAAATTGATGAATATCGGCGCTTGCCAAGCCCGCTGGCGTTTAGTAGGTTCCGCCCACTTCAGAACGGCCCCACAGGGCGGCGCGCAAGCGCATTTAGTTCGAACTGTGCCCGTAGCTCAATTGGATAGAGCGCCTGACTACGAATCAGGCGGTTTGATCAAGGGGATGCGGTACGAAAGCTGGAATGCGGGCCAAATCCAGCTGGGACAAAAAACAGGCCATCCGTCGGGGTTCCATCAGGAAACCAAGGCATAAGTGTTTGAAATTAAACGGACCCGTAGCTCAGCTGGATAGAGTACTTGACTACGAATCAAGGGGCCGGGAGTTCGAATCTCTCCGGGTCCGCCATTTCAAAACCAAGGACTTAGCGGTTATCTGCTAGGTCCTTTATTCTTCCGGGTAGGCGATAAGTGTTCAAATTGCAGATCGTTCGCCCGTTTTATCAATCCCTCCGATTCGATGACGATAAGGCCTGTCCGGTTAATCGGGCCTGTTTCCAGCCAACATGGGAAGTGTTCAGTTGATTGTGAACAGGTGAACGATTGGCCTCGCCTTTGCGGGCGCACCATTCATACGACAAGCCGGTATCAGGGGCCTGGCTCATTCCAGCCGGTAACGGATCAGCGTGTTTTTCCGGCCCTTCTGGATTCGCCGCTGCGTGCAGCCGGATGATCTGTCCGGTCGCCGGATCCTCTTTTTTTAGGTGACTTAGCCTGACCTTGCGATTAATCTCGGGTCATGAACTGCTTTGTTGCATCCGCCCTTTCGATTAAAGCGCTCAGGCTGGTTTCGCTGGCCGCTGTGTGGCGATGGGTATTGCTGATTGGTATCGGTGTTTCGCCCGCGGCCCAGGGGGCGGAGGTTTCCGTCAGGCTTGAGTCTGAGAACCGGCCCCTGTTTTCTTCTGTTTCCCTGCGCCCGACAACGGAGCTTGCGCTGGCCCGGCAAGCGGTCAGCGACATACGCCCAGTGGACAGCGCCGGGCGTCTGGTGAAAAAAACACCGGCCCGGTCCGAGACGCCCGGCCTGCGTATCCGGCCACGCCAGGCCCGGGATTTTTTCGACAGTCTGGGGCTTACCCCTTCGGCGAAACGGGTCGACAGAGCCCTGTCCGAGATCGATACAAGCCTGCGTCAACAGGCCGTTGCCCTCGGCGGCACTTGGAGAAAATGGACGGCGGCAGTGTCACCGGAGGCGGAGGTGGACGCAGCAGAGGTGGAAAATCCTGATCCCTTCGAAGCCATGAACAGGCTGTCCTTTGATTTCAATACAGGTCTGCAGGAGAAGGTGCTGGACCCGGTTGTCGATTTTTATCTGGAAAACACCACAGTCCCCGTGCGTAAGGGTGTGCGTAATTTTTTCAATAATATTCACGAGCCCCTGACCATCGCCAGTTACGCCCTGGAAGGCAACATCGCGGGCGCCGGCAACGCAACCGCCCGCTTTGCCATCAACACAACCGTTGGCCTGGTCGGCATCTATGACAGGGCGGCGGAATTCGGATACCCGCGCCAACCGCGCAATCTGGAAGTGACAGCCTGTGTCTACGGTGTATCGGCGGGGCCCTATGTGGTGCTGCCGGTGCTCGGTTCGGCGACCGTGCGCGATGCGGTCGTCCGCCTGACAACAATGGCAATCTATATGGAAGCCATGGGCCTGCCGGTGTTCGTTCCCTACCGGGGTTCCAGCCTGGCTGTCCAGTATGAGCAGGTCCGCGATAAACAGGAGTTCCTGACATCGTTTTCAATGGACCCTTATGCGACCTATCGGGATCTGTATCTGCGCATGCGCGAAACCGGCTGTGGTCTGGTCAGCGATTCGGAACAGGTCTTTCCGCGCTAGGCAGTGCGGACAGATAACGCCATCCTCCAACACCTGATCATGGCCGCGCCGGGCAGCGAGTGCCTTTCCTATTGATATGGAAACAGCTGAGATCGGAAATGTGGCCCGCTGGCGGCGTCGCGAATGCTCACCGATAAAACCCCGCATTGCTGCGTGAACCACTCCTTGTCAGGGAACCAGTGAAGGTGTCTCTGTGATTCCATATCAATAGGAAAGGCAAAACTAGCCCAGTTTTAAAAGGGATACAGAGCCGGTGGGGGCTTCACTGCGGTGCGGCGGCCTCGTTTGAGGAGCTTTCCCGGCTGCCCTCATCCCGCCGCCAGTCTTCGAGAAACCCCCCGATCAGGCGATTAACTGCGCCCTCCACGGCCACGGCGTGGTCGGTGGGCGGCGACATAACCTGCTTGCCACGCTGCCAGAGCACGACGTAACCGGATTTCAGGGCGCCCTGGGTTTCATCAAAAAAGGAAACCAGTTTATAGCTGCCCAGCATTGTCGCACTGGAGCAGACACCGCGCGCCGCATCATGAACTGTGAGAATGCTGACCGTCAGCAAATGCGCAGGAGTCTCGACAACCTGCAGGCCGCCGGCCTTTAATTCCTCTTCCATATGGGGCAGCAGATCATCCAGATCCGGGCCGCAATTGACCGCATCCGGAGTCGTCTGGCTGGCTGTGACACGGACGCTGGTCAGATTCGCGAGATTCGCATCCGGCACCCGCAGGTTGCCGGTCTGCGCCATGGCCATTGACCCGAGGATCAGGTTCAGGCCTGCCCCTAATACCAGATAGCGGAAAATGCTTAAAACGCGGCCTGTACGCGCCTGATCAGACATATCACTCATAGTTCCTCGACATCGGGTTCATCGTCAAATCGCAGTTTTGCCAAGGCACAATGCGAGGACCGGGCGGCTCCGTCAAGGCCCTCATCCGCGTCAATTTGTCGCCCCGCCCTACTGGCCAAGTTGATTAAGGGCTGTTACAATACACGGCCAGTTTCCGAGTACCAAATTATAGTTTTTGTGTCAAAGATCCGTAAGAGGAATAATTATATGTGGGTGTTTGCAGCGGTTCTTATCGTTACCCTGGGAGCGGCCTGGGAATTGACCAGCGAGACAGCCGGCGAATATTTTGCCATGTATGTCATTGAACCGGTTGACTTGGGGGCCAGTAAACGGGTTCCGGACTCCCTTGATTCAGGGCTTAATCAGGGAACCTCAACAAATACAGTTGAAAGCGACAGCGCCAATGTGTTGCTGTCGGGAATCACCACAGCCCCTGCGGCAAAGCCGGCACAGGAGCTTCAGGCCACCGGGCAATCGGCGCAACCGGCAACCGAACAAAGTTCCAGCGAACCGATCAGAGAGAACGAGACCAAGATGGCGGCCCTGTCGGCGGTCGCGCCGGAGGCGGACAACGCGTCGTTATCCTATGAATCCCTGCTTGGCCTGATGGGCGACACACCGCAACGCCGTCTTGACGGATCGGTGTTTCTGCCGATTACCACGCAACGGGTATTCGGTCTGCGGACCGTGGTTGGTGACCGGATACGGATGCCGTCAACCGTCGAACTGCCCGGCAGGATTGTCCCCAATCCAGGCAGCCATACCCTTTTGCAGGTTAAGTATGATGGCATTATCGAGGCGGTTAAAGGCCGCTTCCCGTTTATCGGACAACGGGTAAGGCGCGGTGAATTGCTGGCCTATCTGCGGCCAACGAATTCGCATATGGATGAGGCCCGTCTGGCCGAGAGTATCCAGCAACTGACAAATCAGATTGATTTATCGCGCAAGCGCATGGCGCGGCTTGAGGAAGTTGTTTATGTCCGTTACCGGACCAGTAAAATCGAAGAGCTTCGCGTTGAAATTGTCGGCCTGCAACGCCAGCAGGAGGTTTTACAGCAATCCATTGACCGCCGGTATGAAATTCGGGCCATGACCAAAGGCATTGTTTCGCATGTGGAGGCCGCTGTCGGCCAGCATCTGAACGAAGGCGCGACGGTATTCGAGGTTGTTGATCCAACCCGGTTGTGGGTCGAGGCGCTGGCCTACGCGCCGGGGACGGCGGAACAGATTGTCCAGGCATCGGCAATCACGCCGGATAACCGGGTGTTGAAATTGCGGTTTCTTGGCGGCGGCTTGTCGCTGATTAATCAGGCGGTACCCCTGCGTTTTGAAATCCTCCATCCGATGCCTGGTCTGAGCGTGGATAATCCGGTCACCGTTGTTGTCCAGAAGAACGCGGGTGAAATAGAAGGCATCCGGATTCCGCGCAGCAGTGTTGTTCGCACCAGCGATGGGCGCGATATCGTCTGGGAACGGCGAACAGCCGAGCGGTTCGTATCCCATCAGGTTTCCGTCCTGCCTATCGATGCCGATCATGTGCTGGTAACCAGTGCCCTTGATCGCAGTACCCGTATCGTCACCGACGGTACCGCCGTGCTTGATCAGGTGCGATAATGAAAATGGTATACCCACGGCCCGCAGATCGACCCGGGAGGAGACAAATGCGCAGCCTGAAAGTGTCAATCCGAAGGTTTCTTCTGGCCAGTCTGGTGATGCCGTTGTTTGTGATATCCGGGCCGGTTCTGGCCGATACGCCCGACGTGAAGCCGCCGTTACTGATACGTACGCAAGGGGTTCAGGAAACGGGAATCCTGCAGATGGCATCGGTTCGGCCGGCCCAGCAGCCGGCGCCCCTGCTGGGCGAGACGCGTGCTGATAAATTGCAGAACCTGCAGTTGCAGGAAACCCTGGTGGTCGGCGGCACGGCTCTGGTTGCCGCAACCCTGGGGCTGGCTACTGGTGGAGCAACATATGCGGTTACCGCTGGTGGTGCCGTGGTGTTGCTGTATTTGCTGCTGCCCTAGGGGCGTGCCGCTTAATCGACAAGGAGAGATGACAGATGGGTGGACTTTCAGTGGTACTGGTAATCGTCGCCGCTCTGTTGGCGGATCTGGGAGTCGAGATTTCGGCGGAAATCACAGCCGATTCACTGCTTGATGGCGATGCCGGCGCCATTGTTGCCATGCGGCCGGCCGCGCCATCGGCCATTGTCGATATGTCGCCGGCGTCCAGCCTTAACTGGCCGCAATGAGCAACTGAATCAGAATCCAATTCTCATGACTGACTGTTCACGGCGACAGCTGTTGGCTGCGTGGCATGGAGCTTGGGTTGCTGAATCGGCCGGCGTGCCAAATAAACAGCCGTTACGCCGAGATAAATAAAGATTACCACCAGGATAAACAGCCAGTCGGAAAATTTCACCGGTGGGGCAACGATGGATGTGGACTGGGCCCCGGAACTGGCCCCGCCCGGCACCACCAGTGTCATTGGCAGCATGCCTTCCTGGCCGTCGATCTGGTAATTCAGTTCAACTTCATTACGCCCGCCACCCAGGGTAATGTTTTTACTCACATAAACCCCCGGCGCAATTTCGCTCAACGGTTCGGGCAGAAAATTAACCACGGCTTCAAGCGTCGCGCCGGTGCCCGGTTCGCCGGTCAGGAAGTTTTCGAGGAAAACAGCGAGACGCTGCTCGGAAAACTTTGTTATCGGCTGATTGCCAAAAAACTGGAAATTCCTGTCTACATACTGCTGACGGTTTGCATAAACCAGAACGACCTGAAATTTATCCAGGCGCGCTTCGACACGCGGGGAGACAGAGACCTCGGCCCCACCGCCGCCATGATCATGGCCGTCACTGGCTGCTGCCGGAAAACCGACGACAGACACAAGCAGGATCAAACAGAGATTCCGCAGGCGTTGAATGAGCAATTGGCTCCATGGCCCGATGGAAGTGGATTTAGCGGTTTTGCAAAAAGGACTTCTCATGGATTTACTCGCAATAAATATAATAGTTCATTTCCTGAATTGTTCTGTTCCCGTTAGCCAGAAGATTATATATTCTTTTCAGGCGGGTTTCGAGACAATTTACAGTTGTTCAGACCCTTTTATAGTTGCGACAAAAATGGCTAACGTATAAATTCAATAACTATTAAACCATGGATTGGCATGGTTTAAATGAAAAAAATCAATAAGACTGGAGCGCAAGAGAACTATGAAAAATTATTTATCAGGCAGTATTCTTAGCTTAGGCCTGGTTCTGGGCATTTCGCAAGCGGCACAGGCCAAGCTCAATGTATTTGCCTGTTTTCCCGAATGGCAGGCCCTGGTGAGCGAACTCGGTGGGGACTCGGTGGAAATTTTCACGGCGATATCGGCCCTGAAAAACCCGGACAACGTGGACGTGACGCCGGTTTTGATATCGGCCCTGAAAAACGCCGATCTCCTTGTCTGCACAGGTGCCGATTTTGAGGGCGAGTGGCTTCCCGGAGCCCTCAAGCGGGCGCAAAACCCGAAACTGGCCGGGGGTCAGCCCGGCCTTTTCTTTGCCCGTGATTTTGTCGAAGGTCTGGAAGACGATCACACCAAGGGGGAAGAAAAAGGCGAAGGCCACCTCCATGAGCACGGCAATCCGTATGTGCAGGGCGATCCCTATCGTATTCGCGCAGTTGCCGGGCGGTTGGGGCAGCGGATGATACAGATCGATCCGGCGGCGGCGGAAGTCTACAAAAAGAACACCAGGGACTTCATCCGCGATCTTGGCGCTTTGGCCAAGGATCTGGAAAAGAAAGCAGCGCCCCTGCGCGGCATCAATATTGTTGCCCAACATGAGCATTCCGTTTACCTGTTGAACTGGTTGGGTGTTGAAAGTGCGGCGATTGTCGAGCCGAATGTGGGGGTTCCACCGGGACCGGGTGATTTGGCGAAAATTGTCAGCCTGATCCCGCGCGCCAACGTCAAGTTTGCGGTTCACGCGGCTTATGAGAACCCGAGGCCGACGGTCTTTGTCGCCGGGAAAACCGGCATCCCGGTCATCAATCTGCCGTTCACGGTTGGCGGCACGCCGGACGCCACGACATATGCCGACTTTTACACATCATCCGTGCAGCGGATGCTTGACGGGCTGAACGGTACCAGCAGACCTTGATAGAACTTGATCTTCAGGTTCTCGGGTTTGGCCTGATTGCAGGGCTGCTTGTTCTTGCGACCCACATTCCGCTTGGGGTAATCGTGCTTGGCCGCGGTATCATATTTATTGATATCGCGGTCGCCCAGGTTGCGGCGACCGGGGTCGTGTTCGGCGGCTACATGTGGGGGTCGATGACCGGTTGGGTGGTGCAAATAAGCGCAATCTCGGCCGCGCTTTCCTGTGTCGCCTTTCTGATATGGACGGACAAGCGGTTTCCCGAGGCGCAGGAAGCCATCATCGGATGCGTCTATGTTTTTGCGGCGGCCGTGCAGTTGATGCTGCTGTCGGTAAATCCGAGCGGGTCCGAGTTCCTCAAACAGCTTCTGGTCGGGCAAATCCTGTGGGTGACGCCGTTGCAGCTGCTCGGCATCGGGCTGATCTATGCCATCGCCCTGACGATCTGGTATTTCCGCGATATGCAGAAAGAACTGGCCGTGTTCTATGTGGTTTTCGCTGTCGTCATTACCCTGTCGGTTCAGGTTGTCGGAATCCTGCTGGTCTTTGCCTCGTTGATTGTGCCGGCGCTGGCGTCACGCAAGGCGCCACCGCGCTGGCGACATTTAATTGCCTTTAATATCGGTGCCGCAGGCTATGTGCTGGGGCTGCTGGTCTCGGCCCTGTTCAACACCCCCACCGGGGCCGCCATCGTCTGCTGTCTGGTCCCGGTCGCGGTGCTGTCGAGCATTCTTGTCAACGCAAGGAACAACGCAACACCGGCCTCTGCCGATCCGGCAGACCGGCCGCAAGAGGCGTCCACAAGCGGGGTAAACCCACCAGACACGGGCTCCGGGGACTGGTTGCGTATACGCAACCGTCTGATCACTCTGTGGCCCTTTAAGAAAACACGATTGGAACCAGGCCGGTTAGTGGAGTAAACGCATTAGATGTTTAAGTTTCTCGTCGCCGCCAGCCTCCGCAACCGGTTGCTGGTCCTGCTTGTCGCGGCCATCATCACGGCCTATGGCGTTGTGGTTCAGTCCAACCTGAAGATTGATGTTTTTCCCGATCTGAACAAGGGCATCGTCACCATTGTCACCGAGGCATCGGGCCTGGCACCGGAAGAAATAGAGACCCTGATCACCAATCCCATCGAGGCTGCGGTCAGCGGGGCGACGGGGATGACCCGTATACGCAGCGTATCGAGCACCGGATTATCGATCATTTATGCGGAATTTGACTGGGGGGTTGATATTTACCGGGCCCGCCAGGTGGTCGCCGAACGCCTGGCTGTTGCCGAAGAACTGTTGCCCGATGGCTTCCAGCCGCTGTTGATGCCGATATCCTCCTATATGGGTGAAATTCTGCTGATCGCCATGTCGGGTAAAGATGCCGACCCCATGGTCATGCGTGAGTTTGCCGACTGGGTCATTGCCCCGCGACTGCGGGCGATTTCGGGGGTAAGCCGGGTTGTCAATATTGGCGGCCTTGTCCGCCAGTACCGGGTTACCCCGGATTTGCTGAAAATGAATGATCTGGGCATTACCACTGCGGCCCTGGAAGAGGCTGTGTCCAGCTTTGGCAGCAATAGCGGCGGTGGCGTTGTCGACCAGAGCACCCAGGAGTATCTGATCCGCAATCTGGGGCGGACGCAGAATCTTGAAGAATTGCGAAATCTGACCATTGAGAAGCGCCATGACCAGCCGATCCTGTTGCACCAGGTCGCGACCATTTCCTTCCTGCCCAAGCAGCGGCGCGGTGACGCCGGGTTCATGGGCCATAATTCCGTGGTGCTTTCCATCCAGAAACAACCGGAGGCGGACACCCTGCTGCTGACGAAAAATGTGCAGGCTGCATTGGATGGAATGCGCGCCAGTATGCCGACCGGAGTGACGGCGGATAATATCATATTCCGGCAGGCCGACTTTATTGAGGCGTCGGTAAAAAATGTCAAATCGGTCATGCTGGAAGCCATTGTCGCGGTTTCCATCATCCTGTTCATGTTCCTGGCCAACACCCGGACAACGGCAATTTCCCTGGTCGCCATCCCGCTTTCGGTGTTGATGACATTCATCGTCTTTCACTGGTCAGGCATGAGCCTGAATACGATGACCCTGGGCGGTCTCGCCATTGCGGTTGGCGAACTGGTTGACGATGCGGTGGTTGATGTGGAGAATATTTACCGGCGCCTGTCCGGCAACCGGCTGCTTAAAAACCCACGTCCGGCGATGGCTGTTATCGCCGATGCATCACAGGAAATCCGCTCCGGCATCGTCTATTCGACCATGATCATCATTATGGTGTTCCTGCCGGTTTTTGCGATTCCCGGCCTCGAGGGCCGGCTATTTGCGCCGTTGGGTATCGCCTATATTATTTCAATCCTGTCCAGCCTGCTGATTTCCATTACCGTGACCCCGGTTCTGAGCTCCCTGATGTTGCCGCAGATGAAGCGCATGTCCCATAACGAAAACTGGTTGGTCAGGACATTGAAAAAAGGCAACGGCTGGCTGCTCAACAAGGTTTTCGACAGGCCGATGCCGGTTCCCGTCTGTGTCGGGATCATGGTGTTTATGGCTGTCGCCGTTCTGCCAACCATTCCGAGAGCCTTCCTGCCGCCCTTCAATGAAGGCTCGTTGATGGTCGGTCTGGTTATGGAGCCGGGAATTTCCCTTGAGGAATCATCAAGGATCGCCGCTGTTGGTGAGCGACTGATCATGGAGGTCGCAGAAGTCACCGCCATTGGCCACCGCACCGGGCGCTCCGAATCCGACGAACATGCCAACGGCGTGCATGTCACCGAATACGAGGTTGGGGTCCGCTTTTCAGACCGCAGAATGGATACCATCATGCGCGAAGTGCGCAGCCGGCTTGCCAGTTTGCCCGGTGATATCAGTGTCGGACAGCCAATTTCACACCGTCTGATCGATCATGTCCTGACCGGCACGCAATCCCAGATCGTCATAAAAATATTCGGCGATGACCTGACCACATTGCGCGCACTTGCGGGTGGTGTTGAGCGCCGGTTGCAGACGGTTCCCGGCCTTGTTGATCTGACCACCGAAAAACAGGCTCCCGTGCCGCAGATCCAGATCCGGGTGGACACCAGAAAGGCGCAACTTTACGGCATTCAGCCGGGAATTCTGACAACCCAGCTGATGCATATGACCAATGGCAAAAGAGTCTCGCAGATTGTTGACGGGGTTCGCTATTTTGATGTGGTTGTACGCCTTGGTGATGACCAGCGTGGCAACAACCAGCTTGCCAATGTCCTGATTGAAACGAGCTCGGGCCCGGTACCGTTATCGCATCTGGCGAAGGTCGAGGTTTCCAACGGACCCAACCAGATCCTGCGCGAAAACAGCCGGCGGCGGATTCTGGTGCTGGCCAATGGTGATGGCAGTAATAACAATCAACTGGCTTTTGAGATCCGCAAGGCGCTGGACAGCCTGACCCTGCCGACCGGTTATTACCTGACTTTTGAAGGCATTTATGCGGAACAGCTCCGTTCCGCCCTGCGGTTGCTCGGCCTGTCATTGATCTCCCTGACCCTGATTTTTGCAATTCTTTACTCCCGTTATCGTTCAGTTACCCTGACTCTGATCATTATGAGCAATGTTCCGCTGGCCTTGATCGGCAGCGTTCTTGCCCTTAAGATCAGCGGCGTGCAAATGTCAGTTGCAAGTATGATTGGTTTTATCACGCTGGCGGGTATCAGTACCCGAAATGGTATTCTCAAAGTCAGCCACTTTATCAATCTGGTTGTCCATGAGGGAGAGCCGTTTGGACGCGCCATGATTATCCGGGGTTCACAGGAACGTCTGGTTCCCGTCCTGATGACCGCGACGTCGGCCTGTTTCGGATTGCTGCCACTGCTGTTTGATCCCTTTACACCGGGTAAGGAGATCCTCTACCCGGTGGCGGTTGTGATATTTGGTGGACTGATTAGTGCGACGATGCTGGATGCGGTGTTAACGCCGTTGCTTTTTCTGCGCTACGGCCAGGCATCACTGAAGCGTCTGGTATCAAAAGTTCAAGGTGGACAGGCCGTTGATAGTTATTGATGATAGAGAACCCGGTCGCATATTTATCTTCGGTCAGGATCGCGTGAACCGACGTTAACAGGAGGCAATAAAAGGGCTATGAATACACAAGATGACAAGCTGGGCAAAGCCTATCAGCGGACGCCAGCGGAGGATTCAGACGAACCAACTCCCGCCACTTCCGGTGCCACGTCGGCAAGCGCTGAAATCATAAACGTGCGCGACAGCAAGTTTCAGCAGCGCCCCCGTGACGAAGGCCGGGACCAGACCAGGGATGAGACTGCTCAGGCATCCAGCGCGCCGAACAGGAGCGAGCCAAACGCCGCGCCGCCGGTCCGTGAGAGCGCAAAGAAAAAAGCCGGAGGCCAGCCCTCCACGGTCGCAGAGGAACCTGTCGCTGAGCCGTCACCAGAGGCGGCAAATTCGGCCTGGCGCGAGCGCACCCGAAACACTGCCGCTCCGTTTGTGGTTGGTGGCTTATCGGGAGCGGCGATGGCCGTACTTGCCGTTTTCCTGATCAATAAACTGAGCCCCCCGATGGACCCCAGAATGCAGCCCATGGCAATTCAGCTAAGCGCATTCATTGATCGCATGGATTTGCAGGAAGCGGGATTGCAGTCTGTCCAGGTGGATTTGATCAAGTTGATTGAAGATGGTGAAAAGTCGACAGGTGATTTAAACGAACGTGATGCGCGGATCGCCATGGCAATGACTGAAGTTGAATCAGTGCGCCGGGAGTTGCGGGCGGAAAACGGGGTCGGCTCGCCGGTCTTCAATGTTGCTGTGGTGCAATTGGTCAATGCGGTTTCCAGTGGCCTGCCCTTTGAATCCGAGTGGGTGACCCTGTACGCGCTGACATCTGCGGAACCTGAATTGCGCGCGCACCTCCAGCGCCTGCTGCCGATGGCCCGAAACGGGGTTGAAACAATCGCGTTTCTCCGTCAGGAATTAAAGCAGATGTCGCTGGACAACGGCATCCCCAATAACAGCAATAATCAGGGGCTGGTGCATCTGGGAACCATGTTTTTACAAACCCAGTTGGGAATTCCCGTGGGGAACACACCCATCGAGCAGGTTATGGCCGAGTTCATGCGTGAGCTGGACAACCGGCTCCTGGTCGGTGATTTGAGTGGCGCGATCCTGCAGCTTGAAGAGCTTAAGGGTGAGTATACAGATACGTTCTCTCCCTGGCTGGAACAGGCCCGCCGACGTCAGATTGCCGGCGAAGTGGCCGATGCGCTGCGCGACATTGCAAAAATCCGTCTGCAGGAACGGGCGGCGACGAAACCGGCTTCCGCTGCGAACGCAACCCAGTAACCGCCGCCGGCAGGGGTGACGGCAGTGTCACTCTGCTGCATCTGCTGCAATTGAATTGATTTGCGAAGGTGGCTTTATGGCAATTCCGAAATCGCCGTAAATGCTTCAGCGTTTGTGTCCAAGCAGGGTCAATGTAACCTGATTGTATTGTGCGTTCACGAACCCTGTCAGTTTGGCGGCGACCCGGTCTTCGAAGCGTGTGGCCGAGGTGTTCACGGCGTGGCGCAGGTTTGCTTCGAAGTCGTCGCGGCTGACCGCCTCATCGGCACGGGTCAGCAGCCAGTCAACAGCGGCGCTGCTGGAAAAACCGATGATCAGCGCACTGGTCGCACCGCCGGCCAGGACACCGGCAAAAAGCCCTCCGGCAACGCCGATAAATGGCAGTGTAATCCCACCTGCAACCGCCGTTGCGACAAGGGGCAGGACCAGAAAACTGACCAGTTTAGTGGCAAAGGGACGCGACAGGCGCAAGATGACATCATTGACCCCTGCATCAAGGTGGCCCATGGGTTGATCCACCAGCAGCTCGCTGACCAACTGGTTGCTGTCAACTAGACTTGCCGAACTGCAGATTGAGGCGACGCGGGTGAGTTCTCCGTCGCCACTTCCAGGCGGGATAGAAACCCAGCCTGCTGCCTTGTCAAAACGCTCGATTTGCTGCGTTTCATTGCGGATAAACTGGCGCAGATTGTCATCCTGCTGGCTGCATATCTGCAAGATTTCGCGCTGCACCAGGGCTATGGAGCGATCAAGAATAGCCTGCATCTGGGGTTCAAGAACTTCCGGTCGAAGCACGATGCTGTTGTACTGTTCCCTGATCTCGATGTTGAGTTGGGTTTGCACGGTATCCGGCAGGTTCAGGATCTGACCATTGCGGCGCGACAATCAAGATGAGAGAGTAGCGTCA
>JABMNT010000196.1 GCA_013203595.1 Rhodospirillales bacterium
GTCACCCGGCCCACGTCACCCGGCCCACGTCACCCGGCCCACGTCACCCGGCCCACGTCACCCGGCCCACGTCACCCGGCCCACGTCACCCGGCGGCCTGGATATTCACATCCGCACCGCACCGTACAAACGGGTGCACGGTCATTGATCGTCGGTTTTCATCATCACATAGGTGCCCGGCGCATCGCAGATTGCCTTGAGCTCGCCGCTACCGGGTTGGTGGGCAGCGACCCGGCCCTTGGGGCTGTTCTTTTTGATCCATTTGTCCCAGTCGCCCCACCAGGACCCTTTGTGCTGGGTGGCACCACCGAGCCAGTCGTCGGGCGATGCGGGCGTGTCATCGTTGGTCCAGTAGCCATATTTTTCCGCCGCCGGTGGATTGACGATGCCGGCGATGTGGCCGGAGCCGGAAAGCACAAATTTTACCGGACCTGTATAGAGCTGTGTTCCGGCATAGGTGGCTTGCCAGGGCGCAATGTGGTCTTCCCGGGTGGCAACCAGATAGCTTGGCTGTTTGATTTTCCGGAGGTCCAGTTGTTTGCCGGCCAGGGAAATGCCCCCTTTCTTGACCAGCTTGTTCTGCATGTACATGTTGCGCAGATAAAAACTGTGCATGGCCGCCGGCATGCGCGTTGAATCCGCATTCCAGTACAGCAGGTCAAAGGGAAACGGTTCCTTTCCCATCAGATAGTTGTTGACGACGAATGACCAGATCAGATCATTGGACTTCATCATATTAAAGGTCGCCGCCATTTCGCCGCCATCCAGATAGCCGCGCTCACTCATGGTCTTTTCCAGCGCCTGAACCTGTTTGTCATCAATGAAAACCTTCAAATCACCGGACTTCTCGAAATCAACCAGGGAGGCAAAATAGGTGGCCGTATTGACCCGGTCATCGCCTGTCTGTGCCATATAGGCGAGAGTGGAGGCGAGCAGGGTGCCGCCGATACAATAGCCGATCATGTTGATTTTCTCGGCGCCCGTGGCCTGCAGGGCGGCGCCGATGGCGGCAAGCGGGCCTTCCAGCATATAATCCTCAAACTGTTTTTGGGCCAGTTTTTCGTCCGGGTTAACCCAGGAGATGACAAACACGCTATGGCCCTGTTCCGATGCCCATTTGACGAAGGAGTTCTTTTCACGCAAATCGAGAATGTAATACTTGTTGATCCAGGGCGGCACGATCAGTAATGGCGTTTTCGTCACTTTTTCAGTCAGCGGCGCAAACTGGATCAACTCCATCAGTTCGTTGCGGAAAATGACCTTGCCTTTTGAAGTGGCGATATCCTTGCCGACAACAAAGTCATTTTGATCTGACATCTTGATTTTCAGCTTGCCGTTACCGGCTTCAAGATCACTGAGCAAATTCTGCAATCCGTTGATCAGGTTCTCGCCGCCACTGTCAATCGTCTCGCGCAGAACCTCGGGGTTGGTCATTATAAAATTTGTCGGTGACAGGGCATCGGCAAACTGGCGCATCATGAACTCGACTTTTTTGGAACTCTCCTCATCAAGCCCTTCAACGTTTTTGACCGATGTCTGCATCCATCCTGATGTCAGCAAATAGGACTGTTTGATGTAATCGAATATGGCGTTGTCAGACCAGGCGGCGTCCCTGAACCGACGGTCATCGCCGGAAGGAGTGGCGACAGGCTCGGTTTCCTGACCCAACATGCGGTTGGCTGTATTTTGCCAAAGCTCGAGATAATCCTGCCACAGATCCAGACTCGACCCGATGGCATGGGACGGGTTGAGCATCATCTTCGTGGTCAGTTCGAGAAAGGCGTTGCCGACGTTCATCGGATCCGGGTCGGTAATTTCATCTTCCATTGCTTGTTTTGCCAGAAATTCGGCAACCAGTTTGTGGCTGCGCGAAGCTATATCACCCATGGTTTTTGCGAATTCTGCAGGATCTGTGTAAGAAGGTAATGTGTTTGGTTGATCGGTCATGGCTAAATCCTATATGATCCTATTTGAGCAATGCGAGATGTTATTGAAATATAAGAAGATTTTGTACTAAAAACAATGTATGGCAAAGTTTCGCCTGCTGCGGCATATTGGGAATATGTTAACCAATTTCTGACATTTTCCTAAATCAATAGGTTTATGCCTAAATTTATTAAGAAGCACATTAAGGGGGGGCGCCGCAAAATGGCTCAAGAAAAAATAATAGAACTGTCCAGGCAAAAGCGACAGCTATACAGTCCAATTGCGGTCCTGGTCACGGTCGGTCTGATATCCGGATGCTCGCAGGTTCCGGACGCCGCTAATCCCGTCGAATGGTACAATAATTCTGTCGAATTTTTTGCCGGTGAAGACAATCCAGATGAAAACGCCGCTGACACCAGCGCCCCGGAAAAGAAAAAAACCGAAGCTCCCGCAGGGGACACGGAAAAATTTCCTCAATTATCCAGTGTCGACCAGCAGCAGCAGCGCGCCGAGCGCCGCACCAGTGGCCTGGTTGCCGACGTTGAAGGCCGCAAATATGCGCCTGCCATTACCCGGCAGGGTGATGCCGTGAATGCCCTGAATGCGCCTCCGGCACCGCCGCCGGTGGTCACGTCTGCCGCGCCGGCACCTGTGCCCGCACCAGCACCCGAGGCGCAGCCGAAGACCCCGGTTGTAACCGCCCGGACGAACGATACGAGCGCGCCGGCACAGCCGCGTCAACTGCCGACGACGGGTAACGCCCAGCAGGACAACTATCAGGACCGGTTTGCGCAACGGTTGGCTGAAATTCGGGCGGAGGCCGCTAAGGGCATGGAATTTCCTGCTCTTTCTGAATCCGTCGCCTATGCAGGTGCGGGAGATACCGTCGTTGTTTCTTCCAATGGCATCGAAGCCGGTTATGGCCGGTCGGCGCCGCAGCCGGTACAGGTTGTGTCTTCGGCCAATAGTCAGTTAACTTATGTGGACAAGCCGCTGGGCAGACTTTCCCAGGGGGCAGTTAAAGTGGCGACAATCCGCTTCGAAAACGGCTCCGCCAATCTTTCAAACCGGGATCGCCAGATTCTGGCAAATGTTCTGGCCTTGAAGAAGGAGCGCGGCGGCCGCATTCACGTGGTCGGGCACGCGTCGAGCCGCACCCGTAACACCGATCCGGTCAAGCACAAGATGATCAATTTCCAGGTGTCTGTGGCACGGGCTGATGCCATCGCAGCGGAACTGATGCGCATGGGTGTGGATCGCGCCCAGTTGCAGATCGACGCCATTTCCGACAGTTCGCCACAATATCTGGAAGTGATGCCGACTGGTGAAGCCGGTAACCGGCGAGCGGAAATTTATCTGGAAAGCTGACGCGCCTTTATCTTTTTCTAAGACTATCGTTGAGACAGAATAGGGCCTAAAGGCCTTATTTCTGCTTGTTGTAACCCGACCATTCAGGCATTTGAAACCCATGGATCAGCAATTTCACAAAATCCGGCGCCTGCCGCCCTACATTTTTGCAGAAGTTAACGAAATGAAGGCCCGCGCCCGTGCCGCCGGTGAAGACATCATCGATTTTGGCATGGGAAACCCGGACCAGCCGCCGGCACCGCATATCATCGAGAAACTGCGGGAAACGGCCCTCAATCCGAAAGTTCACCGCTACTCGAACTCGCGCGGTATCCCGGGTTTGCGCAAGGCCCAGGCGGCTTATTACGCGCGGCGGTTTAATGTGGAAGTCGACCCGGCAACGGAAACCATTGTCACCCTGGGCTCGAAAGAAGGCCTGGCCAATCTGTCATCAGCCATTACCACACCGGGTGATGTCATATTGGTGCCAAATCCCAGCTATCCCATTCATCCCTTTGGCTTTATCATTGCCGGTGCCGCAGTGCGCAATGTCCCGGTTGGTGCAGATCAGGATTTTTTTGCGGCGCTTGAGCGGGCAGTTCAGCATTCTGTGCCCAAACCGACGGCGCTGGTCCTCAATTTCCCCAATAACCCGACGGCGGCCTGTGTCGATCTGGATTTTTATGCTCAGGTTGTTGATTTCTGCCTGTTTCACGGCATCTACATTCTTTCGGATCTGGCCTATGGCGAGGTCTATTTCGACGGTAATCCGCCGCCGTCGATCCTGCAGATAAGGCGCGCCTGGGACATTGCTGTCGAGTTCACTTCGCTCAGTAAAACCTACAACATGCCGGGCTGGCGCATTGGTTTTGCAACCGGTAACAAAAATCTGATCGGCGCCCTGGCGCGGGTAAAATCCTATCTGGATTATGGCGCGTTTACGCCCATTCAGGTCGCCGCCACGGCCGCCCTGAACGGGGATCAAACCTGCGTCGATGTCATGCGTGCCCTGTATAAGGAGCGCCGTGACGTGCTGATTGACGGACTGGCCACGGCCGGGTGGGAGGTGCCATCGCCACCGGCAACGATGTTTGCCTGGGCCCCGATCCCGGCCCAATACCGCCATCTCGGTTCCCTGGAATTTTCCAAATTGCTGCTCGACGGCGCCCAGGTCGCCGTCGCACCAGGGATTGGTTTTGGCGAGCATGGCGACGGCCATGTGCGGATCGGACTGGTTGAAAATGTCCACCGAACCCGCCAGGCCATTCGCAACATCAAATCCTTCCTGTCGTCGTCGACCAGCGAGGCGCGCGGTGAAGAGCCGGAACAGGCGTCCGGGGAATGACCGGACCCCTGAAAATTGGTATCGCCGGGCTGGGCACCGTTGGTGCCGGTGTTCTTGAAATCCTGCATGACAATCAAAGCCTGATTGCGGCGCGCGCCGGGCGCGGGCTTGTGGTGACGGCGGTATCTGCCAGGGATAAATCCAGGGATCGCGGTGTTTCAACAGCGGCCTTCACCTGGTTTGACAATGCCGCAGATCTGGCCGATCAGGCAGACGTCGATGTGGTTGTAGAATTGATTGGCGGCTCCGATGGGATTGCCAAGACGCTGGCTGAAAAGGCGCTGGGCACTGGCAAGCATCTGGTCACCGCCAACAAGGCATTGATTGCCCATCATGGGGTGGAACTTGGCTTGCTGGCGGAAAAAGCCGATGTCTGTTTGTCTTTTGAAGCCGCGGTGGCCGGTGGCATTCCCATCGTCAAGGCCCTGCGCGATGGACTGGCCGCCAACCGGGTCCAGCGTTTGTATGGCATTCTAAACGGCACCTGCAATTACATTCTGACCAATATGGCCGACTCGGGCCGGGCCTTTGCCGATGTGCTGGCAGAAGCCCAGGCCCTCGGTTATGCGGAAACCGACCCCAGTTTTGACGTGGACGGTGTTGATGCGGCCCATAAACTGGCGATCCTGGCCAGCATCGCCTTCGGTACCAAGATCGATTTTGAATCCGTCCATGTTGAAGGTATTCGCAATGTATCGCCAATCGACATCGACTTCGCCAAACGCCTGGGCTATGGCATCAAGCTCCTGGGCGTCGCCAAACAGACGCCGACCGGTATCGAGCAACGGGTTCACCCGTGCATGGTGCCGGTCCGTGCGCCGATCAATCATGTCTCGGGGGTCTACAATGGTGTCGTTGTTGACGGCGATTTTGTCGACAGCACCATCTATGAAGGACGTGGTGCCGGGGCCGGACCAACCGCTTCGGCTGTCGTCACCGACCTGATCGATATCGCCCGCGGCCTCAGGGTTCCCGCTTTCGGAATTGCCACGCACACCCTGAAAGAGCCGGTTACGGTCCCCATGTCGGACCATCGCGGGCCCTATTACGCGCATCTGATCGTGGTTGACAAGCCGGGTGTTTTTGCCGAGTTCGCAGCCTGCCTGCGCGATCACAACGTCTCCATGGAACAGGTGCTGCAGCAGTCGCGCGATCCGGGCGAGCCGGTCGACGTGGTGATGACCGTGCATGAAACCCGGGAATCCGACATGGTCAATTGCCTTGAGGATATTGCGAAAATCGAGGCTGTCGTTGCCCCGCCGACCATGATCCGCATCGAAATGCTATAAATCATGACCCTGGCCACCTGGTTCTCGTTCCTGGCCATTTGCTGTCTGGGTGCGATGTCGCCGGGGCCGAGCCTGGCGGTTGTTCTCAGACATACGGTAAACAACGGGCGCGGCCATGGCCTGGCGGCAAGCTGGTTTCATGCGGCCGGCGTCGGCGTCTGGGCGATGGCGACGGTATCGGGCCTGGCCGTGGTGATCGCACAGTCCCCGAACGTCTATATCGCCATCACCTGGGCCGGTGCCGCCTATCTGGCCTGGCTCGGCATCAAATCCCTGCACGCCGGACCGGCCAGCGCCCTGGACGTGGCAAAGGCAGAGCCGGCCTCGGTCTGGCGGGCCGGTCTCGACGGCGCTGCAATCTCCTTTCTCAACCCGAAACTGGCGATATTCTTTATTGCCCTGTTTTCCCAGTTCGTATCCCGCGATGCCGATGTGTCAGACCATGCGCTGATGGTCGCTACGGCGACACTGGTCGACGGCTTGTGGTACACCCTGGTCGCCGTGGTTTTGTCACACGGCCCGATCCTGGGGCGTCTGCAACGGCACAGCCAGCTGATCAACCGGCTGACCGGCGGTGTCCTGATCCTGCTGGCACTCAGGGTGGTGACCCTCTGAGGCGGCAGCCCTTGAATTGCGGTATTCCCATGGTAATGGACTTCCGGGCTAAAACGGGGTTGGCAATTGCCGCGGATCGGGTCAACATGGGGCTATGAAAGACTTGAATGCAGTAGACCGAAATCTGGCCATGGAAGCCGTCCGCATTACCGAAGCGGCGGCGATTTCTGCGGTTCGCCTGATGGGCCGTGGCGACGAGCGTGCGGCTGACCAGGCCGCCGTTGACGCCATGCATTCGGCGCTCAATAACATGATCATGGACGGCACCGTGCGCATTGGCGAGGGCATCGAGGGCGAGGCCGAAAAACTGTATACCGGCGAGCCGGTGGGCAGTGGTGAAGGGCCCAAGGTTGATGTGGCCATCGTACCCCTTGAAGGCAAGAGCATCGTCGCCCGTGGTGGCCCCAATGCCCTGTCGGTTATTGCCATGGCTGAGCAGGGCGGTTTCCTGCAGGTTCCCGGTCTGTATATGGAAAAAATCGCCGTTGGCGGCGGCTTGCCCGACGGTGTGGTCGATCTGGATTTTGAACCTCTGGAAAATGTCACACGCCTGGCCGAGGCGAAGAACTGCAGGATCAAGGATCTGGTGATCTGCCTGCTCGACCGGCCCCGCCATGCGCCGCTGATTGCCCAGATACGGGAAACCGGAGCCCGCATCCAGCTCATTCTGGACGGCGATGTGAGCGGTATTATCGAGGCTGCCGACATCGATGGCGTCGTCGATATGTATTGCGGTATCGGCGGTGCCTCGCAGGGTGTTCTGGCGGCGGCGGCCCTGCGCGGTCTTGGTGGGCAGATGCAGGGGCGTCTGGTGCTGCGCAACCCCGAGGATGCGGCGGCGGCCAAAAGCCTGGGCATTGACGATCCCGACCATAAATACACAGTGCAGGAAATGGCCGCAGGCCATGTGACATTTGCCGCCACCGGGGTCACCTACGGGGCGATCCTGGAGGGCGTACGCCTTACACCGAGCGGTGCCGTTACCCATTCCCTGGTGACCCGTTCGCAAACCGGCACCCTGCGTTTCATCAAGGGCCACCACAATTTCACCAGGCGGCCTGCCGGTGGCTGATCCCGCCCTGACAACTGACGCCCCCGAAAGCTATCTGGGTGTTGACCGCTCCCTGACCGATAAACAATGGCTGCTCCGGCAGGTTGATGAACGCCTGGCACTGACCCTGTCGCAGCGTCTCGGTGTTCCGGAAATCGTCGGCCGGGTGCTGGCCGCCCGCGATGTCGGGCTGGATGATGCGGCAGCTTTTCTGAACCCGACCCTGCGTGACCAGCTGCCGGACCCGAGCCGCCTCAAGGACATGGATATTGCCGCCGAACGGCTGGCAAGCGCGCTCATGCAGGGCGAACTGATCGGCATTTTTGGTGACTATGATGTCGACGGGGCGACCTCGTCGGCGCTGCTGGCACGCATGTTCAGGGCGGTTGGCGGGCGCACCCATACTTATATCCCCGACCGCATCACCGAAGGCTATGGGCCGAACACGCCGGCCCTGCTGAAACTGCGCGAGGCCGGAGTCTCGGTGGTGGTCACCGTTGATTGCGGGACCATGGCCCATGGCCCCCTGCAGGCGGCCCGGGACGCGGGTCTCGATGTTATCGTTGTCGATCATCATGCCGCCGAAGCCGGCCTGCCGGTGGCCACCGCCATCGTCAACCCGAACCGGCTCGATGATGACAGCGGCCAGGGCCATCTGGCGGCGGTCGGTGTGGCCTTTCTGCTGGCCGTTGCCGTCAACCGGGTGCTGCGCGGCGCCGGCTGGTACACCAGCCGTCAGGAGCCCGATCTGACCCAGTGGCTGGACCTGGTGGCGCTGGGTACGGTCTGTGATGTGGTCGCCCTGAAGGGCGCCAACCGGGCGTTTGTCCGCCAGGGCCTGAAAGTGATGGCGGCGCGGCGCAACCTGGGGCTCAGCGCGCTCGCCGATATCGGCGGCCTGGATGAAGCACCGGTTGCCTTTCACCTGGGCTTTGTCATGGGTCCCCGGGTCAATGCCGGTGGCCGCATCGGCTCGTCGGAACTGGGTGCGCGTCTGCTGTCGACGGAAGATCCGGCCGACGCCAGTGAAATCGCCCATCGCCTGGACGGTTTCAACACGGAACGCAAGGATATCGAAAGTTATGTGCTGGGCCAGGCCATTGATGTCCTGGAAGCCGAAGGGGCGAACCGGGCAACGGTTTTTGTCGCCGGCGAAAACTGGCACCCCGGTGTCATCGGCATCGTCGCCAGCCGGCTCAAGGACCGCTATAACCGGCCGGCCTGTGTGCTCGCCATCGATGGCAACAAGGCGGTTGGTTCCGGCCGCTCCGTGGTTGGTGTCGATCTGGGGGCGACAGTGATCGCAGCCCGGCAACTGGGGATCATCGAAAAGGGCGGCGGCCACCAGATGGCGGCCGGATTTACCCTGCCGGTCAAGAATATGGCGGCCTTTCGCGATTTACTGGACGAGCGCATCGGTAAACGGATCCGCGATGCCGGCATCGTGCCGACCCTGAAAGTCGACGGGGCAATCGCCGCGGGCGGTATCACTCTGCACACGATCGAGCAGTTGCAGGCGCTGGAACCCTATGGCTCGGGCAATGCGGAGCCGCGCTTTGTCATCCCCAATGCCCGCCTGGCCCATGCCGATGTGGCCGGTGCCGACCATTTGCGCTTCACCCTCGACAATCCCGGCGGCCCGCAGGCCCGCGGTATCGCCTTTCGCTGCATGGGCACGCCGCTCGGCGAGGCCCTGCTCAACCACGGCGGCAAGCCCTTTCACCTGCTTGGCCGCCTGCGTATCAACCGCTGGCAGGGGCGCAGCTATCCGCAATTCCAGCTCGATGATGCGGCCGCGGTCTGGTGAGACAACAGGGGGCCGGGGATGCTTGAAAAATGGGACCAGCGGTTTTTTGATCTGGCCGCCTATATTGCCGACTGGTCAAAGGATCCGTCGACCAAGGTCGGCTCGGTGGTGGTCGATCCGAAATCGAAACGGATCATTGCGACCGGGTTCAACGGGTTTCCGGCCGGTGTCGAGGATCGTGACGACCGCCTGCAGGACCGTGCCGTCAAATACGAGATGGTGGTTCATGCGGAACAGAACGCCCTGGTCGCGGCCGGGCCAAGCGCCCAGGGCTGCACCCTTTACGTGACACCGCTGCCGCCCTGTGCGCGCTGTGCGGTGATCATCATTCAGGCGGGTATCAAACGGGTGGTCTGCCCGTCACCGGACCGCTCGCGCGAGCCGTGGGCGACCCAGAGCCGCATCGCCGAGGAAATGTTTTCAGAAGCCGGTGTGCAGGTCGACTTCACCGACGCCGGTTAGGCCCGGGATCAACCCCCGTCTGCTCGTTTGGGCAGCCGTTTATAAGTCTAAGGAAACCCCGGCCGCTTATGATAATGTGATCGGATGATGCCCATGAGGCATAACTTCACAGGGAGCGAAATAATGAAAAATCTGGTAAAATGTATGATGTTTGGTGTTGTGGCTGTGTCCTTGGCTTCCTTTGGGACGCGCGCCTATGCGGCTGACATTGAAAACGCAAAGCAATGTGCCGAAGTGGTTGCGGATACCGTACAGGCGGTTGAGGAAAACCCCAGCCTTGGCGACAAATCCGAGAAAATTCTGCTTGAGGTTATGAATCTCGCGCAACAGCGCTGCGACGAGAAAAACTTCTCCGCCGCCCAGGAACTGCTGGAACTGGCCCGTGGCATGGTGGCTTCGGAATAACCGGACGCGATACCAAAAGAGCTGCAGATCGGCAACCGGTCTGCAGCTCTTTTTTTGCCTGACGTCCATCCTATTGGTTAGCCGAAAACGCTGAAAGCATTCTACCGGTCTAGAATTTTTTCAACCCGGGGGGCCTCCAGGCGGTGGGCGGTAGGCATGTCGGCACCGACCAGTGGACGCAGGTAATCGATGAAGGCCGGGGTCACATCGGTGGCGCAGTCGGCAATGAAGCGGTCGGCCATGACCTGGGTCTTGCCGGCCACGTCATCGAGCGGGCTGAGCTTGAATTCGATGCCATAATCGGCACCGTCGCCGGTGCGGTGCAGGGTCACCGAGCCGTCGCGGGCCAGGCTATCGGCAAAGCGTACGCCGTTCTCGCCGGCGGCCCGGGCCTCGGCCTGATCAACGCGGGACACACAGCCCATGAACGAACGCTGCAGGTAACCGAAGGTATCGCCGCGTACCCGCTTGATCGGGGTGTTGGACTTGATGGTGTCGGTCAGCAGGTCGGCGAGGGCGCCGGAGCCCGATAACTGCACATTGCCATGGGCGTCGGTTTCCAGTTTTTTCGCCAGGGTGGCGGCAACCAGGGTACCGTCGGCATCGTGGATGCCCTCCGACACGGCGACCACACAGCGCCCGAGCCGGTCATGGACGCGGCGGACGTCGGCGATGAAGGCGTCTGTGGAAAAGGTCCGCTCAGGCAGATAGACCAGATGCGGGCCATCGTCGTCGAAGCGGCGGCCAAGTGCTGCCGCCGCCGTCAGGAAACCCGCATGGCGGCCCATGATCACGCCCACATAGACGCCCTGCAGGGCCCGGTTATCCAGGTTGATGCCGGCAAAGGCGCTGGCCACAAACTTGGCGGCCGAGGGATAGCCCGGCGTGTGATCGTTGACGGTCAGGTCATTATCGATGGTTTTCGGGATATGCACGCAGCGCAGCGGGTAGCCGACGGCTTTCGCCTCTTCCGCCAGAATGCGCAGCGTATCGGACGAATCGTTGCCGCCGATATAGAAAAAAGTCTGGATCTGATGCGCCCGCAGGGACTTGAAGATCTCGGCGCAATAGGCGGCGTCCGGCTTGTCGCGGGTCGAGCCCAGGGCCGAGCAGGGGGTCGCGGCCACCTGTTCCAGATTGGCCGCCGATTCGCGGCCCAGATCCAGGAAGTTTTCATCGACAATGCCGCTGACCCCGTGCAGGGCCCCGTAAACCGTATCGACGGCGGCGTGTTTGCGGGCCTCGAGCACGATGCCGGCCAGCGACTGGTTGATTACCGCTGTCGGTCCGCCGCCCTGGGCGACCAGAATTCTTCCCTGTAGCATGCATTCCCCTCACGTTTTGTTTGAACAGTCATAACCGGGCCAGACGCCCGGACGGGCCATGGTATGGGCTCGCCTGTGCCATGAAAAGCGCGAATCCCGGCCCACCGGCATAAAAGTTTGCAGCCCGGCCGCAGCGCCGCCCGGCGCGGCGTCGGCCCGGCCCTGCAGGGCGCGGGCAGGCCAACGCCACGCGCCGCCGGCGGCTGCCCGGACGGCCCTCAAAACGGCGGGATTCGGGGCCTTGAAAATAATCTCAAAAGTTCGCACAGAAAGTGTTGATTTTGCCGCCAAGTCCATCTATCAACCGCCTTGTACCTCGGATGACCCCTTCGTCTAGAGGCCTAGGACACTGCCCTTTCA
>JABMNT010000197.1 GCA_013203595.1 Rhodospirillales bacterium
AAAGCCTGCCGGAGCCACCCCGTACACCGTGAAGCAACCACGAACGGCAAAAAATAACCGTTAGTGATCGTTCCTAATCCTAAAAATATCGAAAAACCTAATAGATCAGCGCTGCAATCGTGTTTTTCAGCACCCTGCTAGAACCTGTCATTTTTAAACGGAACCATAACCTGCGTTTACGAAGTAATTTGTGTGAAATTTTATCTTCCCCACAAGCGGGGCGGGAATTTTGAGTGGCTGTCCCAAAGGGGGAAAGATCTGGGAATTCCAAAAATGCGATTCATCTAAATGAGGACATGCGTTCAGACAATCCCCACAAGCGCTGCATGCACCTGATTGGGGCATTCCAGCATCATCATATGGCCGCAGCTGTCGATCACGGTGGTTTCGGACTGGCCAATTGCAGCACCAAGGGAGCGGGCTCTGGCCGCCGGTGTCATTTTGTCGTCGCGGCCGAGGATGAAGCGTGTCGGGCATTGCACTTTCTGCGCGGCCGCCAATACGCCCGCATAGGCATTGCAGGCCACCAGATCAACATAAAGGACGTCGGAGCGCGACAACCCGAGCAGGGTCCGGCTGGCCCCCTGCACCCACAGCCCGGGATGCGGATGACCACCCGTTTGCGCCTTCTCGCCCACGCCCCAAAACACAATCAGGTCCGCCGCCAGCGCCTCGTTGTTTTTGGCGGCACTGAGCAGGTCCGGATGCACCGGCATGGTTTCGGCGATCCCCATCAGGCACAGGTTGTCCATGCGCGCGGGATAGCGGGCGGCAAAGGCAATGGCGACCAGGGCGCCCATGGAATGGCCGATAACCGTCGCCGTTTTGAGCCCGGCCGCCGCCATAAAGCGGTCCAGCCAGTCGGCCATGGCCTCGATCGATGTGAGCGCCGCGCCGGCGGATCGCCCATGACCGGGCAAATCAACGGCATAAACCTGACGTCCCTGATAGGCGATATTTCGCGTCTGTAACTGCCAGACGGTGCGGTCCATTCCGGCGCCGTGGATCAGGATGATCGCCGGTTCCGCCCGCTCCAGGGGGCGGCTGCCGGTGGCGGCATGGACCTGTTCCCCATCCACTTGAAAATCCATGGTACTAGCCTTTCTGCGAGGCGCGAAGCGCCTGCCTGAGATCGGCGATGATATCGGCGCTGTCTTCGATGCCGACCGAGAGGCGGATCATGCCTTCACCGATCCCCGCCGCCGCCAGATCGGCCGCGCTCATTTGCTGATGAGTGGTGCTGGCCGGATGAATGACCAGGGTTTTTGCATCGCCGACATTGGCCAGATGCGAGGCCAGGACAACGCTTTCAATAAACACCCGCCCGGCATCGCGCCCGCCCTTGACCCCGAAACTCAGGATTGATCCGGCCCCCTTGGGCAGCAGCTTTTTTGCCAGCTCAAAATCCGGATGGCTGGGCAGACTTGGATAATTGACCCATTCCACTTCCTCGGCGCCATCCAGAAAGGCGACCACGGCCTCTGCGTTTGCCACATGCTTCTGGATACGCAGCGGCAGGGTTTCGATCCCCTGGAGGATATAAAAGGCATTGGCCGGGCTCAGGCAGGCGCCGAAATCCTTCAGCCCTTCGGCCCGCGCCCGCATGATGAAGGCCTGGGGGCCAAACTCGTCGGCAAAATTGAGGCCGTGGTAGCCGGCATAGGGCTCGCTCAGGGTCG
This sequence comes from Rhodospirillales bacterium, assembly GCA_013203595.1. Classification (GTDB taxonomy): domain Bacteria; phylum Pseudomonadota; class Alphaproteobacteria; order Rhodospirillales; family Casp-alpha2; genus JABMNT01. Next base: position 1,680 of record JABMNT010000197.1, read on the forward strand.
GAAACTTGCCACTGGCCTGCCAGTCAAAGCGCCCGCTGTCGACAACTGCGCCACCGATGGCGATGCCGTGCCCGCCCAGGAACTTGGTCAGGGAATGCATGATCAAATCGACGCCATGTTCGAACGGCTTCATCAGATAGGGCGTTGTAAATGTGGAATCGATCATCAGTGGCACCCCTGCAGCGTGGGCGATGGCGGCTATGCGTGGCAGATCCATCACCTCGATCCCCGGATTACCCAGGGTTTCACCAAAAACCAGGCGGGTTTCCGGGCGGATCGCCTTGCGGAATGCGTCCGGGTCACGCGGGTTAACAAAGGATGTCTCGATGCCAAAGCGCGGCAAGGTATAGGTGAACAGATTGTGCGAACCGCCATAGAGCGAGCCCGAAGCGACAATATGCGCGCCCTTGTCCATCAGGGTTGCGACCGCCAGAAAAAGCGCCGCCATGCCACTGGCTGTGGCAACCGCACCGACGCCGCCTTCCAGCGCCGCGACGCGCTCTTCCAGAACCGCAACGGTCGGGTTCGACAGACGCGAATAAATATGTCCGGGACGTTCCAGGTTATAAAGAGACGCCGCGTGATCGGTATCTTCAAACACATAGGATGTGGTCTGATATATGGGCACCGCACGCGCCCCCGTCGCCGGGTCCGGTTGTTGGCCGGCATGCAGGGCCAGGGTGTCAAAACCGGAGAATTTAGGTGTCACCATGGCGGCTTCCTTTATACGGGTTGCGCCCTTTACAAAGGCCATGTCAATCTTTAGGCAAGGTCAGGCATTCCGTCAACGCAGGAGACAGCTCAATGACAGCTAAAATCAGGTCCGTCGCGGTTTTGGGGGGCGGCACCATGGGCAGCGGCATCGCCGGGCTGTGCGCCGAGCGCGACTGCAAAGTCCTGCTGCTGGATGTCTCGCGGGAAGCCGCCGAAAAGGCGCTGGAACGGATTGTCTCCGGCCGCCCGCCGGCGCTTGATACGCCTGAGAAAAGTGCCAACATCACGCTTGGCACCCTGTCTGAGGACCTGGAGAAAATCGCCGACTGCGACTGGATTTGTGAGGCGGTGATTGAGGATTTGCAGACCAAGCGTGACCTGATGGCCCGCCTCGAGCCGCTGCGCCGGGACGGCTCGGTGGTCAGCACCAACACTTCGGGCATCCCCTTGCGCGCTATTACCGAAGGCCTGCCAGCCCGCTTGCGCCAGGACATTGTTGTTACCCATTTTTTCAACCCGGTCAAAGTCATGCGGCTGCTGGAGATTGTCGGCGGCGAAGATACCAGGCCGGAGGTCATTCAGAGACTTGCTGATTTTTGCGGCAATGAACTGGGCAAGGGCGTTGTCTACGCCAAGGACACGGTGAATTTTATCGGCAACCGGATTGGCTGTTACTGGATGCTGTCGGGACTGCACCATGCGGAAAAAGCCCTGCAGGAGGGCCTGCACATGGAAACCATTGATGCCCTGATGTCCGGCCCCGTCGGGCTGCCGCCCACCGGTCTGTTTGGACTGATCGATCTGATCGGCCTCGATATCATGGATCTGGTTGGCAGGAACCTGGCGATCAATCTGCCTGAGGGTGACATCGGCCGTCATTTCACATCCCTGCCGGCAGCCGAGCAGACCATGCTTGAAGGCGGCCAACTGGGGCGCAAATCCGGTGGCGGTTTTTACCGCATGCAGAAGCTTAACGACGGCTCCAGGAATAAACAGACCTTCGATCTGGCAACGGCGGAATGGCGCGATGCGATCGCGGTCGAACTGACTGACGCGCATAACAGTTTGGATATGATGTTGGGCGACGACGCCCAATCAAGCTTTGCCTGGCGGACCATGGGAGGAACCCTTTGGTACGCGGCGAACCTGGTACCCGATATATCCAACGACATTGTCAATATCGATCGCGCCATGCGTTGGGGCTTCGCCTGGGCGAAGGGACCGTTTGAAATGCTCGATGCCATCGGCCCGCTGCGCTATATGGAAAAACTCGACGCCAGTGGTCTGCCCAGGGCGCATATGCTGACGGTTCTGGAAAACGCCGGGGCTTCGCATTTTTACCGCAATGACGGCACGGAATATCTGGGAGCCGATGGCAGCTATCACCAGACACCCGCGGAAGCATAGCCCACAGGCCCGATCCGTGCGGTCGGATAATTCGCGAACATCCCGTGCCTTTCCTGTTGATATGGAATCACTGAGACGCCTTCACTGGTTCCCTGGCGCGGAGCGGTTCGCGCTGCGATGCGGGGGTAAGCGGTTAGCCATACGGCCCAGGGGCCCCGTGAAGGCCCCCGTGGTCGGAAATGCGGCCTGCTGGGCGGCGTCGCGAATGCTCACCGATACCCAGGCATCACTTTCACAGCCGCTCCTGACCTGCAGGCCGCATTTCCGATCTCAGCTGTTTCCATATCAACAGGAATGGCACCAGCCATGATTGTTTAAAAAACAGCGCAGCCATGCATTATAGTGTATGGTTTTGTAGAAATTTCGCCTGCATACTGAGCATTCAAGATTCGCATCGAAAGCGCAGACGTAATGCCGGTTCAACTAAATAAAATATTTCCACGGCAATGGCTTGTTTATCTTCCTGCAGCGATCGCCGCTGTAGGCATTTTTGTATTCGGCCTTTATTCTCTAAAACTGGACCAGGAGAAGGTCAAGATTAATGCACGCGCCTCGGTCATCAACGACCTGAACCTTGTGCGTGCTAAACTCGAAGCAAACATACTTGGCAACATCCAGTTGGTTCGCGGTCTCGTCGCGTTTATTGCCATTGAGCCGGAAATCTCACAAAAACGCTTTGCTGAACTGGGCTCCGAGATTTTCCGTAACAACCACCAAATCCACAATATTGCAGCGGCCCCCGATTTGGTCATCACCCGTATGTACCCCCTGGCGGGAAACGAAAAAGCGATCGGCCTCGACTATCAAAAGAATGAAGCACAGCGGGATGCGGCATTAAAGGCCAGGGATGAAGAACAGCTCATCCTCGCCGGCCCCGTTGATCTGGTACAGGGCGGTCGCGGGTTTATTGGCCGTATTCCGGTTTTCAAGGGAAGTGGCACGGACGATCCGGGCGCATTTTGGGGACTGGTCGCAACCGTTATTGATGTTGAAAAACTCTATGTTGACAGCGGTCTGCTTGACCCTGGGCTGCCTATCAAAATTGCAATCAGGGGACATGATTCCAAAGGTGCCGATGGCGATCAGTTTTTTGGACGGCCCGACGTCTTTTCCGGTGATCCTGTGCTTGCCGATATTACATTGCCCTATGGTAGCTGGCAGATGGCGGCGATCCCGAAAGGCGGCTGGCCAGGGCATTCAAAGGGTGAGATATGGCTGTATCTGATATTGCTGGCTGCCGAATTATTGATTGTCGTCCCCATGATCATTGCCGGCAAACTGCTCAAGGAACGGCAAATTCACATCCATCGGCTGCAAGCATCTCAACGATCAGCCGAAAAAGCCAACATGGCTAAATCGGAGTTTCTGGCGAGTATGAGCCATGAGTTGCGAACTCCTTTAAACGCGATTTTAGGCTTTGCCCAGATGCTTCAGTATGACCCCAAGAACCCCCCGTCAATTGCCCAAAACAGCTATATTGAAAGCATCCGGACCGGCGGCGACCATCTGTTGGCACTTGTCAACGATGTCCTGGATTTAGCCAAGATCGAAGCCGACCAGCTGCAACTGCATATTGAAAAACTGGCCGCCAATGACATTGTCGCAGAATGCGTAGCCATGACGGCGCACCTGGGCGACACGCGCGGCATAAAATTCATTGACCAATTCAGTGGTGGTCCGACAGCCTATCTTTACGCCGACCAACTCAGGTTGAAACAGATTTTGCTGAATCTGCTCTCCAATGCCATCAAGTTTAACCATGTTAACGGAACTGTGCATCTGCAAGGCCAGGCAACAGAGGGCGGTTTTCTGCGCATATCCATAACAGATACGGGCATCGGCATTGCAAAAAGGGAATACGGGAAGGTTTTTCAGGTTTTCCAGCGCGTTATTGCAGACCCGATGGTTGCCCAGGAGGGAACCGGTATTGGCCTGACCGTCACCAAGCATCTTGTCGAACAAATGGCCGGGCGGATCGGGTTCGAGAGTGAAGTCGGTATCGGCAGCACATTCTGGATAGAGCTGCCGCTGGCCTCAGACTGACGTATCGCTGCCCAGATAGCGCGGATTGCTGATTTCAAGCTGGCGACGCGCCTCTTCAAGCAGGATACGATGCAAGGTCTTGCGCCGTTCCGTGTTGGCATTAAAGGCGCCATCGCGCAGGTCTCCGATAAGCAAGGCGACGATTTCCGGTTCCGGCTCCTGTTTGCCAAGCAACTGGAGCAGCGATGCGATATAATGGGGAGGTGGCGTGTCGAGCCGCCCCAACGCGGCTTCGCGCCCGGCAATGGCCATGGCATTGGCCACCATCAGGGCCTGATACTTTTTGTCGGCCGGGATTTCACTGAGCAATTCATCGCGCAGGACGTGGCGGGCGACGGACAGCAGGTCGGTTTTGCCAGTTGGATCCACCATTTACCCGGCCCCGGTCATTTGCAGGATTTCATATTCCAGTTCCGGCACCACATAGCCGGTCAGGGCCAGCTCCAGAGAGACTTCGGCCCCGGAGCGATGGCGGGCCGCCTGCTGGCAGGCGATAGTCGCCCAGCGAACATGCGCCATCACCTCCCAGTACTGAATTTGTGTGCGGTCGATGGTTTGCCCCGCCTGGTGTTCGTAGGCCGCGTAAAAATGATCACGTGCCCCTAACCCGCCGGCTTCCTTGTGATTGGCGCCAAACCGCCAGCATTTTGCCATGAACCAGCCGATGTCTTCCAGGGGGTCACCCCAACCGGCAAACTCCCAATCCAGAATGCCGCTCAGGTGGTTGTCGTCGACCATCAGGTTTCCGGTCCGGTAATCGCGATGGCAGAGCGTGATGGCGTCGCTTGTCGGGGCATTTTCCTGCAACCAGGCGAGCCCATATTCAATGGCCGGACGTTGGGCGCCCATCGCATCCAGATAGGCGCGGTAATCCCGGACCGCCTGCAGGGCCGGCTCGGGAGAAGCGGTGCCCAGAAAAGCCAAGCCGGGCTGAGTCGGCAGGATGGTGTGAATACGGGCCAGATTTTCGGCCAGTTCCCGGATCAGGTCGGGGTTGTCGTCGGCCTTGGTCAACCGATGTCCGGCGGCCGTACCCGCAAGGCGATGCATCAGAAAGAAAGGCCGCCCCAGGACATCCGGATCTTCACACAGAAAACAGGGTGTCGGCACCCGAACACCCGCTGCGTGTGCCGCTTTCAACAGATAGAACTCGTCGGAGCGGCCGCGGCTGGCGGCGACCTGGGTGGCTGAATCCTGACGTAACACAAGCTGATGCGCCCCGGCCCAACTGCCCCGCTCAACAACCACATCCAGCGCCCAGTTCTCCTGAATGGCGCCGCCGGACAGTTTGCGGGTTTCGGTTATCTCGACCGGGCTGTCGGCGACCCGGGCGACATAGGCAGCCAGCTTGCTTCGGGTCTCGGGTTGGTTCAGCCCCATGACCAGAAATCAATCCCCTGCTTCTGGAAGCCGCGCGCCAGAATCATCTTGTGAACTTCCGACGCCCCGTCAACCAGCTTCGCCTGACGGGCATAGCGGTACATCCATTCGAGCACGGTATCCTTGGAATAGCCCCGCGCTCCGCATAGCTGGATCGCCGTATCAACGGCCAGATGCAGGGTATCCGCCACATGAATTTTGGCGGCCGAGACTTCGGCCTGGGCATAGTCACCCTGATCCAGCTTCCAGGCCGCATTCATGACCATCAAACGGCCCATATGAATGGCCATGGCCACGTCACCCTGCAGCAACTGCACGCTTTCCCGCTCGGACAATTTGATGCCAAAGGCCTCGCGCTCATCCACATAGGCGCTGGCTATCTCCATGGCCCGCTTGGCCATGCCCAACCAGCGCATGCAATGGGTCAGACGGGCCGTTCCCAGGCGGGTTTGCACCACTTTCATGCCGCGTCCCACATCCAGCAAACGGTCTTCATCGGGGATTTCCAGGCCCTCGAAAACCAGCTCGCAATGGCCGCCGTGTTCTTCCGGCCCCATAATTCCGATGCGCCTCACGATCCGCCAGCCGGGCTGGTCCTTATGGAACAGAAACGTCGTCAGCTCGCGCCGGGGCTCGGTCGAGGTGCGCGCCAGCAGGATGAAATGACTGGCCGCTGCGGCCCCGGTTATGAACCACTTGCGGCCATGAATAACCCATTTATCACCAACTTTTTCAGCCGTGGTCTGCATCATGCCGGCGGGATCGGAGCCGGCCCCCGGCTGCGGCTCGGTCATCACAATCGACGAGCCGACGGTACCGTCGATAATCGGCTGCAGCCATTTTTGTTTCTGCTGATCCGTGGCCAGGCGATTGAGCACGAACATATTGCCGTCATCAGGCGCCGCTGCATTGAATACAGCCGGGCCAAACAGGGCCCGGTTCATCTCTTCATAGCAGGCCGCCATGCCGACGGTATTGAAGCCGCCACCGCCCAATTCGACCGGCATGGCCAGCGCCCAGATCCCCTGGGCCCTGGCTTTGGCGCGCAGTTCATCGAGCAGCTCCTTGCGGATTGATTCGTATTCATCATAGGTCGATGGCTCGGATTCCAAGGGCAGCAGATGGCTGTCAACAAAGCTGCGAATGCGCTGGCACATGTCAACAACAGCGGGGGCAAGGGAAAAGTCCAAAATTTCTACTCCAGTTTTTTACAGGCTGTTGACCAGATGGCCACCATCAACGGGGACAATGGCACCGGTCATAAAGGCCGATGCCTCCGATGCCAGCAGCAGCAGCGGGCCATCGAGATCGCTTAATTCGCCGGTCCGGCGCTGGGGAATCCGGCTGATAATTTTCTGGCCCATTTCCGATTGCAGCAAACCCCGGTTTAAATCGGTTTCAACATAGCCCGGCGCAATGGCATTGACCCGGATATTATGGCGCGCCCATTCCAGAGCCAGGGCTTTGGTCATTTGCACGATCCCGGCTTTGCTCACCGAATAGGTCAGAACGCCGGGCATCACACGCTCACCCAGAATAGACGCGATGTTAATGATCGAGCCGGCCAGATTGGCGCTGACCAGCCGCGTCGCCATTTCCTGGCTGACCATCCAGCTGCCCTTCAGATTGGTATCGAAAACCGCATCCCAACTGGCATCGGATGTCTCCAGCGCCGTCTCCCGACCCGAAATGCCGGCATTGTTGACACAGATCGTAACCGGCCCCAGGGCCTCTTCAACCGCAGCAAAGGCCGATCTGATGCTGTCCCGGTCAGTGACGTCGAGGCCCACAGCCATCGCCGCACCGCCCGCATTGTTAATCCCATCGACGACCTCGGCCACCTTGTCGGCGCGGCGGGCACCGACGGCAACCCGGGCCCCGGCAGCCGCCAGGGTTTCGGCAAAGTGTTTGCCGAGACCTCCCGACGCCCCCGTCACCAGGGCCACTTTACCGGTCAGTGAAAACATATTGGCAATTGTCATTGCAGTTCCTTCGCTTGTTCACGGAGCACAAATTTCTGTATTTTTCCGGTCGAGGTTTTTGGCAGGGGTCCAAAAACCACCGTTCGCGGCACCTTGTAGCGAGCCAGATGGTCGCGGCAGTATTCAATGACGCTGTCTTGCGTCAGCGCCGCGGCGTCGGGCCTTAAAGTCACAAAGGCGCAGGTGGTTTCCCCCCACTTTTCATCGGGACGGGCAACCACCGCCGCTTCCATAATCAAAGGGTGCTTATACAGAACCTCCTCCACTTCCAGCGACGAGATGTTTTCTCCGCCGGAAATGATGACATCTTTTGATCTGTCCTTGATTTCCACATAGCCGTCGCCATGCATAACGGCAATGTCACCGGTGTGGTACCAACCGCCTTTGAATGCCTCAGCCGTCGCCGCCGGGTTTTTAAGATAGCCCTTCATGACCGTGTTGCCGCGCAGCATGATTTCGCCCATGGTTTTGCCATCGGCAGGGACCCGGGTCATGGTGTCCGGATCCATGACCGCCTGATCAAACAAGGTCGGATAACGTATGCCCTGGCGGGCCATCTGAGAGGCCTTGGCATCCAATGACAATTCCGCCCATTCATCCTGCCAGGCGCAAACCGTTGACGGACCAAAACTTTCGGTCAGGCCATAGGCATGGGTGACGTTAAAGCCCATCTGCTCCATGGCCGCGATGATCGCACTTGGCGGGGCCGCGCCGCCGGTCATGACCTCCACTTTCTGGGGGAAGGCCAACTTGTCGGTGGCCGGTGCATGGACCAGCATGTTGAGGACAATGGGGGCACCGCAAAAATGGGTGACACCCCGGCCCTTGATTTTTGTAAATATTTCAGCCGGAACGATATTGCGCTGACAGACATGGGTGCCGCCGACCGCAGTCACCGCCCAGGTATAGCACCAGCCATTGCAATGAAACATCGGCAGTGTCCACAGATAGACCGTGTCCCGGTTCAGACCAAAGGACAGGATGTCACCCATGGCATTCAGGAAAGCGCCCCGGTGGTGATAAACAACGCCTTTCGGGTTTCCGGTGGTCCCGGAAGTATAATTCAAGGAAATCGCCTGCCACTCGTCGGCCGGCATTTGCCAGTCATAATCAGAATCACCCGCGTCAAGAAACTGCTCGTAATCGATCTCGCCGATCCGGCTGCCGCCGCTGGCAAGCGGGTCATCAATATCAATAACCAGTATGTCGTGGCTGATCTTTTTCAAAGCTTGCGAAATAACCGGTGAAAACTCCCGGTCGGTAAAAAGCACTTTGGTTTCGGCGTGAATCAGAATTTCCGCAATGGTTTGCGCATCGAGGCGGAAATTCAGGGCATTCAGAACCGCGCCGGTCATCGGCACCCCATAATGGGCTTCCAGCAGGGCCGGGCCATTGGGCGCCATGAACGAAACCGTATCGCCCAGGCCGATGCCTCTGTTTGCCAGCGCACTGGCCAGACGCACACAGCGGTTTTCAAACTCCTGATAGGTGAACTGCCGGTCCCCATGCACGACAGCCGTCTTTTGCGGATAAACCGACGCCGCCCATTTGAGGTAGCTCAACGGCGTCTGCGGCTGAAAATTCGCCTCCGTTCGCTCCAGGTTCTGTTGGAAAATTGATGCTGACACGCCGAACGATCTCCCTTACGCAGCCCGACGGCTGTTTGCCATTGGGTCGTTAGGGATTTTGGAGAAAGAAAGGCCTTTCGCCAACCGTTTTATGGATAAGTTGTAAACAGCCTTCGCAAATCAGCCGCAACCCATGGTTCGTGGTGCCTGCACAGTGACCGATCGGGTGATTTGCCCGTCCGCTGACAGGTGAATGCCGCATTCGGTCTTGGCCTGACCACGCCAGCGACCGGCGCGCGGGTCCTCATCGGCGGTAACCGGACTGGTGCAGGGTATGCAGCCAATCGACGGATATCCACGGGCCACCAGCGGATGGGGCGGCAGACTATGCGCCTTGTAATAAGCGGCAACCTGATCCGGGCGCCAGCCCAGAAGCGGATTGATCTTGACCCGGCCATCGGCCATCTCGAAGATTGGCAGATTGGCCCGATCCTCGTTCTGGTAATGTTTGCGGCCGGTTATCCAGGCATCAAACCCCTCAAGGGCCCGCTGCAGGGGCAGGACTTTACGAAAATAGCAGCAGCGGTTGGGCTCGGATGCCCAGAGAACGCCGTTCGGGTCCAATCCCGCTTCATTTTCCGGCAGCGGGGAAATGCTACGGACGTCGGTCAGGCCCAGTTGCTTCACCAGCTGGTCGCGATAGGTCAGTGTTTCGCCAAACAGTTTTTTGGTATCGAGAAAAAGCACCGGCGTGGCGGGGGCAATTGTCGAGATCATATGCAGAAGAATGGCCGCATCGGCGCCAAAAGACGAAACCAGGGCAACCCGGCGCGGGAATTCCGCATGGATCAGTTCTTCGAGTAGTTCGCCCGTCTCCAGACCCCGATAGCGGTCAGATAGCAAATTGATAGCGTCTGTCATGTCAACCTCACCCTTATGCAGACCGCCAATTTTTCACATCAGGGATAAAAGGTCAATAAATAACTTTATTTTAATGTTATTTTATAATTAATTACATTTAATTAGTGTGTATTTATGTCTAATCCGCCAGGTTAACCTTCCCCCGGGTTTTCTTGACGCCGCTTTGCCGCTTCTTGCCATCAAGGCGCCGGTGCTTGGAACCCAGGGTCGGTTTGGTTGCCCGGCGGATACGGGGCGGGACAAGGGCCTGGCGGATCAGGGCAACCAGCCGGTCACGGGCGTCCCGGCGGTTCTGCTCCTGGGTGCGAAACTGGGTGGCGGTGATGATAAGATCCCCGTTTTGCGCCATCCGCCGCCCGGCCAGCGCCTTCAGGCGCAGAAACACGGCATTTGAAAGGGCCGGGCTTTTGCGCGCAAAAAACCGCAACTGCACCGCACTGGCGGTTTTATTGACCTTCTGCCCGCCCGATCCGGGTGCGCGAATGAACTGCTCATCCAGTTCGTCGTCCTCGAGAGAGATCGACTGTGTGATTTCGAGCATGGTTGACCCCGTTCGCTCTATCTCAGCACAAACGGATTTGCGGTTTCCGTTGCCGTTGATATCCACACCGTTTTGGTTTGCATATACTCATAAATCGCATCCTGGCCGCTTTCCCGGCCCAGCCCGGACGACTTGTAGCCACCGAACGGTGCCATATAGCTGACCGCCCGGTAGGTGTTGACCCAAATGGTTCCGGCCTGAATGCGTTTGGGAATTTCAATGGCGCGCCGGATATCCGAGGTCCACAGGCCGGCCGCCAAGCCATAGACAACGTCATTGGCAATTTCGACGGCTTCCTCGTCGTCCTTGAACGGGATAATCGACAGTACCGGGCCAAACACTTCCTCCTGGGCAATCCGCATGGAATTGGTAACCCCGGTGTAAATCGTCGGCTCGATAAACCAGCCATCGCCGCATTCCGGACGCACGGACTTCTGTCCGCCGAGTACACATTCGGCACCATCCGCCCTGGCCACATCCATGTAACCCAGGATCTTCTCAAACTGCGGCGGTGTGGTGACCGGACCGACCTGGGTTTCCATCGACATCGGATTGCCCATTTTCGCGGTCTTCGCAAAAGCCACAATCTTGTCGACAAATTCATCATGGATCGATTCCTGAACCAGCAGCCTTGAGCCGGCAATACAGGTTTGTCCGGTAGCCGCAAAAATACCCGATACCGCCCCTTTGACCGCATTTTCCATATGGCAGTCGGCAAACACGATATTGGGCGATTTGCCGCCGAGTTCCAGACTCACCTTCTTGAGGCCAGCGGCGGCCTTTTCATAAACCCGTGTGCCCGACTGGGAGCCGCCGGTGAAAGCAATTTTTGCCACATCCGGATGGGTGACCAGGGGCTCGCCAGCTTCCTGGCCGTAACCCGTGACAACATTGAACACACCTTTGGGAAAGCCTGCCTGCTCGACCAGCCTGGCAAAAGCCAGCGCTGAAGCGGAGGTGAACTCCGAGGGTTTGACAACCACTGTATTACCCGCCGCCAGGGCGGCCGCCAGTTTCCAGGTCAGCAGCAGCAACGGCGAATTCCACGGAATGATCATGGCAATCACCCCCAGTGGCTCGTGACTGGTATAGGCGAAATGATCAGCCTTATCGATCGGCAGTACACCGCCCTCAATCTTGTCGGCCAGGCCGCCGAAATAATAGTACCACTGGGCGGCATACTTGGTTTGCAGGGCCATTTCGGCGATCAGTTTTCCGTTGTCGCGAACCTCGATTTCACCCAGCCGATCGGCATTTTCAGCGACCAGATCGCCCAGCCTGCGCAACAGGTGACCGCGCGCTGTGGCGGTTAGTTTGGGCCATTCGCCTGACACAAAGGCCTTTTTGGCAGCAGCCACGGCACAGTTGACATCGTCCGCATTGCCGCGCGGCACCAGCCCCCAGGCCTTGCCCGTATAGGGATTGAAGGTTTCGATATAGGCACCCGATGCAGGGTCATGCCCCTCCGCATCAATATACATCTGTAATTTTTCAAGTTCTGGCATAGTGCCCTCCTGTTGTTCAGTAGCGGGGGATCCGTGATTGTGAAGATCAAGACAAGCTACTTATAAAGTGATCTGTTGGCAATCGATCCTGTTTCGATTTAACCTGCTGACAGCAAATAGCAAACAGGCCGGGAAAACACATCACAGATGGGCCAGGAAGAACCAGCCGAAACAATGCCCTTCGGGGCAACCGCCGAATGGTTTCGCAATTCCCTGGAACGGTGTCCGCTTGGTGTTGCGATCATCAGGGAACGGCCGTTCACACGATTGTTCGCCAATCAGGCCTGTGCGCGGCTGTTTGGCGCGGCCAGCCCGCACGAGTTTATCAGCCAGGACATCGACAACAGCTTTGTCGACAAGGCGGATGTCGAGCGGACCCGTGCTGCCCTGCAGCGCGGCGAAGATATCGTCGACATGGAATGCCGCCGCTATCGCAAAGACGGATCAATCACCTGGATGGTGAGCAATTCAAGCAAGACGGAATTTGACGGACAGCAAGCCCATATTTTCTGGATGCATGACATTTCGGAACGGAAATTAGCTGAACTGCAGACCCACAATCAGCTGCAGGAATTGCAGAAGCGTAAAAAGCAGCTCGAAGAGCAGGCAGAGGCGTTGTCTAAATCAACAATGAGCCTGTCCATTGCGCACCGGGAACTGGAAAAACTGAACCGCGAGAAAGACAGCTTTCTGTCCATTGTCGCCCACGATTTACGCAGTCCCTTCACCGGATTACTGGGGGCCACAGAATTACTGGCCCGCCGGAGTGACAAACTGTCACCCGATGACGTTGCCGACTATGCGGTCTCGCTGCATGAGACGACAAAGAATGTCCACGATTTTCTGGAGGGCCTGCTCGACTGGGCCCAATTGCACAAGGGTCTGGTGCCGTTTGACCCGACCCCCTACCCGGTCGCCGAGACCATTGGCCTGTGCATCTCCGAGCTCAGCGCGTTATCCAGCAACAAGGATATTTCCGTTGAAAGCTTTTGCCATGCCCGACGCCAGGTGGTTGCCGACAAATCCATGATCACCAAGGTCTGCCGAAACCTGCTCAGCAACGCCATTAAATTCACGGCTTCGGGTGGGCGCATTGAAATTCATCTGGCCGACGATGGCCCCGATGTGACGGTCGCCATCTACGACACCGGCGTTGGCCTGTCAGATACGGCCGTCGACAACCTGTTTCAGCTCGACAAGAAAACCTCGACGCCGGGCACCGAAGGCGAAGCCGGGGCCGGCATGGGCTTGATTTTATGCAAGGAAATGATCGCCCGCCACGGCGGTCGGATCACCGTGTTCAGCCAGCCCGGTCACGGCTCAACCTTCCAGTTCTGGCTGCCGGCGGCGTGATGGGG
>JABMNT010000198.1 GCA_013203595.1 Rhodospirillales bacterium
ATGGCGGTGATTTTCTTTATCTCGACCCTGGCCGAAACCAACCGCCATCCTTTTGACATGCCGGAAGCCGAGGCCGAACTGGTCGCCGGCTATAACGTTGAATATTCGGCCATGGGATTTGCCCTGTTCTTCCTGGGTGAATACGCCAACATGATTTTGATGTCGGCGATGACCTCGATCCTGTTTCTTGGCGGCTGGTTACCTCCGTTTGATATGGCGCCGTTCACCTATATTCCCGGGCCCGCCTGGCTGGCGCTGAAGATCGCCTTTTGTCTGTTTATATTCTTGTGGGTGCGGGCAACCTTCCCACGCTATCGCTATGACCAGTTGATGCGGCTGGGCTGGAAAGTCTTCCTGCCTTTGTCATTGGCCGGTGTTGTTGTTGTCGCAGGCTGGCTGGTTGCCTTCGACATGGTTCCGAACGCAGGATGAGGGGGAAACGCGCATGAATTCCATTAGCCGTCACGTACGTGCCTTCGTGCTGTTCGAACTGGTGATCGGGATGTGGTTGACCTTGCGTTACATGTTCAAGGCCAAGAAGACGATTAACTATCCCTTCGAAAAAGGCCCGCTGAGCCCGCGTTTTCGCGGCGAGCATGCCCTGCGCCGCTATCCGAACGGCGAAGAACGCTGCATTGCCTGCAAGCTGTGCGAGGCGATTTGCCCGGCCCAGGCGATTACCATTGAAGCCGAACCGCGCGATGATGGCAGCCGCCGGACCACCCGCTATGACATCGATATGACCAAATGTATTTATTGCGGCCTGTGTGAAGAAGCCTGCCCGGTGGATGCCATTGTGGAAGGTCCGAATTTTGAGTTTGCTACGGAAACCCGCGAAGAGCTTTTGTACGACAAGGATAAACTGCTGGCCAATGGCGAGCGTTGGGAAACAGAACTGGCCGAACGGTTACGGCTTGATGCACCTTACCGGTGAGCAAGTGAGTTCGGAACAGAGAAAGACCAGAGACCATGATTGAAGCGTTGGCATTTTACATGTTTGCATCCATTACCGTCGCCGCCGGGGTTCTGGTGATTTCGGTGCGCAACCCGGTGCATTCCGTGTTGTTCCTGATTTTGGCGTTCTTTAATTCAGCAGGCCTTTTCGTGCTTCTGGGAGCCGAGTTCCTGGCGATGATTCTGGTTGTTGTTTATGTCGGTGCGGTTGCCGTCCTGTTCATGTTTGTGGTGATGATGCTCGACATTAATTTTGTCGAAATGCGCCAGGGATTTCTGCAGTACCTGCCGATCGGCGCCGTTGTCGGTTTGATTTTGCTGGTTGAACTGGCCGTGGTCGTGGGCGGCTGGCATATCAGTCCGGAGGTGGTGGCCGCGGGAGCGGCACCAACGCCTGATGCGGCGAGCGTGACCAATACCCAGGCGCTGGGTCAGTTGCTTTACACCCATTACGTCTATCTGTTTCAGGCCGCCGGTCTGGTTTTGCTGGTTGCCATGGTTGGCGCCATCGTGCTCACCCACCGCAAGCGCACCGGGGTCAAGAAACAGGTCATTGCCGACCAGCTGGCCCGCAGCGCTGCGCAAAGTGTTAAACTCGTCAAGGTCGAAACGGGGAAGGGAATTTGATGCTCGAAATCGGACTTGGCCACTACCTGACGGTAGCCGCTATTCTTTTTACACTGGGGATTTTCGGGATATTTCTGAACCGGAAAAACGTGATCATTATTCTGATGTCCATTGAGCTGATGCTGTTAGCCGTCAATATCAATTTCGTCGCCTTTTCAGCCGAGTTGAATGATCTGGTCGGCCAGGTGTTCGCGGTTTTCATCCTGACGGTGGCCGCCGCCGAAGCGGCAATCGGTCTGGCAATCCTGGTTATTTATTTCCGTAATCGCGGCACCATCGCCGTCGAAGACATTAACATGATGAAGGGCTGAGCACGATGATCGATATGCTTGTTGTCTTTCTTCCCCTGATCGGCGCGATCATTGCCGGGGTTATTGTCTTCATGCCGAGCGCGGATAAGGACAAGCAACACCAGCGCGACAGACTGGCGCAGGTGGTCACCTGTGTGGGGCTGGTGCTGTCGGCCGCCTGCGCGGTTGCGGTGTTCTACGATGTCGCACTTGATGGCAACCCGCGCACCACCGAATTGTTCACATGGATCGATTCGGGGTCGCTGGAAATATCCTGGGCGCTCAAGGTCGATACCCTGACGTCGGTGATGATGATTGTTGTGACCGTGGTCTCGGCCATGGTTCATATCTATTCCATCGGCTATATGCACCATGACGGATCAATTCCCCGGTTCATGAGCTATCTGAGCCTGTTCACCTTCTTCATGCTGATGCTGATCACCGGCGACAATCTGGTGCAGATTTTCTTCGGCTGGGAAGGGGTTGGCCTGGCGTCTTATCTGCTGATCGGATTCTGGTATGAAAAGCCGTCAGCCAATGCGGCGGCGATCAAGGCCTTTGTCGTCAACCGGGTCGGTGATTTCGGTTTCGCGCTGGGTATTTTTGCCGTCTTCATGTTGTTCGACACCATTCATCTCGACACCATTTTTGCCGCTGCCGAGGCTAAAAAAGATGCCACTTTGGTGGTGTTTGGCGCCGAGTTTCATGCCATGACGGTGATCTGTCTGTTGTTGTTTGTCGGTGCCATGGGCAAGTCGGCGCAACTGGGCCTGCATACTTGGCTGCCGGACGCCATGGAAGGCCCGACACCGGTTTCGGCGTTGATCCATGCCGCCACCATGGTCACCGCCGGTGTGTTCCTGGTTGCCC
>JABMNT010000199.1 GCA_013203595.1 Rhodospirillales bacterium
CCGACGAGGATGCCATCGACTGGTCCTTAAAAATCGTCGGCGGCGTTTCCCAATATGCCGATGTGGTCGACGATCTCAATCAGATTCGTAAAACCTCCGTCGACTATTATGCGGCAATCCGCAGCCTTTACCGTCAAAAACGCAAATCGGAAATCAGCAATGGCGAGCAGCTCGAATTGCCGCCAATTCCTGATCTGGGTTACGAACTGGCACCTGCAGCCATAAACCGCTCTGTCGCCGGCGGCTGAATAGCAGCCACTGTCACGTTGGCCCCGTTGCGCCAGGAAATCATCTGCCCCACCTTTGCGCCTGACCACACCCCTTGATTCGTTAACGCATTTACACAGACCAACCTCCGAATAGGCCAGCCAGTCTATTCAGATGCTTTTCATCAAGCGGTCCAGCATTCGTTGTTCGGAATAAAATACATATAATTTTTGTAATGTAATTTATTCAACACTTATTATATATGTAATATCCTCAATTACCTCACCACTACGCGTCGTGGCGACGCAGGAGCCGGCTATGGAAAAAATTTATGTGATTCACGAGAACGGTGTCTGGGTTGAGCCATTGCGTCTGGCCTTTGCTGCGCGTGACCTGGCCTATGGGGAATGGGATCTGGCAAGTGGCACCATTGATTTGTCCACAGCGCCGCCTGAAGGGGTTTTTTATAACCGGATGAGTGCCTCGTCCTATACCCGTGACCATCGTTACGCACCGGAATTTACAGCGGCTGTTCTCAGCTGGCTGGAAGCCCATGGCCGTCGCATCGTCAATTCCAGCCGCGCACTGGCCCTTGAAGTCAACAAAGCCGCCCAATATGCCACACTGCAGGCGCACGGCATCAAGGTGCCGCACACCATCGTCGCCTATGGCCGCCAGCAGATCATCGAAGCGGCCAGACAATTTCAGACCGGTCCGGTCATTCTCAAGCCCAACCGGGGCGGGAAGGGTGACCTGGTCCAGCTCTTCGACACCGCGGATGCCTTGGCAAGCCATGTAAACAGTGATCGCTACCAGCCCGGCGTTGATGAAATAGCCCTGCTTCAGGAATATATCCATGCCCCGGATCGCTCGATCACCCGTGCCGAATTTATCGGTGGGCAGTTTTATTATGCGGTTCGCGTCGATACTTCGGACGGGTTTGAACTTTGCCCGGCAGATGCCTGTGCGGTTGATACCAACACGTCAAATGCACGTCCGAAATTCCAAATCTTTACCGGTGGCGGGGGAATCGGTGCTGATTTAAAAACCCGGTTAACCGCTATGCTCGCTGCAAATTCGGTTGAAGTCGCGGGAATCGAGTTTATTCGCGATGCACAGGGTGGCGTTCATGTCTATGACATCAACACCAACACCAATTACAATTCAGACGCGGAGCAGGTCGCTGGCCTGTCGGGAATGGGGAAACTGGCCGATTTCCTGGGTAGCGAATTGGACCGGATATATCGGCACGCAGGTGATAAGAAATCCATGCGTCTGGTCGGTTAAGTGAAATGTATTCACAAATAAGTGATAATCTTGACAAATTACATTTTTTTTGCCTTAATATTCATAGCCGGTGCCCTTAAGGGGCCGGTGTCCATAGCCCGACCATTGGTGGGCTTTTAGTAAACGTCATATTGCTTCTGAAGGAGGATATAGGCATGACCCGGTTATATACATCCCCGACCCACACTGTTGTCATCTGCTGAAACAAGGCCCAACGGCCTCCTGTTCAAGCACGATCACATCACACATACAAACGACATAGTTACGCGACTTCGCCGCCATAATTCTGCCATGGATAAGTTCTAATCATTGGCACTGGAGCGAAGGTCGATACAGAGAAGGGAAAATAAAAATGGCTTCAACAATTTCATTACCGGCTGTCCCCGTAGATGGCGGACTGTCCCAGTATTTCCGGGAAATATGGACGTACCCGATTCTCGAAAAAGATGAGGAGCAGCGTCTGGGAACCCTGTGGCGGGAAAAAGGCGATACGGAAGCAGCCCATAAGCTTGTTACGTCACACCTGCGCCTGGTTGTGAAACTGGCCATGAAATATCGCGGATATGGATTGCCGGTCGCCGATCTGATTTCGGAAGGCAACATCGGGCTGATGCGGGCCGTCAAAAAGTTCGAGCCGGATATGGGTTTTCGGCTGTCGACCTATGCCATGTGGTGGATCAAGGCATCCATCACCGAATATGTCCTCAAGTCCTGGTCGATGGTTAAAATGGGGACCGTGGCATCCCAGAAAAAACTGTTTTTCAGCTTGCGCAATGTCAAAGCCAAATTGAACATCCTCGACAGCGGTGATTTGACTGCTGATCAGGCGAAACTGATCTCGTCAAAAATGGGTGTGCCGGAAAAAGACATTATTCATATGAACGGCCGCTTATCGGTCCGCGATATGTCCCTGAACGCGCCCATGTCGCAAAGCGAGGACAGTGCCGAGTTCATCGATTCCCTGGTCGATGACGGTGCCTCGCCGGAGCAAATATTTGCCAATCGTGAACAACAGTCCGTCATGCACGAACATCTGGCGAAAGCGGTCGCCAGTTTGCCGGAACGCGAGCGCCATATCTTCACCGAGCGCAAGCTCAAGGACAACCCGGTAACCCTTGAGGAACTGGGGCAATCCTATGGCATTAGCCGCGAACGGGTCCGTCAGCTCGAAGCCCGCGCTTTCGACCGGGTCCAGAAAGCAGTGGTTATTGCTGCACGCGAGCAGGGGGCTGATCCCAAGCTCTATATTGACGCCGCCAACGACTAAACGGGCGAACCCGTATTGTCAGTAAAACCGCGCCCCCGGTGAACGGGAGCGCGGTTTTTATTAATGCAGAAAACGCAGGTGATCAACGCTCCCGACCCGGGCTGGCTGGATCAAAGGTGCGGATGCAATTTTTACCGAATGCAACGGCCCCTCCAGGTGGCTTTCCCAAAATGCCAGAAACCGCTCCAGTTCCGGATAATGGGGCGGCAGATCAATTTCCTGCCAGATATACTCCTGTAACAGCGATAAATGGTCGGGCATTCGATATGTGATAAGAGCTGTTGTCAGGCGGTAATCGTGAAGTTGCAAAGCGAAACTGCCCATTGGTCCAGCTGAACAAAATACGACCAGCCAATGGCCAGCATCAATAAACCCATGACCGGCCAGGCAAACATACGCCAACTTGGCATGGGGTGGCGGGCTAACAAGGCATCCAGACGTTCGGATCCGGTTGCAACATCAACACTCATTGTTTGGTTCCTGTTCCTGTCTGATCCAGGCGGCCTTTGTCGGTCGATGACTTGATCAGATCCGCATAGGGATCGTCAACCAGTTGACTTCCTTTTGGTTCGTTGAGACTGAAGCGTTCGCCGCCTGGCACACTGGGATCAGCACTGCTGGTGGCTTTTGGTGCCGGTGGCGCCTGCGGTGCCGGTGCCACTACGGGTGCCGGGGGTTGATGTTTTTCGGTGATCACATCCGTTGCCCCTGCCAGTGGCGTTGCCCCTGCCAGTGGCGTTGCCCCTGCCGGTGGCGTTGCCGGTGGCGCGGCCTTTGGTGGTGCCGGGGCAGCAGCGGCGGGTTTTGCCAGCACCGGTTTGGCTGGACTGGCTGGTGCTGTCGGCTGGGGCGCCACCCGTTTTGCCGGCCCGGCAGGCGGCATCACAGGCGATTTCGCCAGGGGAGGCGTGGCCCGGGCAGAGGCCTGTGCCGCTGCCGGTGTCGGCGGCATTGCGGTGGCGACGGGCCGGGCCGAGGTTCGTGCCGGCACGGCCGGCCGTGGGGGTACTGCGGGCGTCGGGCGCTGGACGGCCGCTGGAGCCACCGCGCGCTGGGAAGGCGCTGGAGCCACCGCGCGTTGGGAAGGCGCTGGAGCCGCCGGGCGTTGGGCGGGCGGCGCCGCCGGGCGCTGAGCTGCGGGAAGGGGACGGGCGGGCGCACCCGGCGTGGGCACCGGTGCGGCAACCGGTCTGGCCTGCAGAACCGCTGGTGCCCCGACCTGGGCCGGACGCGGCGCCGCAGCGGGCGCGGCGACCTGGCTGGCCGGAGCGGGCGCCGCTGGTGCGGCGGGCGCTGCCAGAGCCTGTCCGTCGGCTCTTGGTTGCTGGCCGAACAATTTTGGCAGGATTTCCTTGGACGGACCGGCCAGTGCCACTTTTCCCCGGTCAAGGGCAACCAGATCATTACAGGCGGCCAACAGGATCGGACTGTGGGTGACAATAATGACGGTCCGTTCCTTGCCAATTTCGACCAGGGTGGTGCGCAAAGCCTGCTCGGCCTGCCGATCAAGACTCGACGAAGGTTCATCAAGCAGCAATACCGGCGGATTGCCGAGCAGAGCCCGGGCGATGGCAATGCGCTGGCGTTGCCCACCTGATAACCGGCGACCGGCCTCACCAATTTCCGAGGCATAGCCTTCCGGCAAATCGATAATAAACTGATGAACCCCGGCGGCTGTCGCCGCTTCGATGATTTGCTCGTCGGTGGCATCGGGATGGCGATGAACGATGTTGTCGCGCACCGTACCGGCAAACAACACGCATTCCTGCGGCACATACCCCAGCCAGGAGGCCAGTTCCTTGCGGCTGAACTGGGCGATGTCGGCACCGTCAATGAGGACCCGTCCCTTGGTTGGGCTGTACAGCCCCTGGATCAGCTTCAACAATGTGGTTTTGCCACTGCCGTTGCGTCCAACCAGCGCATGCACGCCACCGCCCTTGATGGTTATGCTGACGGAATCGACGACCGGCGGCAGGTCTTCGGCATAACCAAAACTGACATTTTCGGTGGTGATTTCACCGCGCGGGCGGGTCAGTTTGACCTCGCTTTCTTCGCGTTCGCTGACGCTGTCGAAAATTTCGCCGAGACGGTCCAGAGACTGCAGGAAACTGCTATAGGCCCGCCATTGACCAACCAGCTGGTTGGCCGGGCCTATCAGACGCCCGGTTAACATGTTGGTGGCGATCAGCGACCCCATGGTCAGCACTCCTTCAATGATCGCCAGCGCCCCGGCGGTGGTCATGAAGATGGTGGTCATCATCGTCAGCGAACCGCCGAAGTTCGAATAGAAATCGGAACGGGCACCGCGGGTGACCGAATTTTCGATGTTTTCCGCATGCCGCTCTTCCCACATCGGACGCATGGCGTTATCGAGAGCCAGCGCCTTTACCGTGGTCCGCCCATTGATGATTTCAGCGATCAATCCGTCACGGGTCTGTGTACTTTCCCGTTCTTCCTGGTTGGCCTGCGACATTTTTGCCGACGACTGCCAGGCAATGAACATGAACAACGGGATGATGATCATCAAAACCCAGGCAATGGGCGCGGCGATAATCCAGATCAAGGTCAGAAACATCAGGGCGAAGGGAAGGTCGCACAATAACAGGGCGGAAGCCCCGGACAGGGTATTGCGCACCGTATCCACATCCCTGAACAAGGACTGCCAGTAGTTGGCCGGTTTGGATTCCAGCTGGTGTAGGGGCAGGGCCATCAGTTTGTCGAACAGTTTACGCCCGACCAGAACATCAATGCGCAACGCTACCGATTGCATGATCCGCGAACGCGACTGGCGCAGCACGTAATCGAAGGCAACGATACAAATCATGCCCAGCACAAACCCGACCAGGGTGCTGATCCCGGCATGGCCGATGACCCGGTCGTAGACCTGCAGGGTGAACACCGGCACTGCCAGGGCCAGAATATTGACAAACGCCGACATCGCCAGAACTTCACGAAAGATCGGCATGATCGGCTTGAGAAAAGGCTTCAGCCAGGCGCGGTGAGAGGTTTCGCTCATATTATAAAATATACGTGGGCGACGGCCCCGGCGCTAGTGCGGAAGCGGGCCATCATTCCATTATTTTGGAATTCCGGCTGGAATACCCCGATTTTCGGCGGTTAGGGGGTTGTCTCGCAATAAAGCCGGAAGATTCACCTTGACCAATCAGGCGATCAAGGGTGTAGAATTCATCCAAATCTGTCCGTAACTGAAGAACATTGGGGCTCGCGTGGTGCATTCTGAAATCGATTCGCAAAAACCGGGCGCAATATAGCCATGAGATTTCTGCGTTCAGCCTTCAGTTACGACCGGCTCATCGGCCTTGCCATGCTGGTTGGTTTTATACTTCTCTATAACTTCAACCCGGCCCCGGTCGAATACGCCCGCCTGAAAGTCTTTGACTACTACCAGCAGGCCAAGCCCCGGGATATACCGCCGCCTGAAAAAAAGCCGGTCACCATTATCGATATCGATGAACAGAGCCTTGAAACGGTGGGTCAGTGGCCCTGGTCTCGCGACAAGGTTGCCAAGCTGGTACAAAACGCCATGGCCATGAAGGCATCAGTCTTTGCCTTCGATATCGTGTTTGCCGAACCCGATGGCAAGGATATCAAGGTGGTCGCCGAAGGCGCCGAAGGTTTGACACCGGAAATGAAGAAACTGCTCACCGAGCGGCTGAGCAACGACGAGCTGTTAGCCCAGGTCATTTCGAAAAGTCGCGTCGTCCTGGGTCAGGCCGGACGCACAAACGAGACGGAAGGGGTCAAGGGCCCGCCCGCCAAGGCCTCCGTCGCCATCAGAAAATTGTCAAAAAACGCCCTGGACCCAGAGCCCTTCACCCTCAAGTTCCCGGCCCTGGTCCGCAATATCCCGATCCTGGAAGAAGCGGCCAAGAACAACCGCATGGCCGGTTTTGGTATGTTTAACGCGATTCCCGACGAAGACGGCGTTATCCGAAATATTCCCGCCTATTTCATGCATGAAGGCAAGTTTTTCCCAGCACTGGCCGTCGAGATGCTGCGGGTCGCCCTGGGCCGCCAGACCGTTGTCATTTACACCAACGAGGCGGGTATTGACGGCGTCGGGATCACCAAGAACTTCACAGTCAAAACCAATGACAAGGGACGGATCTGGCCACATTTCTCGAAACGCGACTGGGATAAATATGTACCGGCCCATGAACTGCTCAATGGCACCGCCGACCCCGCCAAGATTGCCGGCAGGATGCTCATTCTGGGCACCTCAGCGGTGGGACTTCGAGATATCCGCTCGATCCCCACCGAACGCGATATTCCCGGGGTCGAAGTTCACGCCCAGGTCATCGAGGTCATCGCCAATCAGGATTATCTGACCCGGCCCAATTACGCCAACGCGGCAGAAATGGCCTTCGTGCTGTTTGGCGGGCTGGCCATGATCATCCTGGTGCCCTGGCTGGGCGCCAAATGGACGGCCATGGTCTTTGTTGTGACAGCCTTGAGTGCTGGTGGCACATCCTGGTATTTGTTTTCAGTCGATAAAATCCTGCTCGACGCCAGTTACGCCATCGTTTCCATCATGCTGATCTACATGGTCCTGACCTATACCGGTTACGCCCGAGAGGAAGCCAAACGCAAGCAGACTCGTGCAGCCTTCTCCAAGTATCTCTCGCCCGATCAGGTCAAGCGGGTTGCTGAAAACCCAGACGCCCTGGAACTGGGTGGCGTTCAGCGCGATATGACATTGCTGTTCTGTGATGTACGCGGATTCACCACCATTTCCGAGCAGTTTGATGCGGTCGGCCTGACCAAACTCATCAACAAGCTGCTGACCCCGCTGACCAACGTTATTCTCGACCGCCACGGCACCATTGATAAATATATGGGCGATTGCATCATGGCGTTCTGGAATGCGCCCATGGACGTGGAACGGCATGCCTATTACGGCTGCCAGTCGGCGCTCGCGATGATGGCCGAAATGGCTCCGCTGAACGAGCGCCTGGAAGCCGAAGCCATTGAGGAGGGGCGCAAGCACGTTCCCCTCAAAGTCGGCATTGGCCTCAACAGCGGCCCCGCCGTGGTCGGTAACATGGGCTCGGAACTGCGCATCGATTATTCGGTGCTCGGTGATACCGTCAACCTGGCGGCACGCCTCGAAGGCCAGAGCAAAGCCTATGGCGTCGACATCGTCATCGGCGAGACAACCCACGCCCAGGTGCCGGAACTGGCGACCCTGTTTCTCGATAACATCAAGGTCAAGGGCAAGACCGAAGCGGTCACCATCTTCTGCCTGGTCGGCGACGAGGAGGTTACCGAAAGCCAGGGTTTCCAGACCCTGAAGCAATTCCACAACCAGATGATCGAAGCCTATCTTGAGCAGGACTGGAACCGGGCAATCAAGCGCCTGAAGGAATGTCGCCTGCTCTGCGCACCATACAATATTGACGGGTTCTACGATCTTTACGAAACCCGCATCCTGCACTTCCAGGCCGAATCGCCGGGTGAAGACTGGGATGGTGTGTTTGTGGCGACGACCAAATAAGGCCTAGCCAAAGAAGCCCCAGCTAGCCAAAGAAGCCCCAGCCGCTCAGGCAGTCTGTAAGGTCATCAATAAACCCGGGGCCCTTTTGGATCACCCGTGTCGATTCCGGTAAATCGGCAAAAGCCGTGTCGCCTTTGCCGGTGGTTGCGGCAATGATGATGCGGCAGTCTTTTGTCGCATCAATGGTTGCCAGCACCCGCGCCATTTCGCGCCCCCCCATCTGCTCCATTACGCGGCTTACAATGACAATGTCCGGTTTGTGATCAATCGCATATTTAACCGCCTCCACAGGGGTATCCGAATTTGCGATCTGAAATCCGCAGGCCGCCAGTTCCTTGCCGATAATTTTACGCTGTGTGCCCTTTGGCATGACCAGAAGCAATCGGACATCCTGAATCGGCTTGTTGTCGTCGAAGGCTTCGATGTCGGCAAAATCCTTGGCGGTAACCGGCAGAGACTTCAATAAGGTCGACAATTCCGATGCGTCGGGCTCAATACCGGATTCAATAATGCGGCGTATCACATCAACAAAATACTGAATGTCCTTGAACTGTCTGGCGGCGAATTCGGGAGCAGTTTCGATGTAATCTTCGAGGCGATGGGCGATTGTAGAAACCGTCGGAAAATCAAATGTTCCGCCCAGTCCCTTGATGGAATGAATCTGTCGCAAAAACTCGACAAGTGATTCGTCAAATTGCTGGCTATCCATCATCGCCGTAATCAGATCATCAACCGAATTCAGGCGCTCGCTTGTGCTCTCAATGAATTCACGGCGGACCTGTTCAACGAATTCGTCGATTTTGGATGAAGTACCGGACATAATAATTTTATCCTTCGATCTGGCATGCAGGGATTTTTGCTTACTTCGAGGTCATCACCCAAACCCCGTCCCATTCGCCTTCAGGCGGCTCTAACTTGATGTGTTCACAGCGCTCAATATAGGTTTTTGCCAGCTTGTCGCTGGGATTGGCCTTCAGGGCCTGATTGAAGTTGGAAATCGCCTTATCCCAGTTGGCTGTTCGGTACTGATGCACGCCTTCATTGAAATAATTGACTGTGTCCATCAGATTGGGAAAGGTCTTCTCGGAATGGTAATCCAGCACTTCGTAGACACCGACCGGTTTTGTCTTGCCTTTGACAACAACCAGGTCCACGTCGCGCATCCGGTAGGTGCCCTTAAGCTTGGCCTTGGTGGTTTCACTGATAAGAATGCGTGCCGAATACTGCTTACAGGCGGACTCAAGGCGCGCCGCCAGGTTGACACCATCGCCAATCATCGTGAAATCCATGCGTTTCGGCGAGCCGATGTTGCCGGATACGATATTGTCCGTATTGATGCCAAGCCCCATATCAATGGGCAATTCACCCTGGGCTTCGCGTATAACGTTCCATTCCCAAAGTTCGGAAATCATTGAAATACCGGCCCGCACCGCACGGTCTTCATCATCACCATGGCCAATCGGCACCCCGAAGGCCGCCATAATGGCGTCGCCGATGAACTTGTCGAGCATGCCTTCTTCGCGTGAGATGCAATCAACCATGATGGTGAAATAGTCGTTCAGCATCTTAACCGTACCCTGCGCACCCAGAGTCTCGGTCAGGGTCGTAAAACTGCGGACATCGGAGAACAGGATTGTCGCCTCCATGCTTTTACCACCCAGAAAATCGTCGCCGCCGGCCAGCAACTGATCGGCCAGCCCCGGATCCATGTAACGTGACATGGTCGATTTCATGCGTTTTTCCGAACTGATATCCTCGATCATGATCATGCTGCCCAGCTTTTTCTGCTCGGGATTGACCAGCGGCAACACGTTGACATTGACCGACAGCTTTTCCTCGGCAAAAACCAGCTCGCCGTCAACAATGACCTCGGGTTGCTGGTCTTCTTCCACTTTGTGGACTTTTTCCATGACCCAGAGATTTTCATCGACAAAAAATTCTTCCGCCGAAACGCCGATCACTTCGTCAATGGATTTGCGGGTAATCTTCAGACCGGCCTTGTTACAGGTGACGATCTTGCCGTCTTCGTCCATTGTGATGACGCCGTTCGACATACTTTCCAGCATGCTTTCGTTGTAGTTTTTGATATTCTGAATGTCTTCAAACAATTTGGCATTTTCGAGGGCGATAGAGACCTGGGCGGTAAACGCTTTCAGGCGGGTTTCGTCTTCGTCGGTAAACGGCCCGCCGCGACGGTTGAGAACCTGGGTGACGCCAATACACTTGGAGTCCTTGTTGATAACCGGCACACATAAAATCGACCGGGTGAAATAGCCGGTCTGTTTGTCGAAGGCCGGGTTGAACCGCAAATCCGCATAGGCGTAGGGAATATTGATGGTTTTGCCGGACTTGAAGACCGCGCCGGCAATGCCCGCCGTGTTGGGCAGGCGAATTTCACCGATGCCATCGCCCATGGCGACCCTGGAAAACAGCTCGTTTGTCTTTTCGTCGTTCATGAACAAAGTCGAGCGGTCAGCGCCCAACATGCGGGTTGCCTCTGCCATGACCTTTTTAAGCAGGGTACCGAGTTCCAGCTCGGAAGTTACATCGGCGACAACATCAAGAAACTCCAGTTCCTTTTCCCGGGTCTTGCGCATGCGCTCGACAAACTGCGTGCTCTGCAGCGCCGAGGCCGCCTGCGCCGCCATCGCCGAAAGCAGCGCCATGTCGTCCGCCGTGAAGCCGCCCTCCCGCTTGTTCAGCGTCTGCAC
>JABMNT010000200.1 GCA_013203595.1 Rhodospirillales bacterium
ACGTCAGTTCCTTGCGCTCGATCAGCACACAATCGGTCCAGCCCTTTTTCGCAAGATGGTAGAGGGTTCCCACCCCGACCACTCCCCCACCGATGACGACTGCGCGCGCGTGGCTTTTCATTATCTGGTTCTCCCGGTTTTTCCCCTAAATGTCATGCGCCGGCCCGGGCTCGCGTTCTTGGCGGTTGTCGACCTTAGATGTTCTGTTTCCGTCATTGCGGTTGCCTCTTATATCCGGTTCCAAAGTGCAGGCAGGACGGTTTTGAACCATAAAGTGACGCAAGCGGATTAGTCTGCAAACACCGCCTCAATAGACTTCGCTCAAGTCAGTTTAAACGGGGAGTCGGGCAATGAGTGATCGTGGGGAAAAAGGTGCAAGGCGGGGGCGGGATGCCCGGCGGGCCGCGCGGGCGGAAATTTCGGCCATTACCCAGCCCTATATCAGCCGCAACATCCCGTTCACCGAGCTGTGCAGCGAAGAAGGCCTGGATATCATCGAAACCAACGCTGACATCGTGCTGCAGGAAACCGGCATTGAGTTTCGCGGCGACGAGGAGGTGCTCGGGCTGTGGCGCGCGGCCGGTGCCGATGTCAGCGGGGAACGGGTCCGCTTCCCCAAGGGATTACTGCGCGGATTGTTGAAAACCGCACCGGCTGAATTTACCCAATATGCCCGCAATCCGGCCCGAAACGTGGTTATTGGCGGCAGAAATCTGGTGTTTGCCCCGGTCTATGGCCCGCCCTTTGTCCGCGATCTGGACGGCGGACGGCGTTACGGAACCATCGAAGACTTCCAGAATTTCGTCAAGCTGGCCTATATGGCCGGGCCCATACACCATTCCGGCGGCACCGTCTGCGAGCCCGTCGATCTGCCGGTCAACAAGCGGCATTTCGATATGGTTTATGCCCATATGCGCTATTCCGACAAGGCCTATATGGGATCGGTCACTCACCCCGACCGGGCGGCTGACACCGTCGCCATGTCGGAGATTCTGTTTGGCAAGGATTTTGTCGATGCGAACGCGGTCTGCACCAGCCTGATCAATGTCAATTCCCCCATGGTCTACGACGCGACCATGCTCGGTGCCCTGAAGGTCTATGCGCGGGCCAACCAGGCCTCCATCGTCTCGCCGTTCATTCTGGCCGGCGCCATGTCGCCGGTGTCAGTGGCCGGCACCCTGACCCAGGCCCTGGCCGAAGCCCTGGCCGGGATGGCCCTGACCCAACTGCTGCGGCCGGGCTCGCCGGTTATCTTCGGGGTGTTTTCCAGTGCGTTGTCGATGCAGTCGGGCGCCCCCACCTTCGGCACCCCAGAACCAACCCTGGTGCTGTCGGCGGCGGCCCAGCTGGCGCGCCGCCTGAAGCTGCCGTTCCGTTCCGGTGGTTCCTTCTGCGGCTCGAAAATTCCTGACGCCCAGGCCGCTTACGAAAGCGCCAGCACCCTGGTGCCCGCCGTACTCAGCGGCGTCAATTTCATGCTGCACAGCGCCGGCTGGCTGGAAGGCGGGTTAGCCTCGAGCTTCGAGAAATTCGTCATGGATATTGACCAGCTGGCGATGATGGAAGTGCTGTGCAAGGGCATCGATCTGTCGGAAAACGGTCAGGCCATGGACGCCATCCGCGAAGTCGGTCCCGGCGCTCACTATCTGGGCTGCAGCCACACCCAGGCCAATTTTGAAACCGCCTTCTACCGCTCGACCATCGCCGACAACAATTCCTTCGAGCAATGGCAGGCCGAGGGCAGCCTGACGGCGGAACAGCGCGCATCCAAAATCGTCAAGGAAATGCTGGGCTCCTATCAGGCACCGCCGCTCGATGCGGCCAAGGACGAAGAACTGCTGGCTTATATGGCCAAACGCAAGGCCAGTTTTGCTGATTCGAACATATAAGAGGCTTCACATCGCCGTCGCTGGCAAGCGGCTGCCCGGCATATCTCCGGGGCTCCGCACGGGCGGCGATGCGATGGCCTGGATGTTTTATGCAGACGGTTAGGACTTGGCCCCTGCGGCCGGGCTGGTTACCATGCACAGAGCAATAAACCGAAACCCAGGAGTCCGTCCGTGAAAGCCATAGAATACGCAAAATTTGGGGTCCCCCATGAAGTTTGTCACTGTGTCGAGGTGGCGGATCCGGCTGCGCCGGGAGCCGACGAGGTGCTGGTTGGCGTCGAGGCCTCGGCCATCAACCCGGCCGATCTGCTGATCATTCGCGGCGAATACCCGGGCCCGGATGTGTTGCCCGCCCGCCAGGGGATCGAAGGCGCCGGGCGGATCCTGGCAGTGGGGTCCGCCGTCAGTAATTTGAAACCCGGGGATCGGGTGCTTTTGCTGGGGCGCGGCAACTGGGCTGAAAAGATTTTGTGCAAGGCCGAACAGGCGGTCCCGATCCCTGAAGAACTCGATATCGAACAGGCGGCGCAGATGAAGGCCAATCCACCGTCGGCGCATTTCATGCTGCAGGATTTTGTCGATCTGGAACCCGGCGACTGGGTCGTCCAGAACGCCGCCAATTCGGCGGTTGGTCAGCACCTGATCCGGCTCGCCAAACTGATGGACATCAAGACCATCAATGTGGTCAGGCGGGCTGAACTGATTGCGCCGCTACAGGCGATGGGTGCGGATCTTGTGTTTGTCGATGGTGATGATCTGGGCGAGCGGGTCCGCGCCGAGATCGGTGATGCGCCTGTGCCATTGGCGATCGATGCGGCTGGCGGCAAGTCCTGTCAACATCTGGCCGATTGTCTTTCCGATTCCGGCATTGTCGTCAACTACGGGTTCCTGTCCGGAGACCCTTGTATGATCACGCCGACCCAGGCGATTATCCGGCAAATCAGCCTGACCGGTTTCTGGCTGGTGAAACGCCTGTTCCAACAGTCGCCGGAAGAGATTGCAAATGTTTACGCCGGAATCGCCGATCTGTTTATCAACAAAACCCTGCATTCCCCGGTTGAGGCCACCTACCGGTTCGATCAGGTCGGTGAAGCCCTGGCCCATGCCGAGCGCAGTGGCCGCCATGGCAAGATCCTGTTTGTCGCCAATGGCATCGGCCGGTGAATGCCCGGGCGCTGGAAAAGGCGGCAACCTATTTCGCCGCCATGCGCCGCTCAGGCATTGCCGCTGCACCGGCCCCCGTCGCCATGCGTCCGCCAGATATTGCCGCCGGTTATGATCTGCAGGCCGCCGCCGGTGCCCTGTTAAGCGGGGAAAAAGGTGCTGTCTGCGGATTCAAAATCGGCTGTACCACGGCGGTCATGCAGGAATTCCTCAACATCGACCATCCCTGCGCCGGGCTGCTGTATGAAAAGGAAGTGCACCCGGCCTCGGTCACCCTGCGGCTGGCTGATTTTGTCCAGGTCGGCGTTGA
The DNA here is from genome assembly GCA_013203595.1 of Rhodospirillales bacterium. Lineage (GTDB taxonomy): Bacteria > Pseudomonadota > Alphaproteobacteria > Rhodospirillales > Casp-alpha2 > JABMNT01. Next base: position 3,364 of record JABMNT010000200.1, read on the forward strand.
ATGCGAGATCGCCTTGCGGCTGGCCAGCGATCTGGCTCCACAGGCCACCCCGTTCACCCGACAATCGGTTGCCGGTGCCGTGGGTGCGGTGATGGCGGCGGCGGAAATCGTCGATAATCGGTATCAGGATTACCATGCCTTTGGCATTCCCGCGTTGATCGCCGATGATTTTTTTTCCGCCGGGGCGGTGATTGGCCCGGGCTGTAATCCGGCTGACGTTGATCTGGAAAAAGCCGTGGGAATAACCCGGATTGACGGCCAGCAGGTGGGTAGCGGGTTGGGTGCGGCAGTGATGGGCCATCCCTTGAATGCCCTGGCCTGGCTGGCCAACCAGAAAGCAGAGCGCAGTGAAGGGCTGAAGGCCGGCGATCTGATCATGACCGGCTCGGTTGTCGCCACCCAGTGGATCGACGGGCCCTGTGTGGTCTCCTGCACGGTGCTGCCCCTGGGCGCCGTACAGATCAGCTTTATCTGAAACGCCCTAGAAATACCGGGTCAGGCGAAAAATCACATGATCATCGTTTTTGATTCCGGCCAAAAACCCGTCGGCCGGAACATTTTCCATCCATCGCCCCTCGATCTCGGCTTTCCAGCGGTCCGTGAGCCGCCGTTCGGCTTCGAAAGACAGGGCGGTTTCCTGGCTGTTCCGGTCAACAATTAGGCCGGCCAGGGCGCTTGTGTCCTGGGCGTCATTGGCCGCCCAGCGCAGCCCCACGAACAGGTCGTCATCGGACAGAGTTCCCGGCGCACTCCTGTCGCGGCCATCATATTGATACTCGGCAATGACGCCGATGTCGGCGCTTGTATCGGCAACCTGGTAGAAGGAATATTCCACACCGGCGACGGTGGCGGCAAAGCGGTTGCCATGGCCGGAGCGGACAATGCCCTCGAATTTCCAGAGCCAGGCATCCCGGGTCAGCTGGGCATCGATCCCGGTCTGGTCAATCTGGTCATAGTGCGGCACGAAGACGCTGACGCCATCGGCCCGCGCTGCGGTGAGCGCCCGTGCCTCACGGCTGGTGCCATGGAAATGACTGACGCCGATGTCCACGTCACCTAAGGTGCGGCTCCAGCGCAGGGCAAAATCCACATGGTGCGCGCGGGCGCTGGAATCATAGGTGGCATCGTTTTGCTGGACCGGTTTCGGGCCGCGCAGGCGGGCATCGTCATCGGCAAAGGTGCGTTCGCGGAAACCGGGCAGGGCGAACAGTGCGAAATTGCCCCAGTCGGTTTGCAGATTGAGGTTGATCATGGGTTGCCCCAGCTTGTCTTCGCCGTCTGTATTCTCGACCGCATCCGTCTGATTGACAATATCAACCAGATGGCGGGATTCGGTGACGCCCCAGAACACTTTACCGATGCCAACCCGGCTATCCCAGGCGTCGGCCAGATGCAGCCAGTTGGCTTCACGCAGATCAAAGTGGCTGCGCCGGTCATCGTCGGCATCAAGCCGGGCGAACGGGATCAGGGTCAGGCGGTCGGTGCCGTCGTCGGTTTCAAGGACAAACTCCGGCTCCAGGCTAAGCGAAGGCGATACCATCGATTTGCGCTGGCCAGCATAGGATATTTGATGGGGGAACAGCCGCACTTCCATACTGCTGGAACCGGCGATATCCAGTTCAGCCGCCCGGGGGGCGATGCCGCTGACGGGGATCAGCAGCATCGCCATGACCAGAGCGCAGGGGTAACGCTCTGTCATCATCACCGGACTTTCTTCAAACGGTTTGGCGTGAAGGCACTGTCATTGAGGCCGACCTGAAAGGTGTAGGGGGAAAACTCAAGGGTTGTTTCCTTGCCGGTCTGGTGGTTGACCATGTGCATTTTCAAGGGCCGCCAATATTGGTTCAGATATTGCTGATAGGCGGTTTGATTGAGGGTTTTCAGCAGGGATTCCTTGCGGTCGTAATATTCCACCTTCTGCACCCGGTATTCGGCCTGGTCGACCCAGGTGATCTGACGGGTATAGCCGGAATTTTCATACAACGGGTAACGCGCGACAACAAAGCAGGTGAGAGTGCCGCAGGCTTCGTCCCGGATCCATTTATATGTATATTTTCCGACCTCGAAGGAAACCAGATCTTCGTAGGCAAACTCGGAGCCGACAAAGGGCCCGGATTTGTTGGCCGAAGAGATGCGTTTGACCCGTTTCAGGGCGGGCAGAAACAGCCACTGGTCGTCGGGCTCGAGAATTTTGGTGAAGCTCAGGAATGCGGTGCCTTTGACATCACGGGGGTGATCAAAAACCGTCAGGCTTTTGTCGCCCGCTGCCGTGTCGGTATTTTCCAGGGTCGACAGACGCAGCTTGCGGATGCTCGACTGGCCATGGCTGTTGGTCAGGGTCATGGTCAACTGGGCCTGGCTGTCGCCAAATCCGATGTCACGTTTGTCAATTTCCGTGGCAATGGCCAGGCCTTTTTGTTCCGGTGTTTCTGCCGTGACCGGTGCTGAAGCAAGCGCAAGCAGTGCCGCTCCGGCCAGCAGCAGGGGCCAGTGCGATTTATTCCGCTGCAACGGTAACAGGTTCAGATGTGTCATCAGTTGACTCCTTTGTGTGAGGGGATTTTTTATCTTTATCAACAATCAGCAGCAATGCCGGCAGCAGCAGAAAATCTGCAAACAGGGCACAGACCAGAGTAATTGCCGTCAACAGGCCAAGCTCCTGATTAATCCGGAACGCGGACAGGGAAAGGATGGCAAAGCCGGCGATCAGGATCGCCGAGGTGACCCACAGGGCCGTGCCAACAGTTGAAAAGGCATAGCGGATGGCTGCTTTCGTGTCATCGCCGCGCTGGCGTTTGGCGCGCTGGTATTTGCTCAGAAAATGAACCGTTGCATCAACGATAATCCCCAGGCTGGTGGCCACGACAATCGAAGCCGCCACATCAACCTGAGCAATAAAGGCGGCCCAGATGCCAAAGGCCATGAGCGCCGGGACCAGGTTCGGAACCAGGCTGACGGCACCCAGTTTGAGATCGCGCAGGGCAAAGGTCAGCAAAAGGGATATCAGCAGGAAAGCGACCGTGGTTCCCGTCAGCATGCCCTCGATATTGCGTTGTGAAATATAGGCGAACATGATGAAGGGGCCGGTGGCTTTAGCGGCGGCTGTTGTCGGAAAATTGTCCGTGAGCCAGGTCCCGGCACGGTCTTCAAGGTCGCGGGCTTCCCGGGTCGAGACGTTTCTCAGGGTTGCGATGAACCGGGTTGCCGATTTGTCGACATTGATCTGGTTGTTCAGATCGAGTCCGTAGGGCAGCGACATTTCAAACAGCAACAGATACTGGGCCGCCAGTTCGCGGTCTTCGGGCAGGGTGTAGCTGGCCGCATCATCGCCATGCATGTTCTTGTTCAGGCGCAGCATGATATCGGTCAGGCTCTGAACATGAACGACTTCCGGCTGTTTGGCGAACCAGACTTTAAAGGCGTCCATGTTCGTCTGGTATTCAGGGTCACTGATGCCACCTTCATTCCCTGCGGTCAGTGAAAACTGCATTTGATAAACCCCGGTCAGGTTCTCCTGAGCAAAGTCGGTATCGGTGCGAAACTCGATGGAGTGATCGAAATATTCGACAAACTTGTCGTTCAGTTCGATTTGCGGAATCAGGGCAACCAGAATGATGACAACGGCGGCCATGCCGCCAAACACGGTTTTGTATTTACCGATGATGAAGTCGGCCAGGCGGGTCATGCCTGTGATATGGGAAGCGGTGCGCTGTTTGACCCGTACCGGCAGCAGCGACATCAGCGCCGGCAGGAACAGAATTGAATAGGCCCAGGCAGCAACCACACACATGGCGGTGATATTGCCGAGATCGCGGAACGGCGGGGCATCACTGAAATTCAGGGACAGGAAGCCGATCATGGTCGTGATGCTGGTCAGGAACACCGGTGAAAAGTTGACCCGCAGGCTTTCAATGATGGCCTCGCGTTTGCTCGCGCCATGGCGCATTTCATGGAGCATGGTAATCAGGATATGGACGCTGTCAGCGATGGCGATGGTCAGAATGATGGTCGGTGCCGTTGCCGATGGCGGTGTCAGCAGAATTCCGAACCAGCCGGTCAAGCCCATGGCGGTGACCGCTGACAGACCGATCACCAGGATAGTACCGATGGTGGCGCTGAAGGATCGCAGTAAGATCACCATGACCAGCAAAAGCCCGCCGTACATGAGCGGGATCAGGGTTTCCATATCCACCAGCGAGGCTTCGGAAAAAGCATTGTTGAGGGCCGCCAGACCGGTGATTGCGACCCGGACATTGGGGTTCTCGTTGCGGAACGCGTCGGCGATCTGGCGCGCATAGGTCATAGCATTGGGGCCCTCGTCCAGGCTTTTGCCGGGCAGGGTCAAATTGATATTGATGGCCACCGTTTTGCCATTGGGTGAAATCAGGCGGTTGGTGAGCAGAGGTTCAGTCAGGCTTATGGCTTTTGCTTCGTCGGCGGCGGCCTGGGTGACTTGGCCGCGCCTGGTGATCAGGTCTCGCACCGTCAGGTCATCGCCATCGGCGTAACTGTGCTGGAAATTGGTCAATGAATCGACGCGGGTGGCAAACGGGGTTTTCCAGGATTTTTCCGTAAGATCGCGGACAGCTGTCAACAGTTCTGGGGTAAACACATCGCCAGCGTATGGCTTGATGACAAACTGAATGTTGTCATCCTTGGTGTAAATCTTCTGCAGGTTTTCAAAGGCCGATAGCTGCGGATTGTCATCGCTGAAAAACACCCGGTAATCGGTTGAAAATCCGAGAAACCGGGCCCCCGAAGCCGCACTGAACGCAACAAGTAAAGTTGCAATGATGAGCAGCCAGCGCCATTTCAGGACCCATTCGGCGAAGGCGATCACCTTCAGGTCGAATGCGCTGTTGATCTTTTCCCCGGAATTAATTGTGTCCTGTGCCGTAGCCATGGGCTAATCTCCTCGAATGAAACTGCGGTATTTGATCGCACTTTGATTTTCCGCAGGTGACATGTTAAAGTAAACTGAGCAGTGTAGTAAACTAGACGGTGTAGTTTACTATCCAATTTCTTTTTTACGGTCAAGGAGATTCTGAATGGCAATTGGTGCAATCCAGATTAATTCTGCAGATTCCGCGCCGATGACGCCGAAGCAGGCGTCCATTGTTGAAGCGGCTGCAAAATTGTTTTTGGAGCGCGGTTTCGGTGCGGTCAGCATGGATGCCATTGCCGCAGAGGCGGTGGTTTCCAAGCGTACCGTGTACAGCTACTACCAGAATAAAGAGACGCTTTTTGGTGACGTGATGTGTTTGTGTTGTGAGGAAAACGGTGGCCAGGAGGGGTGCCCGTTGATGTCTGAGGATTTGATCACAAATGTGTTACCTTCGGAAATGCTGCAAAAATCCGGCGAACATGTGTTGAAGATCATCACCAATCCGCAAGTCCTAGAAATGTTTCGTGTCGTCATGTCCGAGGCCGGGCGATTCCCTGATCTGGGCAAAACCTTTTATGAGTTTGGCCCGGGCTGGATTATCAATCAGATGGCAGACTATCTGGATGGCCTGGTTGCGGCTGGCAAGATTGAGATCGGCGATACCCAGGCCGCGGCGCGCAAATTCTTCGGCATGGTGACGTTCCCCATTCAGATGGAATTGATGCTGGGCATCGAACAGGCGGTGAGTGAGGAAAGAATTGCAGAGATTTCCAGATCTGCCGTCAAGACATTCGCCGCCGCCTACGGGCTGAAGTAGTCACGCTGCTAACGCAGCAGAAATCCGCGACCAATCTCGTCATCGGGCTCATGGCTGAAGGTCGCACTTCCCGTATAATGGGCACGCCCCGCCACTTCAACCGTCACCGCCTTGTGCCGGCCGACGGTGGATTCGCGCATGGCTCTGGCCTCGAACAGGGCTCCGGTGACACTTTCAAAGGTTCGGGTTTGACCGAGGTTGATTTGGCCCTTGCGGTATTGCAAAGCAATCCGTGCGGTAACCCCTGAGCCGGTCGGGCTGCGATCCACCTGGCTGTCGGCGAACACGCAGATGTTTGCGGTTGGCGTTGGTGAATAGGCGTCGGCACCGTCGGTGAGAATAGTACCATAGAGGAATCCCAGATCCGGATCATCCGGATGGGAAATTTCCAGTTGTTCTTTGACGGCAGCGGATATCACATTGGCGACATCTACGAGATCGCGAACCCGCGATCTGCGCACATCAAGGCCGAACTGGTCGGCGGCGACAAAGGCATAGAAGGCGCCGCCATAGGCGATATCGACTTCGACCGGCCCGTGCGCTGCTGTCGCCACGATTTTCTGCCGGTGCAGGACAAAGCCAGGGACGCTTTCAAAACGGACCCGGCCGGTGGCGCCGTTGTTAACCTCCACCTGAACCGTGACCAGGCCGCAGGGGCACTGGATCCGAACCTCGGTCTCCGGCTCGCGGGCCTTGACCAGACCTTTGTCGACGGCATAACGGCCCAGCGCGATCACCGCATGCCCGCACATGGTCGAATAGCCTTCATTGTGCATGAACAGCACGGCCAGATCGGCATCCGGATGATCCGGCTCGACCGCAATCACCCCATACATATCGAAGTGGCCACGCGGTTCGAACATCAAAAATTTCCGGAGATGGTCGAAATGGTCACGCAGGTAGCGCCGTTTCGCCAGGAGTGTCCGTCCGCGCAGCGTTGGAAAACCGTTCTCGATAATACGCACCGGTTCGCCGCCCGTGTGCATTTCGGTGGTTTGAACTGGATCAATCTTCATGGCCCGATTATCACAGGTCGGCTTCGCGATAACCAGCCGATATCACCGGCTGCGCGCCGTGCACGTGATCTGCACTAGGGGGTGGGGTGATTTGCAGCGAGCGGGTCAGCCATCCTGGAGAGCAGATATTCAAGATCATCGGCTTCAAGAACCACACCCTGTTCTTCATACTGGCTCAGAATGCGTTCAATGAGCCGACGTGAAAAACGTTCCCGGTCGTGCGCTTCGCCATCATGCTCGAGTTCCGACAGGGCCGCGATGGCGGCCTGCACGGTTTTCAGTTGCTGCTCTGGCATGTTGCTGGCAGTCCACAGCCGTTGCAGGCCCATATGGCCGGGATCGTGAATGAGAACCTGGGCATTGATCAGCGGGATATTGGCCAGCTCTGAAAGGGCAAATTCAAAAAACCGCAAATCCCCCATGCATAAGGCCCGCACGACGAGAGACGGGGTCAGTCGGCCATGCTGATGGAGCTGTTTCACCAGTTTTCGAATATCCGGGGCCGATGACTGGCTGGACAGGTTAACCGTCGCCCGCTCGCGGCTTTGCAGCAACAGGTCCATTGTCGTGTTGGCAGTCAACGGATGGCGGCTGAGTAATTGGTCGCGCATGACGTCGGAGACCTTCGTCACCAGTTTTTCTGCAACCGTGACCGGCAGCGACGAGCGGCCGATCATTGCCGTCTGGACTTTGTGACTGTCGCCTAGGGTATTGACGGCTTTGTCAAAGGACATGTCGGAAATGCGCGCACCTTCATTACCGACCAGGCGGCAGACAACGTTCTCGTTTTTTGTGTTGATGAGTGAATCAGATATGATTTCGGAAACAAAAACCCGTCCCGCGATGGCGATCTGCTTGCCTTCATCGTGTGAGCGGATGATCTCGATTAAGTCCTCGTCCGTTAACACCTCGCAATAGGTCAGAATCGGAAGGGCGACACGACGGACGTCGTTGGCAAGGGCCTGGGCGACGTCATGGGGGATCGCGGGGTTATTCTTGAGATTTATGGCAATCGCTTCGCGCACCCGAATTTCAGCATCGCTTACCATGATGCGGAAAATTTCTTCCGCCAGTTTATGCTCGCGTTGGGAAAAGGATCCGGAATTGAAACCGATGGCAATCTTGCTGGCCGCGTCAACCCGTGCCGCGGGCGAGGGGTCGGCTAAAAGCCTGGACACATCATCATTGGTCAGGAATGCAGTCATTGATGAAGGCCTTGCCACCTTTGTTTGATTTACGCCGTTTATCCGGGATAAACGAATGCAGCCGCTACAGCGTGCTGCTTATCGCTTGTTGGAATTAGTCTATAGTCAGATCTGGCCTTAGGGAAGGAAAATCATCCAGTTGTATGCTAAATTGTTGATGACCGCTACAATTTGCACTCAGGAACGCATAGCCAGCCCATATTCGCGCGCGGCGTCTTCTATCCACGACCACAAATATTCCGCATAGCTGCGATGAACGTAGATATCGTAGGCTGAGCTTCCGCTTGCCGGCTCATGGTCTGTCTGATGCAGCAATACATGGCCGCGGCCAAGTAGGGTGTTGACGACCTGTCCGGGGCCAAAGGAGCGTGGGTGCAAATCAATTGAACAGCCCTTGTCGAGCACCACACGGGCCTGTTTTCCACTCAGCTCGATAACTGTCCGGCTTTCGCTGACATCAACCAGCGCCACCTGCAAATCAACCAGCGCCGTGGTGAGTTTGCTGATAATCAGAGCGGCATTGTCCGGCCCGCCGACAACAAGCCATTCATCCGGTCCCATCCACAACACCTGCAGATCGCCCGGCTTGCCGGAAGCGGTGCAGGCTTCGGTTGGCAGGGAAATGCCAAGGGCTTTTTCAATTCCCTGCAAAAAGGCCGGATCCGTTGCCTGTCCGCGCACCGCGATCTGGCTGCGGTGCGGACGTTCGGCCACATGAATTCCGGCTTCCGGCAGGCCATCACCCAGCGGGCGGCGCGCTTCCAGATGCAGGTGGGCGAGGGGGCTTTGACGCAGGAAGGGTTTAACCATGCAGGCGTTCTCCCTGCGGATCAATGAACACCGGCGTTGTCACTTCTGCGGAAATGACTTTACCCGGCATGGGAATATACACGGTGTCGCCGACCCGGTCGCGGCCACTGCTGACAAGGGCCAGTGCAATCGACCGGCCGAGATTTGCCGAATAGTAGCTCGACGTGACATGGCCGATCATCGGGATGGGTGGATTGTTCCGGTTCTCGGCAACGATCTGAGCCCCTTCCTCCAGCACCATATCGGGGTCCCCCGTCAACAGGCCGACCAGTTGCTTGCGGTCGCCGCGCGCCGAATCCGGGCGGGCGAAAGAGCGACGGCCGAGAAAATCCTTTTTCTTCGACAGAATCCACTGCATGCCCAGATCCTGGGGAATGACCGTACCGTCGGTTTCCTGGCCGACAATGATGTAGCCTTTTTCCGCGCGCAGGACATGCATGGCCTCGGTGCCGTAGGGGGTTAGCCCGTATTTTTCACCGGCATTGAACAGTTGCGTCCACAGGGCCAGACCATAGCTTGCCGGTACATTGACCTCGAAGGAGGACTCGCCGGTAAAGCTGATGCGAAAGACCCGAGCCGGAATGTCACCAACGGTACCTTCCTGCATGCTCATAAAAGGAAAAGCATCGGCGGAAAGGTCCATATCGTCGGTAAATTCAGCCAGCAGATGACGCGCGTTCGGGCCACAAAGGGTCAGGGTTGCCCAGGCCTCGGTCACGGAATTGCAATATACCTTCAACTCCGGCCATTCGGTCTGCAGCCATTCCTCGAGCCAGCCGAGGACGGCGGCGGCATTGCCTGTGGTTGTTGTCATCAAAAAGTGATTTTCGCCGAGGCGCGTGGTGACACCGTCGTCAAACACCATGCCGTCTTCCTTGAGCATCAGGCCGTAGCGGCAGCGGCCGATGGCCAGCCCGGACCAGGCGTTGGTGTATATGCGGTTGAGGAACTCGGCCGCGTCCGGGCCCTGGATATCGATCTTGCCAAGGGTCGAGGCATCCAGCAGGGCAACCGCATTGCGTGCCGCCAGGCATTCCCGGTTGACCGCATCGGCCATGGATTCACCGTCTTTCGGATAATACCAGGGCCGTTTCCACTGCCCCACATCTTCCCACTTGCAGCCCGCCAGTTCGTGCCAGTGGTGCATCGGCGTCATCCGCACCGGATCGGCAAGCGGGCCCACGTTACGCCCGGCGAAGGCACCCAGGGTGACCGGGGTATAGGGGGGACGGAAGGTGGTTGTTCCCACATCCCCGGGATTGGCGACGCCCAACGCCTGCGCCAGTACGGCCATACCCGGAATGTTGCCGGTCTTGCCCTGATCGGTTGCCATGCCAAGGGTTGTGTAGCGTTTGGTATGTTCGACCGAGCGGTAGCCTTCGCGGGCCGCCAGTTGCACATCAGCAACCGTGACGTCGTGCTGCAGATCGAGAAAATGTTTGCCCCGTTGGCCGATCGGCTTTGTTGTAGGCAGTGCCCAGATGATGCGTGCCGGGGCCTCGTCGACCACCGCGGCCGTTGGCAGTTTGCGGCGGCTGGCTTTTTTGAAGCCGGCTTTGGCGGCGGCGTCCCGGCCCGCCCGAAACCCGTCTTTCAGACAATCATTCAGCTGAAATTCGCCGTTGGCAGCGCCGATGCATGCGGAGGCCTGCAGGGTATCGGCTGCGATAAACAGCCCCCGCGCCTCGTCGAAGGTGGCCTTGCCCCCGGCGTGCGAATGCAAATGAATGACCGGATTCCAGCCGCCCGAGGTGGCGACCAGATCGCAGGGGAAGGTCCGGGCCGGGCCGATCACGCCGCTGGCATCGGCATTCAGTGTCATCACTTCCACCGATTGCACACGGCGTTTGCCGGTGACGCCGGTGATCGTCGAATTGTCGATAACCGCGATCCCGGCCTGCAGGGCCTGGGTCGGTAATTCACCATGCGGCGCCAGGCGGGTATCAATAACACAAACACCTTTGACACCGGCATCCTTGAGGGCGATGGCGGTTCGGTAGGCGTCATCATTATTGGTGAAAACCACCGCGTTCGATCCGGCCCTGACGCCATATCTGTTCAGATAGGTGCGCACGGCGCCGGCCAGCATAACGCCCGGCCGGTCGTTGTCGGAGAAGATCAGGGGGCGTTCCAGGGCACCGGCGGCGATGACAACGCGTTTGGCGCGCACATGCCACAGCCGTTGCCGGGTCGTGGCGCCGCCGTTGGGCAGTTTGGCGGTGCGTGTTTCAAGCATGCCGGCAAAATTATGGTCGTAGTAGCCAAACACGGTGGTGCGTTTGAGAACGGTGACGTCCGCCAGTCCGGCCAATTCGCTTTCGCCTGCCGCCAGCCAGTGGCTCGCCGGTTTGCCGTTGATTTCGGCCTGTTCGCCCAGCAACTGGCCGCCCAGTTCCGCCTGTTCGTCGGCCAGGATGACCCGGGCACCGGTTCTGCCCGCAGCAAGGGCTGCCGCCAGACCGGCGGCGCCACCGCCGACAACCAGAACATCGCAATGCACGTTCATCTGGTCATACTGGTCCGGGTCCGGCAATTTTGGCGAGACCCCGAGACCGGCGGCGCGACGGATAAAATGCTCGTAATACTTCCAGGCCGCGGCGGGCCACATGAATGTCTTGTAATAGAAGCCGGCTGGCATCAGGCGGTGAAACCAGCTGTTGACGGCCATCAGGTCGAAATTCGGTCCGGGCCAGCAGTTGATGCTGGTCGCGGACAGGCCCTCGTATAATTCAATGCGGGTTGCCTGCTGGTTGGCCAGGGTCCGCCGCCCGGATTCCAGTTGAACCAGGGCATTGGCCTCCTCGGCGCCAGCCGCCATGATACCGCGCGGCCGGTGGTATTTGAAACTTCTGCCAACAAGGCGAACGCCGTTGGCTATCAATGCCGAAGCCAGGGTGTCGCCAGCATAGCCGCGCATGGCCTGGCCATTAAAGGTGAAATGCAGGGGCTTGCTTCGGTCAATGCGTCCGCCATGGGCCAGTCTGTTGATTTGCGACATCAGCGGGCTCCCTTTGGCGGTTTCTCGCCGATTTTATAGGTGCCGATGATTGCGTTGGTTGCCGTATTGCGGGCCATGTTGAACCAGCGCCGACATCCCGCCGCGTGCACCCAGCGTTCATGGAACAATCCCTTGGGGTTGGTTCGCATGAAAATGTAATTGGCCCATTCGGCATCGGAAAGTGCGTCGGGATCCTGCGGCCGTTCAATATGGGCCTCGCCACCGTGGTGAAATTCCGTTTCTTCGCGTTCGCCGCAATAGGGACAGGGGATAAGCAGCATAATTCGTTCCTAATGGGCGACGGCGGCAGCGCCGTGCTCGGCGATCAGGGCACCGCTGGTGAAACGGTCAAGGGCATAGGGGGCGTTGAGCGCATGGGGCTCGTCGCGGGCCATGGTATGGGCGAACGCCCAGCCGGAGCCGGGTGTTGCCTTGAACCCGCCGGTGCCCCAGCCGCCATTGATGTACAGCCCCTCGACCGGAGTTTTCGAGATGATCGGGCTGGCATCCGGACAGGTGTCAACGATGCCCCCCCATTTGCGCATGATCCGCAGCCGGCTGAAGATCGGAAACAGCATGCAGACGGCGGCCAGCTGCTCTTCGACAATGTGCAGGCTGCCGCGCTGGGTATAACTGTTATAGCCGTCAATGCCGGCGCCCAGCACCAGTTCGCCCTTGTCCGACTGCGACACGTAGCAATGCACGGCATTGGACATGACAACCGAATTGAGGATCGGTTTCACCGGCTCGGTGACCATGGCCTGCAGAGGATAGCTGGTAATCGGCAGGCGGATGCCGGCCATCGCCGCCAGCACACTGGTATGTCCGGCGGTAACAATGCCGACCTTCGGCGCATGAATGGTGCCGCGGGTTGTCTCGACACCGGTGACCCGGCCGCCTTCACGCAGGATCCCGGTGACTTCGCACTGCTGGATGATATCGACCCCGCGGGCGTCGGCGGCGCGGGCAAAGCCCCAGGCAACCGCATCATGGCGGGCAACGCCACCGCGCCGTTGCAGGGATGCTCCCATCACCGGGTAGCGGATCGACGGCGAGATATCGATGATCGGGATCATTTCCTTGATTTGTGCAGGCGACAGATATTCCGAATCGATGCCGTTCAGGCGGATCGCATGGACCCGCCGCTTGAGTTCGCGGACATCGTGCAGATTGTGCGCCAGATTGAGGACGCCGCGCTGGCTGAGCATGATGTTGTAATTCAGGTCCTGGCTGAGGCCTTCGTAGAGTTGCAGGGCCTTGTCATAAATCGCGGCACTTTCATCCCACAAATAGTTGGAACGGATAATCGTGGTATTGCGGCCCGTGTTGCCGCCGCCCAGCCAGCCCTTTTCAATGACTGCAATATTTGTCAGTCCGTGTTCCTTGGCCAGGTAATAGGCCGTCGCCAGTCCATGGCCACCACCGCCGATGATGATGGCGTTATAGTGTTTTTTCGGTTCCGGGCTGCGCCATGCTTTTTCCCAGTTCTGGTGAAAACTGAGGGCATTGCGGGCCAGGCTGAAGAGGGAGTATTTTTTCACTGGTTTCTCGACTTCCGCCATTGGGTGCGTCTACCTAATCGCCTTCCAATGCCAGCGTCAAGCCAGCCTGTCTATTCTGTGGGCGACTTCCAGAAATCTTCTGGCGACTTCTGCTGATCAGCGGAGTTGATGATTTCGGTCTTTTTGGGGATGGCTCACTACATATTGTGGTTTTATTGAGACAAATCGTGCATATGATGTGAAATGAGACATTCGCCCCTGTCATTTCTGGTTTTTCTGCTGAGCCTGCTTCTGGCATTGCCGGCGCAGGCCGCTAAAAACGCGGTCAGCGAGGCGTTGTTGACAGTGCCCGGCGAAAGCGAGGGGGCGGAGGAGACACCGCCGGAATTTAGGGAAGCCGTTTCAGCTTACCAGAATAAAGAATATGCCAGGGCATTGCTGCTATGGCGGGATCTGGCGGTCGAGGATTATGGCCCGGCCCTGTATAACCTGGGTGTTGCCTATGAGCACGGACGCGGCGTGCGACCGGACCCGGCTGCAGCGGCGGGCTGGTACGCGCGCGCTGCCGAGCAGGATATTGCAGAGGCCTATAACAATCTGGGACGGCTGTTTGCCCATGGCCTTGGTGTCGCCCAGGATCACAAAAAAGCTTTCGGATTTTTTCAGGCGGCGGCCGAAATGGACGATGCGCCAGCCCAGTTCAATCTGGCGGTGGCCTATCTGCAGGGGCAGGGTGTTGGCATTGACGCGGAAAATGCCGCCCTGTGGTTTGAAGCCGCCGCCGAGCAGGGCCATGTGCTGGCCCAGTACAATCTGGCCGGGCTCTATCAGACCGGGCGGGGTGTTGATCAGGATATGGACAAGGCCGTGTACTGGTTTGATGAGGCGTCACAGGCCGGCGACAGCCTGGCCACCTACAGCCTGGCGATGCTGTATTACCGCGGGGTCGGTATCGATAAGGATTTACAGGGTGCCAGGCGCCATTTACAGGCGGCGGCGGAGGCTGGCGTGCTTGCCGCCCAGCACTAGCTGGCGATCATGCTGGCAAAGGGCGAAGGCGGCGACATTGATCCGGAATCGGCGTTGATGTGGTTTCATGTCGCCGCCGCGCTGGGCAACGCCCAGGCCCGCCAGAACCGCGACCGCTACGCCAAAACCCAGCCCCAGTCGGTCCAGACCCGTGCCGCTGAACGGGCGCGCCGGTTCCGGCCCCGTTCATCACTTCAATAATTATAAAAGGAAACGCCAAACCCATGTTCAGACTTATCGGGCGCCTGTTTAAATTCACCCTGAAAATGACCGTACTGGCAGCCGGGGTTGGTGCGATCATTGCCTATGCCAACCTCAGTGATGTGGAGGGCTGGAAGCAGGATGTGCAGGAGCGGGTTGGCAAAATATCCGGGCGTCGTCTGTCTTTTGATGGTCCCATCGATTTCAAGATCTCCTATCCGCCCAGGATCATTGCCGAAGGCGTGCGCCTGGAAAACGCCAAATGGGGCTCCAAACCCGATATGCTGAAGGCCAGGGTGATGATCGCCGAAATTGATTTTTTGCCGTTGCTGTTCGGTGATGTTGCGGTTCCCCGGGTGCAACTGGTCGGTGTCGATATTCTGGTTGAAACCAAAGGTGGCGGAGTCAGTAACTGGGATGATCTGAACAATTTCGAGACCTCCGCAGGCGGCGCCGCACCGCCCTCCGGGTTTCCGGTCTTTCCGCCGGTTGTCGGTTCCGGTGGCGTCGGCGTGTCAGGTGGTACCGTGACCGTGGCCAATCTGGTGTCCGGTAGCGTAAATACCTTCACGCTTCCCGGTGTCGCCATCGATGTTGGTGGTATTGCCGGTCTGCCCTGTTTTTAATTTATTCCGGCTTGAGCATCTTTATCTGTTGCCTTGAATTTGCTAAAGTGAGAAAAAAGAACAATACTTATGAAATAATATCACAATTATTTAGCGACGAGGGAATGCATGGATCAGCAGGGGGAAATGGCCGTTTTTGTGCGGGTCGTCGAACATGAAAGCTTTTCATCCGCAGCACGGGCCTTGAAATTAACACCTTCCGCCGTCAGCAAACTGATTGGTCGCCTTGAAGACCGTCTGGGGGCCAGGCTCCTGAACCGGACCACCCGCCGGCTCAGCCTGACGGAGGAGGGCCACGCCTTCTACCAGCGCAGCATCCCCATCCTGTCGGCCATTGAAGAAGCGGAAACCGCGGTAACCGAATTGCATGCGGAACCGCGCGGATTGCTGAAGGTCAACGCGACAACGGCTTTTGCACAACTGCATATGCAGCCGCTTATTCCCGGATTTCTCGCGCGGTATCCGGATTTGCGCGTGCAACTGACCTTGTCGGACAGTCTGGTCAATCTGGTTGAAGAGGAGGTCGATGTCGCTATTCGGATCGCCCATCTGCCGGACAGCACGCTGATCGCCCGCAAGCTGGGGCCGGTTCACCGGACCGTGGCCGCGGCACCGTCCTATATCGAAAAATACGGCGCGCCTAAAACCCCAGAGGATCTGAAAAATCACAATTGCCTGACCCTGAGCTTCGAGACCAGCCTCAACCAGTGGGAATTCAAGGGCAAGGATGGCCCGCAGCGGGTCCGTGTATCGGGCAATTTCGAGACCAATGTGGCATCGGCCATCTATGATGCCGGTCTGGCCGGTCTGGGCCTGATCAGGGCGGCCGATTTTGTCGTCGGCTCGGACATGAAAGACGGCAGACT
The DNA here is from genome assembly GCA_013203595.1 of Rhodospirillales bacterium. GTDB lineage: Bacteria > Pseudomonadota > Alphaproteobacteria > Rhodospirillales > Casp-alpha2 > JABMNT01. The sequence continues at coordinate 19,319 of JABMNT010000200.1, forward strand.
TATTCCCGTCCTGCAGGATTACGAGATGGTCAACGACGTTAACATTTATGCGGTCTATCCACACAGCAAACATCTGTCGCCGAAAGTCAGGGCCTTTGTTGATCTGCTGACCGACTCCTTCACCCCGGTGCTGCCCTGGAGCCTGTGAGGGGGCGTCCGCAGGGGGGCGAAATGTCACCCTGAGGAAGCGGCAGGTGCGCCGATTGAACGATTGTCTCAAAAGGGACAGACCGGCGATGCCGCAGGGTCCTTTTTTATGTGCGGTGCGGTTGAAATTTTATGGTGGTGAATATGGCAGCAGGTGACCCAAGGGAGACATTCGGCATTCGTTTATAGATTTTAGTTCGGATATGGGTGTTCCTGCATCCATTTGTGAGCAAGTTCCTTTGCGGTTTTTAGTTGAGCGGGTGACATTCCCTCTCTAACTTTTTTTAGTAATCCACCCGCACGTGTATTTGCTTGTGAACTGGCAATTTGCCACCACATGGCGGCCAGGACATCATTTTTTGGCAGCCCCTCTCCTTTGTAATGGAGGATACCCAGCAGAATCTGCGAGTCAGATTGTCTTTGATTAGCCGCAATTGTAGCCCATTTGACTGCGGCATCGATATCCTTAGGGACTCCTTTTCCGCCGTAGAATGCTTCACCCAGAGTGTTCTGAGCATCAGGGTGGCCCTGTTCAGCAGCAAGTGTGGTCCATCTAAGGGCTTTTTGGATATCCTGAGGAACGCCTTTCCCATCATTGTGCATTACACCCACATAGACCTGCGCTGAAGTATGCCCCTGTTCAGCGAGAGGTAGCCATAAACTCAAGGCCCTAGCATAATCACGTTTATAGTATGCATCCAAACCGCGATCAAAATCAGGCTTGATCTTTGGAGATCCTATTTCAGAAATAGAAGCTTGTATATCTGGATAATATCTAACGATCATGCCGCCAAAAAGAAGAACACAAACCACCAATAGATGGATCTTACTAGGCTTTTTTCCTTTCTGTATTGCGGCATACAGAGAAGGTTTATTTATTCGAAGTTCATTCAATTCGTCTTGTTGCTTTTTAGCCACATGAGCAAGGTATTCTTCTTTTGAAAAATGTCCGCCATTATCGCTCATATCGCCTCTAAATACTTAATGGTTAAAAATTTTGCAGAGTTCTAAAGTTTAGGACCGTAAACGTGCAATACCAGAACCATCAGAATTTTCCAACCCATGGCCCCTTATGGCCCTTCTCACCCGAAAATCCAGAGCGCGTATGTCGGCGGATATGGGGCCAGGAACAGTCATAAGTCTGCGTGACCAGACAACGGTAGGTGTGTCATTTCACCCCCCTCCGCACACGCCCCCATCTAAGCCATGCCAAAGGCGCATGCCTGATCTCCGCATTCATATATTGACCCGATATATATCTAACCAATATATATAGAGTAGAATTTGGTCGCTATTGAGCGCCTGTTGGCGCGGGGACACGCATCCATGGACGTTAAAACCTTATGTCTGGGCGCCTTGACGATGGGCGACGCGACCGGTTATGAAATTCGCAAAATGTTTGAAGACGGGCCTTTCGCTCAGTTTTTTGACGCCAGCTATGGCTCGATCTATCCGGCGCTTGGACACCTGCTGAAAGATGAACTGGTTTCGGTTACCCAGCTCGCCCAGGAAAAACGGCCTGATAAAAAGGTCTATAGCCTGACCGCGGCCGGGCTGGCCCATTTCAAAAAGGCCCTGGCGGTGCCGCCGACAAAGGACAAAATCAGATCGGAACATGTGGTCCGCCTGTTTTTTGCCGACTATATGAGCAAAACGGATCTTATCGCCGTCTACCAGTCTTACCTGACCCATTTCCAGTCCCAGGCGGACCATCTGCGCAGCCTGCAGCCTGAAAATACCACCAGTGGCCGCCTGTTCGCGCGCGGGCTGGGGTTGAAATTTTATGACGCCATGGCCGCTTACCTGATCGAAAACCGGGATCAGCTGTTTGAGGAGCCTGTCTTGGCGGCGGCCGAAACCACCAATGAAACCCCAGACCTGCAGGAATTAGGCAATGACTGAGACAAGTCAAACGGTGCGACGATTCAAGTCATCGCATGTAATTGCGGTGCTTTTGGCGGTCGGCACGACGGCCTGGATCGGCTCGGGCGTGGTCACCGGCGACGAGCCGAAAGAGCGGGACGGCGCAGCTGGCATTAGTGAAGAGGCGCCTTTGCCACTGGTCCGGGTTATGCAGTCCGCCGCCCACTCCCGGGCCCGGGAAGTGATTTTATTTGGCCGCACGCAGGCCATAAACAAGGCCAATATCGCAGCCGAGATTTCCGGCCGTATCGTCAAGAAATCCGCCAATAAGGGTGATCAGGTAACCGCCGGTCAGGTTTTGTTCCAGTTGTCCATGGAGGACCGCATGAGCCAGCTGGCGGAAGCCAGTGCCAAGCTCGACTATCAGGATATCGCCTATAAGGCGGCAAAGGAGCTTTCTGAAAAACACTTCCAGTCGCGGGTCAAACTGGCCCAGGAAAAAGCCAATCTGGAAACCGCAAAGGCGGCCCTGAAGGCGATTGAACTGGAAATCTCGAAAACCACGATCCGCTCCCCGGTTAATGGCGTCATCAATGCCCTGTCATTGAGTGTTGGTGACTACGTCAAGTCCGGTGATATTGTTGCTGCGGTTGTCGATCTCAGTCCGCTGCGGATTGTTGGCCAGGTTTCCGAGCGCGACGTCGCGCGTATCCGGGCCAATTCCGCTGCCACCGCGGTGTTGCCGGATGGACGTAAACTGGAAGGGGAAGTCAGGTTCATATCGCGGGTAGGCTCATCAGCGACGCGGACCTTTGATGTTGATGTGTGGATCGAAAATGAGGCGGGCCTGATCCCGGAAGGACTGACGGCCGAGCTGCGCCTGCAGGCGGAGAGCGAACGGGCGCATCTGGTGTCGCCGGCGGTTTTGACCCTCGACGGGGACGGCGCCATCGGTGTGAAGTCTGTCAATGATGCGCATATCGTGGCCTTCCACCGGGTCAAAATCGTTGCCGATACACCCGCTGGCGTCTGGCTTGGCGGGTTGCCCGAACTGATTACCCTGATAACGGTCGGCCAGGAGTTTGTCGTGCCGGGCCAGAAAGTGCGGACCGCCACAGAGGCGGAAATTCAGCACGGCGGGGCCATCGACAGGCCGGCGCAGCCGGTGGCCGGGGATCCGTCGTGAACAGCCTGATCGATGCCGCCATCAGCCATGCACGGACGGTTATTGCATCGCTGGTCCTGATTCTGATTGCCGGAACCCTTGCCTATATAAATATTGCCAAGGAAGCCGAACCGGATATCAACATTCCGATCATCTATGTGTCCATGAACCACGACGGAATTTCTCCCGAGGACGCGGAACGCCTGCTGATCCGGCCCATGGAGCAGCAACTGCGGACGATCGAGGGGGTCAAGGAAATGCGGGCGTCGGCTTACGAAGGCGGCGCCAACGTCACCCTTGAGTTTGAAGCGGGGTTTAACGCAGATCAGGCCATGAATGACGTCCGCGAAAAGGTCGATCTGGCAAAACCGGAGCTGCCCGGCGAAAGCGACGAGCCGGAAATTCATGAAGTCAATTTCAGCCTGTTTCCGGTCGTTGTTGTTACCCTGTCGGGAGCCATCCCGGAACGAACCCTGTTAAAGATTGCCCGCGAACTGAAGGACCGTATTGAGGGGATTCCATCAGTTCTGGAAGTCGCCATCGCCGGTGACCGCGATGAAATGGTCGAAATTCTCATTGATCCCATCAAAATTGAAAGCTATGGCCTGTCGCCCATCGCCACGGTCGATGCCATTCGCAGTTCCAACCTGCTGGTGGCTGCGGGTGCCCAGGACACCGGGCGCGGCCGCTTCAGTCTGAAGGTTCCGGGCCTGTTTGAATCGGTGCGCGACATAACCCATATGCCGGTCAAGGTCGACGGCGATGCGGTTGTCACCCTGGGTGATGTCGGCGAGGTTCGCCGGGCGTTCAAGGATTCGCTCAGCTTTGCCAGGATTGACGGCAAGGCCGCGATCGCGCTGGAGGTTTCGAAACGGTCGGGTGAAAATATCATCGAAACGGTGGCCCAGGTGCGCGCCATTGTCGATGCGGAACAGGCGATCTGGCCGGCGACCCTGCGTGACCTGATCGCGATTACCTATATCAATGATAAATCCGACAACATTCGTGAACGGCTGAAGGATCTGCAGAACAACGTGATTACCGCCATCCTGCTGGTCATGATTGTCGTCGTCTGGGCTTTGGGCGTACGTTCGGCGGCATTGGTCGGCATCGCCATCCCAGGCTCGTTCCTGGCCGGTATTCTGGTGCTGTCGGCAAATGGCTTCACCATTAATATGATTGTTCTGTTTGGCCTGATTCTGGCCGTTGGCATGCTGGTCGACGGGGCCATTGTGGTGACCGAATATGCGGACCGGAAAATGACCGAAGGTGATAGCCCACGGGCCGCCTATGGGCTGGCCGCAAAACGCATGGCATGGCCCATAATCGCCTCGACGGCAACCACGCTTGCGGCGTTTCTGCCGCTGATGTTCTGGCCGGGGGTTGTCGGTGAATTCATGAAATACCTGCCGATTACACTGGTCGCGACCCTCAGCGCCTCATTGTTCATGGCGCTGATCTTTGTACCGACCCTGGGCAGCGTCTTTGGCAAGGCGGCGGGGACCGCCGCGCCGGAGACGGTGCACAGCCTTTCCGGTAACGAGCGGGACGGTCTTTTGAACCTGAGCGGGTTTACCGGCGTCTATGTCCGGGCCCTGGCCGCAGTTCTGCGGCACCCGGCAAAGGTGCTGTTGGTGGCGCTGTGTGTGCTGGTTGCGGTGTTTGTGACCTTTGCCAAGGTTGGCAAGGGCGTCGAGTTCTTTCCTGATGTGGAGCCGGAATTTGCCAAACTTCAGGTTAAGGCCCGCGGCAACCTGGCAGTCAGGGAAAAAGACGAACTGATGGCCGAGGTTGAGCAGCGGATTATCGCCATGAACCGGGAGCGCCGGGAAATTGAGACCATATATATGCGCGCTGGCGAAGAGCGAAACTCGGGGGAAGCCGAAGATATTATCGGTACCCTGACGCTGGAATTTGTGAACTGGGACCGCCGCCGCAAGGCGGATGTCATCCTGGCCGAAGCCCGCGAGCGGACCAGGGATCTGGCCGGTATTATTGTTGACCGCCGGATCGAGCAGGCCGGTCCGCCTGTCGGCAAACCAGTCCAGATCCAGTTGTCTTCGCGTACCCCGGAAGCCATTGCCCCGATGGTCGCGCGGGTCCTCCGCGGCCTCGAGGAAATCGGCGGATTTACAAACCTCGAAGATAGCCGCCCGTTGCCGGGTATTGACTGGGAACTGAAAACCGATCGGGCTCAGGCCGCCAAGTTCGGTGCCAGTGTCGATCTGATCGGACGGACCGTGCAACTGGTATCCACAGGGATCAAACTGGGTGAATACCGACCCGACGATTCCGATGACGAACTGGACATCCGTGCCCGTTATCCGGAGGCCTACCGAACCCTTGAACAACTGGACAATATCCGCTCCATAACCGCGATCGGCCAGATCCCCTTGAGCAATTTCGTGACCCGCAATGCCCAGCCCCGTACCGGCAAGCTTTTACGGACCGATGGCAAGCGAACCATGTCGGTCAAGGCGGATGTGGTTGAAGGGCAACTGCCCGACAACAAGGTCAAGGAGATTGTCGCCTGGATGAAAACCGCTGATCTCGATCCGCGGGTCCGCATTGATTTCAAGGGCGAGAATGAGGAATAGGCGAAGGCGCAGCAGTTTTTAGGCAAGGCCTTCGGCATTGCCCTGTTTATCATGGCCGTCATTCTGGTTACCCAGTTCAACAGCTTTTACTCGGCCGGTCTGATCCTGTTTGCCGTTGTCATGTCGACCGGCGGGGTGTTGATCGGATTGATGATAACCGGCCAGCCCTTTGGGATTGTCATGAACGGCATCAGCGTCATTGCCCTGGCGGGCATTGTCGTTAACAACAATATCGTGCTGATCGACACCTTTGATCGCCTCAGAGAGACCGAGCCTGACCCGGTGATGGCGATCCTGAAAACCGGCGCTCAGCGCCTGCGCCCGGTGATGCTGACCACCATTACGACGATTTTGGGGCTTTTGCCGATGGTTGTCGGTGCCAATATTGATTTCGTTGAACGCAGTGTTCTCATGGGGGCACCGTCCAGCCAGTGGTGGCAACAACTGTCCACGGCCATCGTCTACGGGCTTGGTTTCGCAACCCTGCTGACATTGCTGATCACACCGGCGGCATTGATGATAAAAGCCAATATCGGCACCTGGAAAGCCCGGCGCAAGGCCCGCAGATCGGCACAGAAAATAGCCATAAACCCGGCCTGAACTGCTTTAGGCGACGGGCCCCTTGGCTTCGCTTTCATACTTGTGATGGAGGCGGTAGCTGAAGGCGAAGGTGCACAGATAGAGCCCCAGGATTGACGACAGGGTCAACCAGGGCACGCTGACGGAAAACGCCGCAATCAGGGCAACAATCAGCATCGTCGGCAACACGAAATTGCGCGAAATCTTCAGCTTCTTGAACGAAAACGTCGGCAGGCTGCTGACCAGCAGGCCACCCACCACAAACAGAAAAGCCGAAACCACCCAGGGATCGCGGAACAGCTCGGTTTCAACCTGGAACGACAGGATCAGCGGCAGCAGCACCAGTCCGGCACCGGCGGGTGCCGGGACACCGGTAAAGAAGTTGGCCTTCCAGGCCGGTGCCTGTTCATCGTCGGAGGTTACATTAAATCGCGCCAGCCGTAAGCCGCAGCACATGGCGAACAACATCACCAAAATCCAGCCGGTGCGGCCAGCGTCCTGCATCGCCCACAAATACAGAATGAGGGCCGGAGAAACGCCAAAACAGACAAAATCCGACAGCGAATCAAGTTCCGCGCCAAACCGGCTGGCTCCCTTGAGCAAACGGGCGACCCGGCCATCCATGGTGTCGAGAACAGCTGCCACGACCAGCGAGAGCACGGCATGTTCCCATCGTTCCAGCAAGGCATAGCGAATGGACGTCAGGCCAGCGGCCAGCGCCAGCAGGGTCAGGATATTGGGGATCATGCGATTGAACGGAAGCTCCTTCAATCGCTGGCTGCGGTTCTTCTTGGGCTCGGTTTGATCGGTCATGTGCTAGATCGCCGACTTGTCATCTGATTTCGCCATCACGCGCCTTCTCCGAAGATTTCAGGTCTGCCAATACGGTCTCGGCGGCAAGCGTTGTCTGACCGACGCAGACCAGGGGCTCAATACCATCGGGTAAAAACACGTCTACCCGGCTGCCGAACCGGATCATACCAAATCGTTCGCCGGCGCGATAGCTATCTCCGACTTTCGCATGGCAAAGTATGCGTCGGGCGACCAGGCCGGCAATCTGCACAAAGCCGATTTCCGTTCCGTCATCGCTGGTCACCTTAAGGCTCATGCGTTCGTTATCAATGCTGGCCTTGTCGAGCGAGGCATTGAAAAATTTGCCGGGGCGATAGCTGACCTTGGTGATTTTACCATCAATCGGCACCCGGTTCACATGCACATCAAAGACGTTCATGAATACGGCAATGCGGGTTCGGGGCGTATCGCCCATCTCCAACTCCGGCGGTGGAACCGCGCGAACCACCGACTGGACAACACCATCGGCGGGGCAAATCACCAATCCTTCACGGGTTGGCGTGAAGCGGTCCGGATCGCGAAAAAAGTAGATGCACCACAGGGTCAGCACACAGCCGACCAGGCCGGCGGCAAAATGCCAGTACCACAGGCCGGCGGCGACGAGCGCGAAAATTGCGATGAACGGCCAACCGGCGCGATTAATGGGGACAAAAACCGTTTTTAACATCAGTGCGTATACTCATTTCCAACTGTAAACTTCTGCTTTGTCACACATTCTCGGGTGCTTGTCGATATCTGCTGGACCCGACCGGTTTTTGTGCGGAAAGGCTTCCACAAAATTTTCGGGCGTGATAGCTTAACTTTCCGGAAAATCAGGAGACCGTCTGTGCCAGATTCCTCTGCCGAAAAAACAAAAAAACTCGTCGAAACCATGGAAGGTTCTCCGGAGCAGCCTCTTGGATTGCTGAAAGCGAAAGAACTGGCGGGAAAAGGTGATAAGTTTGAGTTTACCTTTGAATATCTGGGATTTCTATTTGCCGTCAAGGCGGGCACCGATGGCCAAAAGACCAATATGCGGGTCCATGCCAATTTCGGTTACGTCCCCTATACGGTTGAAGGACCTTCGCGGCGGGCAACGGCCATGGATATATTAGGTGCGGCGGCTGAGCATCTGGGCGGGCGGGTATTCATAACCGCCGAGCAACGGATAATGCTAATCGAGGATTATGTTATCGACGAGCCGTTAACCCCGGTCCTGCTGCTTACCAAGGCGACAACGCTTATCCTCAAGGCAAAACCCTTTCTCGCGCTGATGGCGCGGGTCGTCAATCCGCCGGTGCGCAGCCAACCGCGAGCGCCCGCCTGACCTGGAGCGTTTCCATATCAACAGGAAACGCTCATTATTCTGGCAAACACCCTGGTCAAAAATAATTGAACCTGGGCTGAAATCAGAGCTTGATCAAAACGGATACTCTAACTCAACGGCTTACAGATTATCGGATGGCAGGGCGAAAACCTGGCCCGGATAAATCAGGTCCGGGTCAGTGATCTGAGCCTTGTTTGCCTCGTAAATGGTTGTGAAGCCGAAGCCACTGCCATAGGTGCTGCGGGCGATGCGCCACAGACTGTTTCCCGGTTGGACAATAATAAATGGCTCCGTTGGCATGTCCTCCATCGGTGCGGCACGGGAAAACGGCATCGATATACGGGCCTGGACCTTGCCATCTTCCTTAAGCTGATCGGCGCGTAAGGTATAAAGGCCAGGTGCGACCCGTTCTGCCGGCTGCATCTGCCAAGCGCCGTCTGCATCGGAAACAACTTTTCCTGTAATCTGATTGTTCAAATAGACAAAAACGGATGTCGCCGGATCAGCATTACCACTGATCATCAGGCGACCGGCCTCATCATAATCGACGGTATCGACGCTGAGGATGTTGGCGCCGGGAGCAGCGGCCGGTTTCTGCAAGACCGTACTGGCTCCGCCTTTTACGGGAAACTTCAGAGCCAGGGGTTGCCTGGGCTTTTGTGTGACTTGACCGGCAACGTCGATTTGCGGTTCCGGTACGACCAGAACAACAACCTCATCCGATGGAACCGGATCGTGACCTTCGACTTGCATTTCCAGTCCAATTTGGCGGTTTCCAGGGGCGAAAGGCTGATCCGGCACAAACACCCATTCACCATGGGTGTCGGTTTCCAGCTCTCCGATAACTTTTCCATTGTCGGTGATCAGAACATTGCTCCCGGGGTCGGCGCGTCCGGCGACCACGGCATTCCCGTCCGGCGTTATCCTTACCACATCGAAAGTCGGCGGGGCGATACTTTCACCTGGCGCCAGCCCATCTGTTTTCGGTTGCTGAACTTGCGGTTGCTCCGCACGCGCCACTTTCAGTTCCGCCTGTGACTGAACCGGAGCGGCGCTTTCGGGCAGGGCCTTCACATTTGCAGGGTTAGGCCGGGTATTCGCAGGATTGGGTAACGTTTTCGCAAGGTCGGGCTGGGACTTTGCAGGATTGGGTCGGGTTTTCGCAAGGTCGGGCTGGAATTTCCCAGGATTGGGTCGGGTTTTCGCAAGGTCGGACTGGATTTTTGCAGGATTGGGCAGGGTAGTGGTTTCGAGCTTTATCGTGGGAGCCGGTTTTGCCGGCGGTTCCTGCCCCGTGGTGTGGGCAACCTGCTCGGTTTTGGCAGCAGGTATGGAATCTTCGTATTCATCCTGCCAAAGGGCGATGTTCGCCACGATGGCACCAACCACAACAACGCCGCCAATGGCCGCGATTACAATAGGATACTGGAACATACTACTTTCTTACCACGCAATTGCTTCGAAAGATTATGGCATATTAGTCAGGCAAACCCGTCATTTTTTTTCCGCGAACCGTCTTCACACCGGATATGGCCTGACGATGACGGACCACCCGTTCGGGCTGTCACCAGCTTCGCAGACCGACACTTTTGATACAAAAAACATAGCACGAAAATCGCCAGTGGAAAAGCGGGTAACATGCGTTTGCGGTATAAGGGCCTTACTTGACCTTATTTTTTATTGCCGGCACGGATCTGATGTAGGAAATTATCGCTTTGCGGTCCTCAGGTGTCAATTTAGCGGTGTTTTCAATCACTTCCGCCATACCGCTGCCAGCAAAATCGCCGTCGGGAAGCATTCTGATCGTCAACAGGGTGTCGAGATCATCGGTTGTCCATTTACCTATTCCCGTATCCGCGTCCATGGTGATATTGGGTACAACCTCGCCTTCCGGGCCCTGTTTGGCGCCGGCATGATATAAATCGGACTTGAGCCCACCCATAAAATTCCTGGGCGTGTGGCATTCTCCACAATGGCCAAGCGCCTTCACCAGATAGGCCCCGCGGTTCCATTCCGCATCCCGCTCAGGGTCCGGCACGAACGCGCCCGGCTTGAAATTAAGCATTTTCCAGGGACCCAGGGTAAAACGCATTCGAAATATAAACGGCGCTGCATGGGGAATGTTGGCGTCGCTGATTGGCGGACGCGTTTTCATATAGGCCCACAGATCACGCATGTCGTCATCGGTCATCTGGGTGTAGGATGTATAGGGGAAGACCGGCAGATAATGATCGCCGGTCGGGCTCTTGCCGTTACGCAGGGCCTCCAGGAAGTCAGCTTCGGTCCAGTTGCCCAGGCCGTGTTCCGGATCCGGGGTGATGTTGGGGCTGTAATAGACGCCAAAAGGCGTTTTTAAAGCCCGGCCACCGCTTAACAGGCGCGCCTTCTGCTTATTTGCTTTGGTCGTATGGCAACCAACACATCCGGCTGCTGTCAGGATGTATTTGCCGTTTTCGACATTTGCCGCCGCCACTGCCGGCGGGCTGTAGGCAAAGGCGACCAGAACAGGCACAAATGCGGAAAACCTAAAACGCCGGACTGGAGAGGAAACGCTGGATCGAGCCATAATTAACCTGTCAGAATGCGACAAAGGCGGGTCCCTGAGCAGGGCCCGCCTTTGCCTTGTAAACGCGACGAAAACCTAACTTTTCTTCATACGATAGGTTTTGTGGCAGGCGCCGCAGCCATCTTTACCGACCATTCCCATGGCCGCACCGGTGGCTTGCAGGTCACCGCTTGCAGCAACCTTTGCGAGGTTTTCCGTCGCGGCAATAAGCCCGGCGACGGTTTTGTTAAAGCCTTCCGGGTCGGTCCAGATATTTGCCAGGGCTTCGGTTTTACCCGCTTCAGGTCCTGAGCCTGCGGGAAAAACGGTTCCAACTTTTTTTGCGATCGCTGCCAGTTCTGCGGTGTGATCACCGAGCATTGATGCGTCACCGCCCTTCATAATGGCACCGAGGGCTTTCATTTTGCCGCCCATGGATTTCATCAGTTCCTGACGGGTTTTAATATCGGCGGCACCATCTGCGTAGGCAGGAGCAACGGTCGCACCGACAAGTACCAGTGTTGCGACCAAAAGGCCGAAATGACTTAGAATTCGTGGCATAGATATTCTCCGCTGTTTTATGAGGTGTTTATAGCAATAGGCTAATCTATACTAAGGTTGCCTAAAATATGAGTAACAAACACGTTATCGGGAAGTCATCAGAATTATGAAAAATATATCGTCGCTGTGTGTCTTTTGCGGATCCCGTTTCGGCAACGATCCAGCCTATGAAGAAGCCGCCCATGAATTGGGAGCCGTCATGGCCGACAAGGGCATTCGCCTGATCTACGGCGGCGGCAGTATCGGCCTCATGGGCGTGGTCGCCAGTGCGGTTCTGAATAATGGCGGCAAGGTGACGGGTGTCATCCCCCGCTTTCTGCAGGAGCTGGAAGTTGGCAAGGCGGACGTTACCGAGCTGATTGTTACCGAAAACATGCATAGCCGTAAGCATACAATGTTCGATTTATCCGACGGGTTTATCTCCCTGCCCGGGGGATTGGGGACGCTTGATGAAACCTTCGAAATCATGACCTGGAAGCAGCTTCAGGTTCATGAAAAACCTCTGATTATCCTGGATGTGGCCGGTTACTGGTCGGAACTGAAAGAGCTGATGGATGCCCTGATCGACAAAGGCTTTGCCAATCCCAGCGCCAAAAATCTGTACCAGATCGCGTCAAATACGAGCGAAGTGTTCGAGGCCCTTGCCAAGGCTTCGGATCCCGGGTTTGCCGCCCGTTCCGATAAGCTCTGACAAGGCGCAGAAACCAACCGCTGCTTGCCATTGCGGGCGGTCGCGCCTAAAACACCGCCAACCCGCGCAGGGTCGCCTGCGCTGCAAAGTTGTGTTTTTTTAGGATCGAGTCACATGCCAAAAATTAAGGTTAAAACACCGGTTGTCGAAATTGACGGCGATGAAATGACCCGAATTATCTGGGATTTTATCAAGCAAAAGCTGATTATTCCCTATCTGGATATCGATCTCAAATATTACGACCTCAGCGTTCAGAAACGCGACGAAACCAACGACCAGATCACCATTGACGCCGCCAACGCGATCAAGACCTTTGGGGTTGGTGTCAAATGCGCAACCATTACGCCGACCGATGCCCGGGTCGAGGAGTTCGGGCTCAAGGAAATGTGGCGGTCTCCCAACGGCACTATCCGCAACATCCTGGGTGGCACAGTGTTTCGGGCACCCATCATCTGCAAGAATGTGCCGCGTCTGGTGCCGGGCTGGACCAAGCCTATCGTTATCGCCCGCCATGCCTTTGGTGATCAGTACCGGGCGACGGATTTCCGTTTTCCGGGTCCGGGTAAGCTGACAATGAAATTCGAGCCTGACGACGGCGGCGAAGTGATTGAACGTCTGGTGTTCCAGGCGCCGGAGGCCGGGATCGCCATGGGGATGTATAATCTCGACGAATCGATCCGTGGATTTGCCCGCGCCTGCCTGAACTACGGGCTGGAACTGGGCTGGCCGGTTTTCTTCTCGCACAAAGATACAATTCTGAAACAGTATGACGGGCGCTTCCGCGATATTTTTCAGGAAATCTATGAGGCCGACTTCAAGCAGGCCTTTGCCGCAAAAGGGATCATCTATCAGGACCGTCTGATCGACGACATGGTTGCTTCGGCGCTCAAGTGGAGTGGCGAGTTTGTCTGGGCCTGCAAGAATTACGATGGCGACGTGCAGTCGGATATCGTCGCACAGGGGTTTGGCTCGCTCGGCATGATGACATCGGTTCTGATGACACCGGACGGAAAAACCGTCGAGGCCGAGGCCGCCCATGGCACCGTAACCCGGCATTACCGCCAGCATCAGGACGGCAAGGAAACATCAACCAACCCGATTGCATCGATCTTCGCCTGGACCCAGGCCCTGTCCTACCGCGGCAAATTTGACGAAACGCCGGATGTGGTGAACTTCGCGCAAACTCTCGAGCGGGTCTGTATTGAAGCCGTTGAAGCCGGCTTTATGACCAAGGATCTGGCCCTCTTGATCGGACCGGAGCAGTCCTGGATGACGACCCAAACCTTCCTCGACAAACTGGACCAGGGCTTGAAAGCGGCGATGGTTGCTTAATTCACCGGAATTAGCCCAATCAGCCCTTGACGAAAGGGCTGGGCTGTCCTAAAAACCGCCCGGTCCGGGGCTGATGCAGCCTTGGCACTGGATTATTAGAAAAGGAACGCCAAATGGCCAGACGTTGCGCACTTACCGGCAAAGGGGTGCAAGCCGGGAATAATGTTTCCCACGCCCACAATAAAAGCCGTCGGCGGTTTTTGCCCAATTTGCAGGTTGCGTCACTGTTGAGCGAAGCATTGGGCACGTCCGTGCGTTTACGCTTGAGCACAGCCGCCATCCGCACTGTTGAGCACAAAGGTGGGCTGGATGCATTTTTGCTGGATTCGCCAACCGATGATATGACAACCGAAATTCGACGCCTCAAGAAGCGCGTCAAAAATGCGATTGCCAAGCAAGCCGCTTAATCAAGCATTCGTATGAAGAGTTGAAAAAGCCCGCATTTGCGGGCTTTTTTATTGGCTGGGCTCAGTGTTTTTCTTATTGATACGGACAGTCACTAAGGCCCGTTGGGGAGCGGGGCTTTCAGCAGCAGGATACGGTTGTTGCCGGTATCGGCGATCCAGAAATAGCGGCCGACGGTTTCCACGGCATTGGGTGCATTCAGATGGTCGGCCCCGTAGGCGCTGATTTGATTGCGGTCCTCGTCAAAAATCATGATCCGGTTCTCATCCATCTCGATCACATAGCGGAGGCCGTTGGCGTCGGTGATGGAGGGTGGTTCGGGTGGCGGTGTTATCGTGGCCGGGCGCACTTCCAATTGTTTCACATTCGCACTGCCGTCCCGGTAAACGCCGTTAAATTTGTAGACGGTGACCCGGGTGTCGTTGCGGTCGGCGACCAGCAGCAGCCCATCGGACGTAAACTCCAGCCGTTGCGGCGTGTCGAGCGAGCTGTCGCCGAACCGCGAGACAATGTCGAGAGTGCCGGGCTGCAGAACCTTGATTTCATTGTTGCCCGTATCGGCGACCAGCAAATAGCTGCCGTCCGGTGTTATGGCGAGATCGCCAGGCATGGAAAAGTGCGGCCCGGATTGCTTCAGCAATTGCGGTTCCGAATAGGCTTTTCTGTCCTGGGCCTTTGCGCCGCCACCGGCAGGGATGGCAGATGCCACCAGGACAACAGCCAGCACGGTGCGCGCCAGAGATTGGGGGGTCATGGGGCCAGCACCTCAAACATCATCAGCAGTGTCGATTGCAGGGGATTAAAATTATCATCGGAAATCAGATATACAAAGGTTCGGTTATCGGCCGTTGTGCGCATTTCAATTCCTTCAAAATTGTCGACATGCAGCGGCGAACGCAGTTCGGCAATGAGCTCGCCATGCAGTTCGGCGCCGGCCAGGATGTGCCGCGCGGGGACCCGTTTTATGCGAACAGCAAGCCCCTGGCGCAGCGTAAAATACCGCTCCAGGACAAACACATCACCGTGCGGATGGGTGGCGGCACCGGTGACCCGAAAACCGTCGGTGAGCTGATAGGTCAGCGGCGACCAGCCGCCGGTGTCACTGACCCAGCCAATGGCGTTGTCGGCTTTTTCGGAGCCCTCCGAGAGGGCCAGCAGGCGGCCGTCATCAAGCAGGGTCAACCCTTCAATGCCGCTGTTGGCAGGCAGGCGGTCGAGGCCTTCAGGCGGCGGCAGCGGTTCCGGCGTGGTTTGCCCGGGCAGATAGCGCCAGAGCCGGTGGTTGCGCTCGAAGCTGACGATAATCTCGCCTTCGACGCCCGGGCTCATGGATTCAATATCGGATTGGTATTTTGAGCTCAGAGGCCGCCCGTCCAGCCCGGCAACCGACGACAGATCCGTCTGTTCCAGGCCGATAAGGTCGCCGGCGGCATCATAAAGCAAATGGGCGCTGAGCCGATGGCCCCGGTCCGACAGGCTGATCAGCCGTTTGCCGTCGGCGCTGATTCCCAGAGCCGAAAACCCGCCGAAGCGGGATTCCGCTGAGCTCAGGACAAGGCCGCCCCGGTACAGCAGCGCCCCTGTTGTTCGGTTATCGGGATTCTCCGAATCAAGATCGATCGATTTGTAGCCGACAACAATCGGCTCGGATCTGGCCGGATCGGGCAGGCCAGTCAGGATCGCGAACAGGGCGCAAACGGCGACAGTCAGACGGTTTGCCATATCATCCGTTCCCCGGGTTTTCAGCCCGCGCCTGGGCTTTTGCTTTTTCGATTTCACTTTGCGACAGCTTTGATGACAACGCTTCCAGGCGCTGCTTTGCCTTGGCGATACCGTTCCCGGCGGCAAGAAAATACCAGCTATAGGCGGCGCTGTTGTCCGGCTTGCCAGCCAGACCGTGTTCCAGCATCAGGCCCATGGCCAGCTGCGCCGGTGGATATCCCGTGTTCGCCGACAGCAAAAACCAGGAGCGGGCCTTGCTCAGGCTTTTTGGCGTGCCCATGCCATTGAAATGGCGCTGGGCCACCGCATAGAGATCAGGTCCCGATTTATTGTGTTTGGCCTTTTCACCCATCTCAAGCAGGTCCAACTGGCGTTTCTTGGCGACAGCAGCGACCGCATCACCGGAAACACCGGTGTCCTGCAGATGGGTCAGGTAATCTTCAAAAACGGCCAGGAGGTCGCTGACAAAGGGTTTTCCATTGTTCCACAAGGCCATCAGTTTGGGGTCTCTGTCGTGCATGTAGCGGCGAAAATCCGAGCACCAGTTGGTCTGCATTTCGCGGCGAAAGCGAATCATGTCCGCTGTCGCGCGGGCGACCTTGAAATCCTGCAGGGCGGCTTCTTCATACAGCTGGGCTTCGCATTCGCGGTCAATTTTCCGGTCTGTTTTGGTCCGGCCGCGCAAATGCTGATAGCCATGCCCGCCCAGTTCATGAACAACAACGGCGGCCAGTTTATCAATGGGCCATTTCACGCCATAGCGCCCGACAACCACCAGGAACTCTTTCAGATGACCTTCCTTCTGGAAAAAATCCGGAAAAAAAGCGGCGATGGTGACCGAGGACAGCTGTTCTTTCGGAAATTCCGGATCATAGACAACGGTCACCTTGCCCGCTTTTTTCAGGCGTTCGAACGCCGCCACACTGAATTTGGACTGCGCATAAATCAGATCAATGGCCTGCTGCAGGGCGTCTACCGCCTGCGCCGGCGTGTACAGATCAATATCGAAGGTGTTGTCCGCCGGCAGCGGCATGGCGATGATGTTGATGCCCCTGTGGGTACGGGCAATTTCAGGCGTCGTCGCTGCGGACACAGCGGCCCCTGCGGATACATATCCGAGGGTAACCAGCAAAACGGTGATGATTCGAGACAGCATTCTGTTAATCGCCAAATTTCATGTACCGGACCGACCAATAATACGACGGGAATGCCAAAAAAGCTAAGTCTTGTTGGCAATGCATACAGGCACCGGCAGACGGGGCTCAAGGTCGGGGAATGGAAATGATATCAGTAACGCACTGATTGAGCAGGCCGGCCGTATTAACGCCTGCCGCGTTGGGATTTCGTGTCCTCGTCAAACAGGTCGGCGAGGGCATTCATCATGGTGCCACCCAGTTCCTCGGCATCGATCAGGGTCACGGCGCGGCGGTAGTAGCGGGTCACATCGTGACCGATGCCGATGGCGGTGATTTCCACATCCGAGCGGTTCTCGATGAAATCGATGGCATCGCGCAAATGGCGTTCCAGGAAATTACCCGGATTGGCGCTCAGCGTTGCATCATCAACCGGGGCGCCATCGGAGATCACCATCAGGATCCGCCGCTGTTCGGGGCGGCCCATCAGGCGCTGGTGGGCCCACAGCAGGGCTTCGCCATCAATGTTTTCCTTGAGCAGTCCTTCGCGCAGCATCAGGCCTAAATTCTTGCGCGCCCGCCGCCATGGCTGATCGGCACCCTTGTAGACGATGTGGCGTAAATCATTGAGGCGGCCCGGGGTTTTTGGCTTGCCGTCGGCAACCCACTTTTCGCGCGATGAGCCGCCTTTCCAGGACCGGGTCGTGAAACCCAGTATCTCAACCTTGACGCCACAGCGTTCCAGGGTGCGGGCCAGAATGTCGGCACTCATGGCGGCAACCGTAATCGGCCGCCCGCGCATGGAGCCTGAATTGTCGATCAGCAGGCTGACCACGGTATCGCGAAAATCGGTATCGCGCTCGAGTTTGAAAGACAGCGGATGGACCGGGTCGGTGACGACGCGCGACAGCCGTCCGGCATCCAGAATACCTTCTTCCAGATCGAACTCCCAGGAGCGGGTCTGTTTGGCCAGCAGGCGC
Source organism: Rhodospirillales bacterium (assembly GCA_013203595.1). Classification (GTDB taxonomy): domain Bacteria; phylum Pseudomonadota; class Alphaproteobacteria; order Rhodospirillales; family Casp-alpha2; genus JABMNT01. The sequence goes on from JABMNT010000200.1 coordinate 37,197, forward strand.
CGCTGCAGGCGGTTGGCCAGGCGGGAGACAACGCCCTGCAGGTTCGCCAGCTGCTGGTCCAGTTGCTGACGCAGGCGGGCCAGTTCTTCGGGATCACAGAGGTCTTCGGAATCGACGATCTCGTCAAATTCGGTGGTATAGGGGTGGTAGCGCAGGCCGGGGTCCTCGTCGTTGCGGCGGTTGCCGTCGTCCCACAGGCTTGGCCCGGCCGGCTCGTCCTCGCTGGCACCGGCCATCATGTCATCATCGCCGCCGTCCGAAAACTCGCTGTCTTCACCGGATTCCGCTTCGCCCTGCATGCCGCTCATGGCACTGTCGTCACTGGCCTCCGAATCAGAGGAATCGGTGCCTTCATCACTGGCATCATCGCCGCCTTCATCAGACTGGGCGTCGTCTTCAGAATCCATGGGCTGGCTGTCGTCATCAATCAGTTCGAGCTCTTCGATCATGGTAAAGACCAGGTCGGAAAAAGCCTCCTGATCGAGCGCACAACCATTCATGGCGCGAAACTTGTCACCAATTTTCGCCTCAATCTCGCGCCGCCACAGATCGACCAGCGGTTTAGCCGCGGTCGGTGTATGTTCGCCGGTCAAATGTTCGCGGGCCAGAAGGCCGATCACATCCGGCAGCATGGCCGGATTCTTTTCCGTAACACCGGCGTAGCCACGGGCCTGGCAGCGTTCCTCGAGCAGGGCGTTCAAATTTTGCGAGACACCGTTCAGCCGGTTGGCGCCCAGGCTTTCGCAGCGCACCTGTTCCAGCACATCGTAAACGGCACGGGCGTCCGGGCCCGGTGGCATATGCTCGCGATGGATTTTTTCGTCGTGGTAACGCAGGCGAAGCCCCATGGCATCTGCGGCGCCGCGCAATTTGGTAAACGCGGCCTGATCAAAGGTCCCCGCCGGAGCCGGCAATTGCACCTGATTCCCCGACAGGCTGGCGCCGCCCGGGGAAAAATTTACGCTCACTTCTTCGTCTATATGACCGGCGACGGCTTTTAAGGTCGCCGCCGTCACACGCTTGATCAGCTCATTTGGGTCTTCGGCTTGCATGGATGCCGCCGCTAGCGAACCAGAACGCGACTGGCAGAATCCGGCAATTCTTCGCCCATGGCGCGCTGATAGTATTCGGAGACGACGCTGCGCTCCAATTCATCACATTTATTCAGGAAGGTGACCCGGAAGGCAAAGGCGACATCATTGAAGATATCCGCATTTTCCGCCCAGGTGATAACCGTACGTGGCGACATGACCGTTGAAATGTCGCCGTTCATGAAGCCGGCGCGGGTCAGGTCTGCCAGTTCGATCATCGCCGAAATGCGGTCTTGGTCTTCCTTGCTCGAATACTGCGGCAGTTTGGCCAATACGATATCTTTTTCCGCGTCATGGGGCAGATAGTTCAAGGTGGCGACAATGTTCCAGCGGTCCATTTGCCCTTGGTTGATCTGCTGCGTGCCATGGTAAAGACCGGTGGTATCGCCCAGGCCAATTGTATTGGTGGTGGAGAACAGACGGAAATACTTGTTCGGTGTAATCACCCGGTTTTGGTCGAGCAGGGTCAATTTACCCTCGACTTCCAAAATACGCTGAATAACAAACATCACGTCCGGTCGTCCGGCATCATATTCGTCAAACACCAGAGCCGTCGGATGCTGCAGCGCCCAGGGGAGAATACCTTCGCGAAATTCCGTAACCTGTTTACCGTCGCGCAAAACAATGGCGTCCTTGCCGACCAGGTCGATGCGGCTGATGTGACTGTCCAGATTGACGCGGATACAGGGCCAGTTCAGACGCGCCGAAACCTGTTCGATATGTGTCGATTTACCGGTTCCGTGGTAGCCCTGGATCATGACCCGGCGGTTATGGGAAAAACCGGCCAGAATCGCCATCGTCGTATCATGGTCAAAGCGATAGGACTCATCAATATCAGGAACATGTTCACTGGTCTCGCTGAATGCGGGGACTTCCAGGTCGCTGTCGAGACCGAAAATCTGACGCACTGATATCGTGATGTCTGGTTCTTGTGGCATCAGGGGAGCTGCGGCATCGGCTGTCGTCGTCATCAAAAAAATTCCGTTCAAAGGATGTTAATTGGAATGGCCGCATATCAAAAAGCGACAAGGGTAAATGACCTACGGGGTCAGGCGGGTTCAGTCAAGATTCAATAGATAATTTGGGCGTTTTTCAAGGATCATGGGCTTTTTTGTTAAGAAAATGGCCGAAATCAGCTGATTGTTACCATACAATCAGGCGTCAATGGCCGACCGGTCCGATGACGTCCTGAAGGGGGTCAGCGGCTGACAAAGGCCATCAGGATTTTATAGGCTTCGTTGACGTCCTTGATTTTTTCGTCGGAGCGGGCGGTCGCTGATTTGGTGTCCGGGTGATACTGTTTAACCAATTCCTTGTAGCGCTGCTTTATCGAATCAACGTCGCCAGGACGCTCCATATTAAATATGATCAGGGCGCGGCGCTGCTCTGCGGTATAGCCCGGATCCATGGGCCGGCTGGCGGAACTGGTATGGGTCTGTTTTAATAAATCAAAGGGGTCATGGATGAATTCACCATGCACCGTGTAGTCGGGACCGCCCGGATCATTGCGTCCTATTCGCCATGTCGGCCGCTGCCAGACCGTATCCTGACGGACATCGGCTTCAACTTCCTCGTCGCTCATACCCGCATAATAGTTCCACGAGCGGTTATATTCGCGGGCGTGAAAGATGCAGAACCAGCGATAGTTATTGAGTTCATCCCTGGATTTAGGCGCGCGATGGGCTGCTTCCTCCTTGCACTCCGGCCACTCGCAACAGCGCTGGCCTGAGTCCTGAGACGGCTGCTGACGTTTGAGCAGTTCAAATTCGAGTTCCATCGGCATGGATATACTATGTCTGAGCCAATGGCCCTAGGCAAGTTCCGGGTTCAGCATCGCAATTCGTTGGAAAACAGGGGAAATTCAAGGTCTGTAGCGCGTTGAAAAACAATTCAAAATCGCAAAAGCCCATGGATTCTGGCCGATTAATGTTTATATTTCTGTTCAACAGATCGTAAAGATTGTATATTCTCCGCCGTCACGGGATATTAATACAAAATCAAGAATATCCTATAGCCTGATTAAAGCTATCGGTTGGATAGTTCAATTAATCGAAAATGTTTGGGATCCAAATGACTGTTTTAAAAAATTCCTTGATCAGTAAAAATGTTACCGTTAACGGGCGACGCACCAGCATACGGCTTGAACGTGCAAGTTGGCTGGCGCTTGATGATATTTGCAGATTTGAAAATCTGACGTTGCACGTGCTTTGTTCAATGATCGAACAGCAGCGTCAGGGATCGAGTCGGACGTCTGCTGTGCGGGCGTTTATTGTCAGCTATTTCCGTAAAGCCGCCATCGATGCGGGAGCCTTTTCTGAATCTAACAAACAGCCTTTGTTGTCACAGATTAAAATTCACAGCGGTTGAGGTTTATTGCCTGCAGGCGTGATTTTAACATGAGGATTTACTCTGGTTGTTCAAAAAACTGCGGCCACTGGCGCTCGACAACGGGGCCGTCTGGCGCGTAGGCGTGGCAGGTCCCGATGATGGCGGGGCGCCGGGTCGGCTGCTCCGTGGTGGGGCCCCGCATTTTTCGTCGCATGGGAATAATGGTTTGATAGGCGGTTACCGCCAGCGGGCCAATCAGCATATCGCGCAGGTGGGTGCAGCCGCCGGTACCGCCCATCAGTTGATTGACCTGACGTCGCCAGCCCGGGCCGATCTGCAGTCCCTCTAACTTTGCAAATGTAGGCGTGATGTCACCACAAATGTGGTAGGGGGCGAATTCCGTCGCCGCTTCCGCAGCATGGACGACAAGATCATCGTCGACGGTTATGCGCATGACCATATGATGGATCGGCTCGCCGCTGGGGATGTCGCTGCGGTCCAGATTTTCAAACGTGTAGGTTTTTGTATCGGTCATCGTTCCGTCAATATCCCATAACCCGTCCTGGCGCTTATAGCCGGTGCATTGAATGGATCGTGTGTGAATGTGGTCGCGGGCGACGGGTTTCGAAATGGGCATGGCGGGATCCTTGGTGGTGTGATTTTTCTTCCCCTAGAGTGGTCATGCACTGCCCCAGGCGCAAGCGGGTTTTCATGTAATGGCGTCGACGATGCAACAAATGGCAGGGTTTCAACCGGCCATTGACGCCAGCCAGCCACGCATTGAATTGCATTGATATTTTTCGTTGCCGCTCGTAATCTAACAAACGTTAGGTAGAAAATGAGGTGCGCAATGACTATTTCCCCGGTTGGCTCAGCAGATGGCCGTTAATGCCAAAGCCGTGGTCGGCGACGGGCGTGGGGACAACCGGATGAATTTGCTGGATGCAGCGGCCGCTCGATTCAGTGCTCAGGGATATGCTGGCACATCGATGCGCGATATCGCGGCCGATGTCGGGATAAAGGCCGGCTCGATCTATTATCATTTTGAGGCAAAAAGCGAGCTGCTGGTCGCTGTCCACGAGGAAGGCATTCGGCGGATTACCCGAAGCGTCGAGCAGGCCATAAATTCGGCTCAGCCTCCCCGGCAGCGGCTGCAGGCGGCAATGATCGCACATCTGCAGGAAATACTGAACGGCGGTGACTATGCGCAGGTTGTTCTGCGTGAATTGTTGCCGGTTGATGACCCCAGACACCAGCGCTTCCGTCAGGCGCGAAATGGCTATGAAGATATTTTCCGCCGATTGATTGACGATCTTGGTATTTCCTCTGCAACCAAGCGGCGCCACCTGCGCCTGCTTTTGCTGGGCGCACTCAACTGGTCACCCATGTGGTACCGTGCGGGCGGCCAACAACCGGCGGAAATCGCCGCTGGGTTTCTGGAACTGGTGCAAACGGGTTGCGAGCAAGGACGGGACGCTGATGAGTGAGCAAGTGATGGCAGATTGCGAAGATGTCCATGCCCTTTCCGCCAGACTGGGGCGCCGCCCGAAAGTCATGGTCACCAAGATCGGCCTTGATGGACACGACCGGGGGTCGAGGCTGGTGGCCGGGTATTTGCGGGATGCGGGAATGGAAGTAATTTACACCGCACCCTGGCAGGAAATCGCCAGTGTCGTTCGTAAGGCCATGGATGAAGATGTTGACGCCATCGGCATCAGTTCTCTGGCAACGGATCATCTGCTGGTGCCCAAACTGATCGATCAGATGCGGGCCCAGAATATGGATGATGTGGTAGTGGTGGTGGGTGGAATTGTGCCCGATCAGGACGTCCGAATGCTGCAAGACGCAGGTGTTGCGGCGGTTTTTCATCCCGGCAGCACCCGCACCGAGATTGTCCGCACGCTGATTGCCAAAATCAGTGAACAGCGCGGCGCCGGGCAGCCGGATGTAACGGAGGAGCCGAAATGACCGAGCAGAAATCCGATAGTGCGCGCAGCTTGTGGGAACGCGAATACAAGTCCCAGGTCGGGCCTGATGAGCGGCGGTTCAACCGGTCCGGCATCGAAATCAGGCCGCTCTATACGGCGGCCGACCGCGAAGGCAAAACCGGCGATGGCGACGGCTATCCGGGGCAGTCTCCGCATACCCGTGGTATCTACGCCAGCATGCACCGCGGTCGGTCGTGGAGTCAGCGCCAGTTGGTGGGGCTGGCCACGCCGAAGGAATATAACGCGCGCATGCACGAAATTGCCGGCGCCGGCGCCACGGCCTTAAGCATGATCCCGTGCAATTCGGTTTACCGGGGATACGACATCGATGAAGTGGACCCGCTGTTGCTGGGAACCTGCGGGACGACGATCAATACCATCGATGATATGGACCAATGCCTCAAGGGGTTCCCCATTGACCGCACCTCGATCAGTCTGAACGATCCGTTGCCGTTCACCCTGCAGGGGATGTTGCTGGGTGTTGCCAAGCGCCGGGGCGTGCCGTGGGCAAGCCTGTCGGGAACTTCCAACCAAAGTGACTATATTTCCCATTTTGTCGCCAACCATATGTTCTTCCGGCTGGCACTGGAGGGTTCGCGGCGGGTTCTCGTCGACCATGTGGTTTTTGCCGGGCGGCATTTGCCGAAATGGAATCCCATATCGATTGTCGGCCAACATATGCAGCAATCCGGCGCGACACCGGCGGAGGCCATGGGGTTTGCCCTGTGTACGGCCCTTCAGTATGGGGCGGACCTGCAGGCGCGCGGGCTGAAAGCGGATGATTTTTTGCCGCGCTTTACCTTTTTCTTTGATATCTCCATCAGCTTTTTCGAGGAAATTGCAAAATTCAGGGCCGGCCGGCGGCTGTGGAGCCGGTTGACCGCGGCGCGTTTTGGCGCCGAAAATCCCCGCTCACGCCGGTTCAAGTTCCATGCACAGACCTCCGGGGTTGATCTGACCCGCCAGCAGCCACTGAACAATATCGCCCGCACGGCGACCCAGGCGATCGCCGGAATTCTCGGTGGCCTGCAATCGATGCATACCGATGCCTATGACGAAGTCCTGAGCACACCCACCGAAGGGGCCGCCAGAATTGCCGTCGCCACGCAGAACATATTGCGCGAAGAGGCGCATTTGGCCGATGTCATTGATCCCCTCGGCGGGTCCTATTATGTGGAACAACTGACCGACGAAATGGAAGCCAGAATTTTGGAGGTGATCGCCGTTGTTGATGCGGCAGGCGGCATGTTCAGGGCTGTTGAAAGCGGCCTGGTGCAGCAGATGATCGGCAAGTCCGCCCTCGAATATCAGGATAAAATTGACAAGGGAGAGGAAAAAATTATAGGTGTTAATGCCTTTACCGACAGCCATGATGATCCGGTGCCGCCGCTCAGCCGGCCTGACATGAAGCTGATTGAAGAGCAGCTCGGCATCCTGCAACGGTTTAAGGCGGAACGCTCGGCCGCAGACGTGCAGCGCGCCCTCGATGGTTTGTCCATGGCCGCGGCGGATCCGGCGCTTAATATTATGGAAAAAATTGCAGAGGCGGCGAGTGCCGGTGTCACCCAGGGTGAAATGTGCACGCGGCTGCGGGCTGAACTGGGCTTTGGCCATCCCCTGATCATGGTGTGAGGACAGGCCGATGAGCGAGCAGCAGGCCAGGGCGCAGGCACTTTTTAACCAGGATGGCTATGCCCGGCATCTGGGCATTGAACTGGTTGAGGTTGGCCAGGGACGTGCAGTCATGGAGATGGAAATCCAAGACCGGCATCTGAATTTTCTGGGGGCCGTGCATGGCGGCGCGATCTTCTCATTGGCAGATATGGCATTCGGCCTTGCCTCCAATACGGAGCAATCGATGCGTGTCGGCATTGATGCGCATATCGCCTTTGTCGCCCGCGTTGACCAGGGTGAGCGGATCCGCGCGAGCGCGTTCAAATTTGCAGAAAACCGGCGAACGGCGGTCTACCAGGTCAACATCACACGCAACGCCGAGGCCATCGCCACCTTTACAGGCACAGTGTATATTACGAATAGGCCGTTTTCAGAGGCACTGGAATCGCCTCAGGCCCCGTAACGGTCGCCAAAAACAAAGGCTTCTGTTTCCCTGATGTCTTCCTCCAGGGCTTCCTTGACCGCCGCATACAAATCACGGATCGATACGATGGCAATGCATTTGCCATTTTCCGTCACCGGCAGGTGCCGGTAATTACGGGTCTGCATAAGCTCCAGGGCATCGCCCGCTGAATCATCCGGCGACAAGGTGTCCGGATTCCGGGTCATGATATCGGCAACCGGTGTGGTCTTGCCGTCGAGCCCGGCAGCAATAACCCGCTGGGTCATATCACGCTCGGTAACAATGCCAATAAGGCTTCCTTGCCCATCAACCACGACGAGTGCCGCAATATTTCTATCAGCCATTATTTTCGCAGCATCAAAGACGGTATCACTGACAACCACTGCTGCGACATTAATGCGTTCAACGATATTGGGAACGATTTTTCTCTGCATTTCCATTTTCCTCGTTAATGCCACAGGGATAGTTAATTCTAGGGCAAGGCAGGGGGGGGAGCGCAAGCGGAAAACGGTTTTATAAAAAATCAGCGCTGTTTATTATCTCAGGAATCATCGTCAGGTGAATGGGGAGTCACCCGAATGGAGGTGATTTGGTTGCGCTGCCGCTCGAGAATGTCGAACCTGAATTTATGAAACATGAAACTTTGGCCGACCTGGGGAATTCGTCGTGATTCATGGAGAATCAGCCCGGCCAGGGTGGCGGCTTCCTCATCCGGAAGCGCCCAGTCGTATTGCCGGTTCAAATCACGAATGGTTGTACTGCCATCGAGGATAAAGCTTCCGTCATGCTCGCGCAGGACTTCCTCCACGGTCAAGTCGTGTTCGTCATCAATATCGCCGACAATCTCTTCGATAATGTCCTCCAGGGTGACAATGCCCATCAGGCCCCCGTATTCATCGACAACAATGGCAAAGTGTTCGCGGCGCTGCCGGAAAGCTTCCAGTTGATCCAAAAGCAGCGTTTGCTCCGGGATAAACCAGGGGGTGGCGGCCAGACCAACCAGATCGATCGAGGTTGACTTACCGCTTTGAATTCGAATTTCCCGCAACAGGGCCTTTGCATGCAGGACGCCGACGATATTATCCGGGTCATCGCGCCACAGGGGAATGCGCGTATAAGGGCTGGCCAAAATCTGGTCGATGGCTTCCGATTCCGGCAGGCCGACATCAATTGTCGTTGCATTTCGGCGGTGGGTCATGATTTCTGAGACCTGCACGCCAGCCAGATCGAGAACACTGCGTAACATGTTGCGCTTGTGACGCACGGCCTGTTCATCCTCGCCGGCATGCAGCTCAATGGCACCGCGTAATTCTTCATCACCTGTTCCAAAAGCATCCGAGGTTCGATAATCACCGCCGAACGGCTTGAATATGCCGCGAACCAGCACATTAATAAGCGACGTCATTGGGGTGAAAAGCATGACCACGATACGGACTGTCGGCGCGATCGACAGGGCCGTGGAGTTGGCGTTATGGATGGCATAGGTTTTCGGCAGGATTTCGGAGAAAATCAGGATCAGCAGGGTCATGGCGATGGTTGCATAAATCACACCGGTTTCGCCGAATATGGATATCAGCACGCTGGTTGCCATGGCCGATGCCATGATGTTGACCAAATTGTTGCCGAGCAGAATCGTCCCGATCAGGCGTTCCTTTTCAGCATGCAATGCATTGATGGTGCCAGCCCGTTTATTTCCGGTCTGTTCCAACTGGTGCATGTAGGGACGCGATACAGCCGTCAGTGCGGTTTCGGCACCGGAAAATAACGCAGAAAGCAGTAACAGGACAAAAATGAATGTAAGTGTCAGTATCATAACCGTATTTGATCTTATTTCAGGGTTGATTGAAAGAGGGAGGTCATAATTTGTAGACCTTCAAACCTGATCTGTATAACTCAAATTTTTTGCCCTAAAGGCACTCAGTGAACAGGCCAGGTCGCCTTGTTTTCATAGCGACCAATTTTAAAAGCCTCAATGTGACCATCACCTTGCCGATCAAAGGGGCAGTTGGCTGGTTAAGTTTTGTTTCGTGGAATATTCTGCAGTTATCGTTTGGCGGAAAATTATTCTTTAATACCGGCCGCACTTTTTTCTCTGGCGTTCCAGTCAGCAAATACAAACACGAGATAAATCAGGGCAGGAACAACTTTGTACTCAACTTCAAATGACCATAGCAGAAAGATACCAAGTGCGCCCAGGGGAATACGCATCCATAAGGCGACCGCTCTTTCGACAACCCCGGTCATGGCCGCGCAAAGCGCATGCATGCCGATTAGTGCAAAAACAAAGACTTCCATCATTTCCAACCAATTGCCGCCCAGTATGGGTGTGAATGCAAACAGCAATGGCACGATATAAAGCCCCTTACACAACCCGAACGCAGTCAGTCCTGTTCTCATCGGCGGACTTCCCGCAATAGCCGCAGCGGCAAATGCGGGCAGACAGACGGGTGGTGTGACATTGCTGTCTTGGGATATCCAAAAAATAATCATATGCGCTGAAAGAAGAGACGATGCGATAAGCTCAGGACTGAGAACCATGGGGCGTAAAACCGCTCTTATCTCGATCGGCAGGTTGGCAATAATTTGTGAAGCCTGTTCGCTGGAAATACCTGCTTCAAGCATCTTGGAAAATTCGGGGTTGATCATCTGTAAAATTGCACGGGCACCGTCTGGAACCTGCCCGTTCATCAGCAGTTCAGCAAAGTTGTTTGAGGTAATTAAATCAGCCAGAGAAGGCGCTGAAATTGTTGCCAGAACAATGTAGCCAGCAGTCACAGGCAATCCCATGCCCAAGACGAGAGAGACCAGTGTTATAAGAACCAGCATCACAATGAGGCTGCCACCTGACCAATCGATAATCATCAACGAAAACACAGCGCCAAAGCCGGTGGTGCCTAATATGCCGACGAACAAACCGATGGAAACCAGCAATATTGCCGTCGATGCCGCATTACGCGAACCATCAATCATTGCTTCCAAAATTTGCTTCGGTCCCATTCGATTCTTACGCGAAAACCATGAAAGTACGATGGTCGCCAGGATCGCGCCCGCTGCTGCGTAGGTTGCCGTATAGCCGATAACCAGAAAAACCACCAAAACGCCGATCGGCATAAGTGTGAACCAGCCTTCCTTCAAAACTTTTGATAAAACGGGCGCTTCGGCATCCTCATATTCATCCAGATTGTGCTTAATCGCCCCCATTCGAACAAAAAAGAGGACCGACGCAAAATAAAGAAGGGCTGGAAGCAGGGCCATTGCCGCAATGGTCAAATATGAAATCTGCGTATAACTGGCCATGACAAAGGCACCGGCCCCCATAATCGGTGGCAGTAACTGGCCACCTGTTGAGGCAGCCGCTTCCACTCCGGCTGCAAAACGAGGCGAAAACCCGGAGCGCTTCATCAGGGGAATCGTAATTACGCCTGTTGTCACCACGTTCGCCACCGCGGATCCGGAAATCGATCCCATTAAGGCCGACCCTAAAACCGCGACAATGCCAGAGCCGCCAATCGCCTTTCTGGCAACGGCGCGGGCCAAATTAATAATAAACTCGGCGGAACCCGATTTGACGAGAAAACTTCCAAACAAAACAAACATAAACACATAGGTCATCGATATTTGCGCGATATCTCCGAACAAACCGAGATCGACAAAATAGGCCCGGGCGAGAAGTTCATCGAATGAAATTCCGGGAAAACGAAATACACCATCAATATGCTTTCCCCAATAAGCCGCATAGCTCAATGCGATGATGATCAATAGGGGGATCATCCATCCCATTGCGCGACGCAACATTTCCAACGCAAGCACGATCGCGGTGATGGCGACATACCAGTCGAATGACGACATCTCTCCGCCCCGGTCCCAGTAAGCCGTGTCATTGAAAAGAAAATAAATCCCGCAAAACAATGTCATTGCGCCAAGTGTGATATCGAAAACAACACCCAGGTTTGTGGTTTTGCTTTGCTTCCGTGCCGGATAGAGCAGTGCACACAAAAGTCCGAACAGGCCAAAATGGATCGCTGCGAACCGTAATTCGGAGATCAAACCAATGGAATTAAAATAGATATGCACGACCGTGGTCAGTGTCGCGACAACAGCCACAAGAGGGCCCAGGACAGGATGCGAGAGGCGGTTTGCATACCGCCCCTCTTCCCCTGCCGGAACGAGGCCGATTTTTTCTTCACTCATAAACCCAACCTCGTCCCGTTTGATTATTTGAGCCAGTTGCAAAATTCTTGTTTTCCCGCGTAACTTTTCTCTCTAAATAATCTTGCGCCGATACGATTCGTCCTTTTGCAGTTGAGATTTTCTAAAAAGGGAGTTTTGATGATGTTTTAGGCATAAATCTTCCA
>JABMNT010000201.1 GCA_013203595.1 Rhodospirillales bacterium
CATGCGCTCGACAAACTGGGTGCTTTGCAGGGCGACACTGGCCTGCGTCGTCATCGCTTCCAGCAGCTTCAGATCCTCGATCGTGAACCGGGATTCCATCTTGTTGAGAACCTGGATGACGCCGATCACCTCGTTTTTTACGGTGCGCACCGGCGCGCAGAGAATATTCTTGGTTACGAATCCGGTCTGCTCGTCAATGGTCCGGTTGAAGCGCGGATCCCCATAGGCGTCATCAATGATTTCGCCTTTTCCACTGGTGAAGATGGCGCCGGCAACGCCGGTGGTATTGAGAATCCTGATTTCACGGGAAAACGTACCCTGGGCAACGCGGGAATAAAGCTCGCCGGTTGCCGCGTCGTTTAAAAACAAACTGCCGCGTTCGGCCCCCAGTTCATAGGTTGTCATTTCGACCAGGGTCTTGAGAATTTCATCAAGGCTTTCAATGGCGGCAACCTTGCGTGAAACCGACAACAGCATTTCAGCCTGTTTCAGCTTCTTGTCAGCCAGTGCCAGACGTGCGCCCGAGTCCAGCTGATCACGCGACGACCGCGATTTAATGGGCGGTCGATCGTCGGGTTTGGGACGTAAGCTACTCGCCATTTTTTATCTCCAGGTCATCGCGCAAGGCGGCGATGGTTTCCCTCAGTTGCCGAATTTCATCACGTGATGAACGTTCCTGTTCCTGCAACTGATCTTCGTAATCAAACTTAATACCATCCAGTTCCTCACGCAACGCAGCGATTGTATTCTTTAGTTGCGTGCTTTCGTCCAAACCTTCCGCCCGGATCAACTGGACGTCCTCATCCTTGGCAAAGCGCATGTCCTCCAGTTCATCACGGAGTGCACCAATGGTCGATTTAAGCTGTACAATTTCATCATTGGAACGGGCCACGGCCTCCTGCACCATGCGGTCCTTCTCAAACCGCAGTTCTTCCAGACTGTCGCGCAGCGCCGTCGCCGTATCCTTGAGCTGGGTGATTTCATCATGCGCCGCTGCGACAGCGGCCTGAACCGCCTGGTTTTTCTCGAAGTTGAGCTCATCCAGCGAATCACGCAACGCCGCGGAGGTTTCCTTCAGCTGCTTGATTTCATCATAATTGGCAGCGACAGCCTCCTGGACGGAAGTGCTTTTTTCAAACTGCAGATCGTCCAGTGTTTCGCGAAGTGCACTGGCGGTATCCTTGAGCTGCTTCACCTCATCGTAGGAAAGCGCCATGGTTTCCTGCACGGCCTGCTGCTTTTGCACGGCCATGCTTTCCATTTCTTCACGCAGGGCCTCGATGGTCTCGCGCAATTGTCGTCCATCCATCAACGCTTCCTGCAAAGGATCGTCTATGACCGTCTGTCCGTCGGCATTTTTACGCATTGAATCAATGGCCTGTGTGATATTATACCATGACTGCAATTGTCTGGCATCCACTCCCCAAGCGCAATAGCTGTTGCCATTTAATAGCCTGCTTATCCGTCTGGTAGCGATCCCCACAGGGGCCTATCATAGGCGATCACCAAGACTGAAGCGAGCCCCGTACCGCTATGCCCACGCTTTGCCGAGATTGCGCAACCGGTTACGCTACAGACGTTCCCCTGAGCGAATGTCCCGGCTGTGGATCAACCCGTCAAATATCCCATACCGAACTGGCTTGCCTGAGCATCGCCCATATTGATTGTGATGCCTTTTATGCCAGTGTGGAAAAGCGGGATGATCCGAGCCTTCGGGGCAAACCGGTTATTGTCGGTGGCGGTCACCGGGGCGTTGTCGCGGCCTGCTGCTATGTGGCCCGGATCAAGGGGGTGCGCTCCGCCATGCCCATGTTTGAAGCGCGAAAGCGCTGTCCGGAAGCCGTTGTCATTCCGCCAAATCTGGAAAAATACCGGATCGCCGGCCACGCGGTACGTGCGCTTATGTCCGAGGTGACACCACTGGTCGAGCCGATATCCATCGATGAAGCGTTTCTGGACCTGCGGGGTACGGAAAAACTGCACCGAGCGAGCCCTGCACAAACACTGATCAAGCTGGTCAACCGGATTGAAGCGGAAGTCGGCGTCAGCGCCTCGGTTGGCCTCAGTTACAACAAGTTTTTAGCCAAAGTTGCTTCGGATCTCGATAAACCGCGCGGGTTTTCCGTGGTTGGCAAATCAGAGGCACTGGCGTTTCTCGCCGATAAACCCGTCGGTCTGCTGTGGGGGGTCGGCAAGGTTCTGCAAAAAAACCTGGCCCGGGACGGGATCGATACAATCGGCCAGCTTCGCCATTTCGACGAATCCGGCCTGGTCAAACGCTATGGCAGTATGGGTCAGCGCCTGTTTCATTTTTCACGGGGTGAAGACAGCAGGGCAATCGAGCCGCAATCGGAAACCAAATCGATCTCCGCTGAAACGACATTTGCAACGGACCTGAATGACCCGGAAGAATTATTGAACATTCTGTGGCGGTTATCGGAGAAAGTATCGGGGCGCCTGAAAGCGGCGGACTATGCCGGCGGCGGGATCACCCTCAAGCTCAAGTTGTCGGATTTCAAACAAATCACCCGCTCGCGGGTTCTCGCCAGTCCCACCCAGATGGCCGACGCGCTTTTCCGCCATGCCAGAGACCTCCTGCAACCGGAACTGAAAAACCGCAAATTCCGGTTACTGGGTATTGGTGCAACCCGCTTATGTTCGCCAAATCAGGCCGACCGACCGGACCTGCTGGACCCGAAGCAGCAGGACCGGCTCGACATTGAACGCGCCATGGATGCGGTGCGCAAGCGCTTCGGCGGCGATGCCATTGTCAAAGGAAGAAGTCTTGATCGTCAAAAATAGCCGCAATCAGTTGTTGCGTTGCGATCGGACCGGGCACAACGCCTGTTCGCGCCGGTAGTTGTCAGGGGTATCCAGACGGCTTTGCCGGCTGTCGGTTTCGCGGCTTAACTGCTTGAACACCTGTTTAAACTCAATATTGAATTTTTGCAGAAAATAAGCCGGACCCGATTTTTCGGATTTTACTAACACCGGTCGCAAACCGGCCGCAACCCGTTGTAAACGCTGTTCAAAACGGGAGGAAAACTGGCGCAGCTGATCCTTGTAAATGGCCACATGGGCCTGTTCGTGATCGAGGGTCGTGCGATATTCGCAACTGCCCGGAACAAGGTCACGCGCCACATAAACCTTGAACTGATCGTAACCGATCCGCGCCGACACTTTTTGCAGACCGATACAGAAGCGGTTTTTCGATAATTGTCTGATCTGTACCCCGACTTCGATCTGGCTTTCGAGGGATGTTTTCGTCAGCCCCCGGGTTACCCAGCCGGCATTGCGGCTCAACCGGCCATGACTGCCAATTTTCGCGGCCAGCTGGGAGCTGCTGTGACCGGTATTGATGGTGACGGACCCTTCATAGGTTTTGACATCAATTTGTGGCGGAAGAAGATTTAGCCGGCATATGTCGGCTGAAGCCGGGCCATTGAAAACTGCGGCGACGAATAAAATCCCGGCAACAGCAAGGGTTTCAATAGTCATTCCCGGGTTTACGCGTTTATGTTTATAAAACATCGAGCCGTTCACAAGCCTTCTGACAGTCAGCCGAAAGTGTTTCAAATAATTGCGGTGATAGCCAGTCACAATGAAGTTGGTTGTACCCGTGGTTTCTTGCGGCTAGTTTAAATGCTAGGGTGTCCTGCATCATTTTTGATCGCGGGATAGGCGTTGGTTTCTAATGAACATTGACAAACGGCAATTATGACAGCTTTCGATAGCAATTACCTGCTTGAATTGGCCCGGGAACGATCGGCGGCCAGCCGGAGCGAACTGGCGGCAACGGTAACCGATTTGTTTTCCGGCGATGGCGACCAGTTAACGGATCGCGAGCGCGCACTGATGTTCGAAATCCTTCACCGTATTGTCAAGGATGCGGAAATGGAAGTCCGCAAGGTGATTAGCTCCAGGCTTGCTGACCGGACGGACGCGCCGAACGAGCTTCTTGCCCTGTTGGGCAACGACGATATCGAGGTTGCCTATCCGATCCTGACGGAAAGCACCGTGCTGCGCGACCAGAGCCTGATTGAAATTGTCCGCAACCGCACCCTGGAACACCAGATGGCCGTGGCGATCCGCCATAGTGTGAGCGAAGATGTGACCGATGCCCTGATTGAAACGGGGGACGAACGCGTCATCAAGACGCTGCTGCAGAATGAAAATGCCAATATATCCAACGCCACCATGGAGTTTCTGGTTGAACAGTCACAGCGCGTTGATTCGTTTCAGGAGCCGATTTTGCTGCGCAAGGAACTGCAGCCGGAAATGGCGAAACGCATGTACATGTGGGTGTCGGCGGCGCTTCGCAAATACATCATCGCAAATTCCGGCATCAGTCTTTCCGATATTGACGACCTGATCGAGGATGCCGTTATCGAGACGGTTGGCGACCGCCGCGGCGAGGAAGCCAATATAACCAAATCAGAACGACTGGCTGACGAGCTCAGCAAAGATGGTAAAATATCTCCTGATCTGATGATTCGGGCCCTGCAGGACGGTGAGGTGAAATTGTTTGTTAATTTGATGAGCAAAGGCACCCATCTGCGCGAAGAACTGGTCATGCGGTTTGTCCTGGAGCCCGGTGGTGAAGGACTGGCGGTGGCCTGCAAGGCGCTGAATTTAAGTGATTACGAGTACCAGCGGGTTTACACCTATTGCCGCAAGGCCCGGCCCAACAAAGAGAGCGAAACCGAAAAGTCGGTTGAAACCGCCATCCGGTTTTTCCGCAATGTGAATAAGGAATCCGCCTACGAAGTCGTCAAACGCTGGCGCCGGGACAAAAACTATCTGTCGGCGTTGCGCGATCTGGACGTCATTTAGATCGCACCCGGAGACCGGTTTTACGCCGCCCGTCATTGTCCACTAATGCCAATTCCATATTTAAAATCAACCGGTTATATTAACAGCATCATGTGTTAAAACACTTCCTGGGCAATGTGGCTCAGCCACTCTGTTTGGCGTTGATGAGGCAGTTTTCGAAACAATTGCACAGACGGGTACCAGGGGCTGTCGCTGCGCCCGGACATCCAGCGCCAGTCCGCCACTCCTGGTATCAGGACTTTGGTCGGGAGGCCGAGTGCACCGGCCACATGGACGGTGGTATTGGCAGCCGAGACCACCAGATCAAGGGCGGCAATTTGCGCCGCATAGATATCCATATCAACCATCTGATTGACTGCAGGATCGTTGTAAATTTCGACCCCCAACAGATCCGCAATGGCCTCCAGTTCCGGCCCCACATCGCCATATTGCAGATTGACAAAAAAGGTATCAGGCTGGGTTAGAATTGGCGCCAGATCGGCAAGATCCAGGCTCCGCCCCAAGCCGGTACGTCCCGCCCGGCTTTTCCACGCAAGACCAACCAGCCGGCAGCCGGCAGCCATTGCCTGATATCGCCGACGCAGGTGCCGGCGCTGACCCTGCTGACAGCGCATAAAGCCCTGATGGTTGGTAAAGTCGGGCAATCCGCTGCGGTAATGACGCGCCAGATCGGCCAACGGCAGCTGACGATCCCAGTCGGCCGACAAGAGCTCATGGTCCGGCGGATTTTTGCGGGCAAAGACCCGGATATCGGGGAATGACCGGGCAAACAGCGGCTGCAGCCGCGGATCACACTCCAGGGCAATACGGTGGCTGGCCGCCATGACATCGGGCAGGATCGAGGCATACATGATTTCATCGCCAATACCTTGTTCGCCCCAGATCAGCAGCCTTTCTCCCGTACCAGGAGAGCCGTCCCAGAGCGCCTGGGGAAACGGTCGCCGGGGTTCCTGTTCAGCCGACCGCCACCGCCATCCGTAATCGCTCCAGCCGCCTGAAAAATCACCGGACGCGAGCCGCGCGAAGGCCCTGAGACAATGACCATCGGCATCATCCGGGTCCTGGAGCAGGGCGGTGTCCAGCAGTGACAGAGCTGCCTCCCAGGCGCCCTGTGCCAGGTACAGAGCAGCCAGGTTGCGCTTAAACCCGGCTTCTTCCGGTGCCAGTTCAACAGCCTTGCATAAATGAAATTCAGCGGCGTCCGGTTGCCCCAGATCCTTAAGGGCGTTACCCAGATTATTCCACAGGGCCGCCTGCCCAGGCGTGATTGACACGGCTTTGTGTAAAACCGCAAGGGCGTCTTCAACCCGGCCGTCAGCGCTCAGCATATCTGCCAGATTGATAGCGGCATCGGTAAATGCCGGTGCCAGTTCAAGGCACCGGCGATAGCTGCTTTCCGCCGCCGCCGGCTGGTGGGAATCGCGCTGAACGTTGGCCAGGTTGTAGGTCGCGCCGACTTGACCGGGATCGAGATTGATCGCTTCCTGCAACACGGCTTCAGCCAGATCAAGCCGACCCTGCGCCCGCAGGACGGCCCCCAGATTGATCCGGAGTTCCGGAACGGAGGGGAATTTTAGCAGCAATTGCCGGTATATGGTTTCGGCGTCGACAAATTTTCCCTTGTCATAGTAACTGCCGGCTTTGGCCAGCAGGGCATTGTCGTTTTGATCCGAAGGTATGTCAGGCAACTCAATATCGACCCATCGTCAGCGTCAAAAAGATCCGGGTGATCACCCTAACGCGAACCATCCCGGTTTTAAAAGTCCTCTTCAGATCGCCCGTAAATCAATTTCTGACGGTGCTCAGACGACCAGCGCGAACAGGGCGACGATCACCACCACAGGCAACCAGCCAACCGTTGCCCGAAAACCATTCATCAATGACGAATTATAGTTCATTTCCTGCTTTCCCACGTCTCGATTGTTTTTCAACTTGAAACGGTAGATAAGGGTTTATCGTCCCCATGGCGAATGCGAACACGACAATCCTGATATGCGTATAAGGGCTAGCTCACGGCCCCCTCGACGGCATCCCCCGGAAGGAGACACAAAAAATCATGGCGGAAGATCTAATGCGCAAGTCCTTCAGGCCGGGTGAAGTGATTTTTCAGGAAGGCGAAACAGGGGCGGAAGCCTATGTCATCGAGGACGGTTCCGTTGAAATATCAAAATCCGATGCCGGTGCAGAATTAATCCTCAGCGTGCTCAAACCCGGTGAAGTCATCGGTGAAATGGCGCTCATTGATTCGTCGCCACGCATGGCCACGGCCCGGGCCGCCCGCAAAACCACATTAATCGTTATTCCAAAAGCCGTCTTTTCAAAAATTATCGGCAAAACCGATGCGGTTGTTCGCGTGATCCTGATGGCCCTGCTGGGCCGTCTGCGTATCCAAAGCAAACAATACGTCGATAAAACGCTGTAAATGGTGATCCCCTTACCAATTCCACTAAGCGGGAATTATCAATGAGTATTGACGGCGATACAGGCCCTGCCTTGCTGGCCGTTCTCTCAGCCTTCCTGTTTGCCCTGTCCATGCAAATTCAAAACCTGGGCCTGCAGAACGCCGACCCGCGCACGGCAGCCCTGGTCTCCATACTGGCGACGGCGACCGTTTACTGGCTGGCTTCGCCCCTGTATTTGGAAAGCGCCTATTGGTTGACCGCCGGAACCCTGTATTTTGCAGGCGTTGGCCTGTTTCGACCGGCCCTGTCGGCCAGCCTGGCGATCACCAGCATCAAAGTCATGGGGCCAAGCCTGACCAGTGGACTGGCAGCAACAAACCCCCTGTTTGCAGCCGGTTTCGCCATCATTCTGCTGGGTGAAGGGATTACCACGTCGATTGCCCTTGGTACCTGTGCCGTTGTTGCCGGTGTCGCCACCGCCAGTTACAAACCCGGCGGGGTCAAGCGGGGATGGCCGCTGTGGGCGATCCTGCTGCCTCTGGGCGCGGCCTTTTTCAGGGCTCTTGGTCATCCATTGACCATGATCGGCATGGAAACGGCACCCAGCCCACTCTACGTCGGCCTTGTATCCTATACGGTTTCGTCAATCATCGCATTTTCAGCCTACAAGCTGGAAGGGCGAAAAATCCCCAGAATGAACCGGGGCTACGCCTGGTTCGCGGTTGCCGGCATATTGAACGGAACCTCGATCTATTCCCTGAATTCTGCTCTGCAGGGCGGCAAACTGTTGACGATCGCGCCGATCGTCGCCTGCTCGCCGATTTTTACGATTGCCCTTGGCTATCTGGTTTTCAAACGCGAAACCATAACCTGGCAAACCGCAATAACCATCGCTCTCGTGGTATTGGGGATCATCCTCATCGTTGCTGGTGACAAGTGGATTTGACTTAGTGATCAGATTCAGTCACGAACTGCTCACTTAATCCGGTCACATAAGACAAGCCCAACGGGGTCAGGATAACCGCCGTTCCCGGCCCCGTCCGCGCCAGGCCCTTGCGACTGAGCGCCGTCCAGACCGCCGGGTTGCCAAGGCCACTGGCGTCCTTGGCAGAAACAGAAAAAGCGCCAATATGAACGTGGTTTCCATGGGCGTGCGGCAGCTGACTGATGGTCACCTCACCGGTATCCGGGTCGCGTTCCGCGGATCGCTCGTCATTTGCCAGCACCTGAACCAGTGTTAGCGTCCGCAATTGCAGTTTGTTCAAATTCAGAGGGTTGCGTTTTGGCGGCATGGGTTTCCTGCTACTTTGTCGAAGGTGGATAGATATAATCGAAGTAACGCTCTGATGCGAGTGTACAACGATCGCCTGCCGTTGCCATATCGCGCGTTTTGCCGTCGGTGACAAGGCGGACGTTGACGACCGTATCGTTCTGCAAATAATCATTCACCTGGCGGCGGATGGTTGCGGCGATTTTGTCAAAGTTAGCACCACCTCCTTGCTCGGTCGCGGTTATGCTTTTGCTCAGGGTTATATTGATTGTATCGATTATCTTTGGCCTCATTTCGCAGATCTGCGACAAATTTTTCCGGTCGTCCAGAATAAATATGGGCATAACCAGTTTGGCATTTCGGGAAACACCTTTAACTTCCTGCTGAATATAAACACCGGGCATCACGATGGCAGCCGGCATGATCCGGTCCCGCTTGCGCTTGGCTTCCAGGGTTTTCTGTTTTTCAGCCTGTTCGCGCTTCTCCTGCTGCAGTTTTTGCTTGTCCTGATCCGACGCCAGGCGTTGCTGCTCGGCATCGGCGGCGGCTATTGCATTTTCACGTTCACGCTCGGCTGTCAGATTGGTCGACGAATCGTGAAAAGCCGTAAAATAAACAAAGGCAACAAGCAGTGCAATTAATGCCAGCAAACCGACGACGGCAATAGGAACCAGTTTCGGATGATTGAGAACTTTGTAGGTATCAGCCGCCTTTGATCCGGCGGATCTGCGATTGGCTTCCTTATCCTTTGCCTTTTTCTCCAGATATTCGCGGGCTTTGGCAACACGTATGGCCTTGATCCGCTGCAACATCCGGATGACTTCGGATTTGATCTTTTGTAAATCACCTGCGGCGGCGGAAGCGGGAACAATATCTTCCAGTTCCTTGGTGAAGCGCGCGACATCCAATTGGTCATTTTTACGGGTAAACAGGCGCCGGATCATCAACTGCCCGCATTGCCGCAGCGCATCGACGGACGTGACCCGGCCGATCAGCGCAATCAACCCCTTGTCGGGATCGTCAAAAACCACATCCCAGTCAGTGGTTCCATCCGGTTTTTTTGGTGATAACAGGGGAGCTGTTGATGACAAACGGTTAATCCATTTTCCCTAAGCACGAAGCTGGTTCACGGTTTTTCTTCGTCACGAATCCGGCTTAACGGTACGCTACCGTCTGCAGATGAATAGACCTCCATGATACCCCTGTTGCCGCTTGCTGTCTGTGATTAAACGCACAGTTGAAGTCAGCTCATCTCGTTGGCGGTTTTTTGGCTTCAATCCATTGCATCAGACAAAAGGCCGCCACCGAGAAAAAGGCGAATCCGGATACCAGAGGCAGTACGGTTCCATTGAAGCTTAGCCCGATCGCCGCGCCCAGGGGAACGGAAATAAGTGACGAGATCGAGCCGACGGCGGAGGCACCGACGCCTGCAATATGGCCAAGAGGCTCCATCGACAGGGCGACAAAATTACCAAACAGAATACCAAAACAGAAAAATGCGGGCAGTAAATAAGCCATTAACAAAGCGAGCGGCGGCACCCCAGCCATGGCATAGGCGATAATCGTGAAGCCGACGGACAGGAAGCAGACGCCGATAAGCGCCGCCCGGCAGATCCGGCGCATACCGAATTTCATAACCAAATGGGCATTTAAAAATGACGCCAGCCCCAGGGCCGAAGCCAGTGCCGCAAAATACAGGGGGAACAGACGGCCGAGACCGTAAATATCCTGAAAGATCTGTTGTGCGGAATTCAGATAACCGACAAATGAACTGAAGATCAGGCCCGACATGACGATATAGCCGATTGAAGCACGGGTCCGAAAAATCTCAACCACAGCAGCGGCGATCCGGCCCGGCGAAAAAGCGCGTCGCTTTGTTTGGGGCAGGGTTTCCGGTTGACGCCAGCCAAACCAGACCAGAACAACCAGCGACAAACCAATCAAACAGCCAAAGATCGAACGCCAGTCAGCGATCAACAAAATGCCCTGACCAAGCGCCGGTGCCAGTATGGGCCCCAGAATAAACACCATCATAATCAACGACATGACCCGCGCCATGGCATCGCCCTGGTACTTGTCGCGAACAATGGCGATCGAGGTAACCCGTGGTCCGGCCACGCCGATGCCCTGCAGGGCCCGGCCAATCAGCATGTCAGGGAAGTCGGCGGCAAATACGCAGAGCATACTTCCGGCAATATAAATGAGTATGCCGAACAAAATCACCGAGCGGCGGCCAAGGGCATCGGACAGCGGCCCAAACACCATCTGCGCGACGCCAAAAGACAGCATAAATGTTGAAATGACAAACTGTTGCTGGTTGTTTTTGGCCCCCAGATCCTCAGCAATAAAAGGCAAGGCCGGCAACATGGAATCAATGGACATCGCCACCAGCGACGTCAGCATTCCCATCAATATGACGAATTCCTTAAATCCGGCACCGGATCTGTCAACGGCCATCAATTTAATCTTTCCAAAGAACCAGCGTCTTAATTAAGCCCTGGCGCGGAGAACATAAAGACCCAGATCAAGGACGAGGGTTGTGACCTGTCCGGAAATTCACCACTCTTTCTCTGAAATGCCGATTGAGCCCGTCTGTACATTGCGCTTAAATGACCGGCACATTAAAAAAGGAAACCAATATGGCGGGGCCTCTAGATGGCGTTCGTGTAATCGATCTGACGTCCATGATATCCGGCCCGCTCGCAACCTTGACCCTTGCCGATCAGGGCGCCGACGTGATCAAGGTTGAACCGCCGAGCGGCGGTGATTTTTCCCGCAAGGTGGCAACCCGGCGCAATGGCTTTTCGGCCTCCTTTGTGAATAACAACCGCAACAAACGCTCGCTCGTGCTCGATTTAAAGAACCCCCATGGTCTGGCCGCATTCAGGAAACTGACTGACAATGCCGACGTGGTCATCCAGAACTTCCGCCCCGGCGTTGCCGAGCGCATTGGCGTCGGCGAGGATGCATTGCGCAAGACCAATCCGTCCCTGATCTATGTATCGATCAGCGGCTTTGGTTTTGCCGGACCCTATGCGCAAAAGCCGGTTTTTGATCCGCTGATCCAGGCCCTGACCGGATTGACCACGGTACAGGCCGGTGCCGATCA
The DNA here is from genome assembly GCA_013203595.1 of Rhodospirillales bacterium. GTDB lineage: Bacteria > Pseudomonadota > Alphaproteobacteria > Rhodospirillales > Casp-alpha2 > JABMNT01. Next base: position 11,615 of record JABMNT010000201.1, read on the forward strand.
TTTACGGCCCCGCCTGATCCGCACCATATTGCCCGACAAGCTGACTGGAATTCAGGCCGCCCAGGCGATCACCGCAGCTCTGTTTGCCCGCGAACGCAGCGGCCAGGGGCAGCATATCCGCCTGTCCATGCTTGATACAATCGTCGCCTTTCTGTGGAGTTCGGACATGGGCGGGCATACCTTTGTCGGCGACGAAACAGACATTGAGTCAGCGCAATCGTTCATCGATCTCATCTACGAGACCGCCGACGGCTACATCAGTGTGGCGGCCATGCATGACAAGCACTGGCAAAGCCTGTCGAAAGCCCTGGAGCGGCCGGATTTCATGACCGACCCCCGGTTCACCACACCTGAACTCAGGGAAATCAACAAGGAGGCACGCCTCGAATTGACCCAGGTCTGTATCAAACCCCATACCACAGCTGCGTTGCTTGACGTGCTCGAAGCCGAAGGGGTTCCCTGTGCACCGGTGCTGACCCGCTCTGAAATGCGCGCACATCCGCAGATCATCGCCAACGAAATCCTTTTCCAGTCGGATCATCCCCACGCCGGGCGGTTGCGCCAGGCCCGCCAGCCAGCGGTGTTTTCGAAAACCATAAACGAAATGCGCCATCCGGCGCCCATGTTGGGCGGACAAACCCGCGAAATCCTGCACGAAGCCGGATTTACCGACGGTGAAATTGCCGAACTGCTGGCCAGCCACGCGGCGGTGCAGGCCGATACGGAATCCCGATGATCGATTTCTATTACGCGCCGACACCCAATGGCTGGAAAGTCGCTATCATGCTCGAGGAATGCGGCCTCTCCTATACCACTCATTTGCTGCGGCTGGCCGAAGGCGACCAGTTTGCCGAGGATTTTCTGAAAATCAGCCCCAACGCGAAAATCCCCGCCCTTGTCGATCATGCACCCGCGCCGGCCTACGGCAGTGCGCCTGTCAGTGTGTTTGAATCAGGTGCCATTCTTATGTATCTGGCAGAAAAAACCGATCGCTTTATGCCAACCGATGCGATCGGCCGCAAACAGGCTCTGGAATGGCTGTTCTGGCAGGTCGGCAACCAGGGCCCCATGGCCGGACAGCTCAGTCATTTTGTCAATTACGCGCCACCGGGCGAGCAGAGCTATGGCCGCAAACGCTATGGCGGTGAGTACGAGCGAAATCTGGCGGTCCTGGAGAGGCAACTGGACGGCAAGGCCTATATCCTCAGCGATTATTCGATTTGCGACATGATCGCCTTTCCCTGGGTGTTCATCGCCAAACCGCTGACCGCATCGCTTGATAATTTCCCGCAGGTGGCGGCCTGGCGGGAACGCCTGAAACAACGGCCCGCCGTAATCAATGCCATCAATCTTTACAAGGCGGCCCAGAACAAGGGTAAAGCCAACGTCGAGAACAATGCGATCCTGTACAACCAGTCGGCGTCGCACTTCAAAAAAGACCCCTCCGCGTGACGACACATCGCCGTCGCGCGCGTTCCGGAAATCCGTTTCAGTACAGGAATATCGACCGCCTTGATTCAGAATAAATCGACCCAGGGGATCCTCTTGATGGTCGCAGCGGTTGCCTTGCTGACACTGATGAGTGTTTTGGTGAAAGTCATTGGGCCCGACTATCATCCAACGCAAATCACATTTGTTCGTAACCTCATCGCCATGGCGGTGATTTTGCCGTTTATCTACCGGGCTGGTGGCCTGGCCATCATGAAAACCCGGCGGCCGGGCCTGCACCTGACCCGCTCGCTTGCCGGCACGGCCGGAAACATTCTGTATTTCTTTGCCTTTCAGTATATGACGGTTGGAGACGTGGTTGTCATCTCCCAGGCAGTGCCCCTGTTCGTTACGATCCTTGCCGTATTGTTTCTCGGCGAACAGGTCGGTGTGCGCCGCTGGCTTTCCATCCTGGTCGGATTTGCCGGTGTCATCATCGCCATTAACCCGGCCGGCAATTTTACGGCCATATCCCTGATTGCGGTTCTGGCAACCGGCTGCTGGGCGACCACATTGTTGCTGATGCGCAGACTGGGAACCACCGAGTCCCCCTATGCAGTCGCCTTCTATTTCATGCTGATCGGATCGATCATCACCGCCTGTTTCCAGCCCTGGGTGTGGCGGACACCATCACCCGACATCATGCTCTTGCTGCTTGGAATCGGGATCAGTGGTGCGCTCGGGCAGATCCTGATGACGACAGCCCTCAAGCTTGCCAAGGCCTCGGTTGTCAGCCCCTTCAGTTACACAGGCATTCTCTGGGCCGTTGGCTTCGATCTGATCATCTGGAACGTGATTCCTGCCTGGACAACGGTTCTCGGCGCGGTAATCATCAGTGCATCGGGGCTTTATATTTTCCACCGCGAATCGATTGCCCGCGCAATATCCGACGAAGACAGGGAAGGGAAAACCAATGCTGAACAAAAAGGCCGTTAAGGCCGTTATCTTTGATACCTTCGGGACCGTCGTCGACTGGCGTTCCTCGATTGCCAGGGAAGCCAGGGCGGCCGCTCAGTCAATCGGCATCGAAGATTTTGATGGCGACAGTTTCGCCGACGCCTGGCGGGCCGGGTATCATCCGAAAATGAAAGAAGTGCGTGACGGGGTCCGGCCCTGGACCACCAATGACGTGTTGCACCGCGAACGCCTTGAAGACATTGTTGCCGACTTCGGTCTGGATGCGCTGGACGAGGCCGCCCGCTTTGATCTGAACCGGGCCTGGCACCGGCTCGCGCCCTGGCCGGATTCGGTGCCGGGGATCAGCCGCCTGAAAAACCGCTACATTGTCTCGACCTTTTCCAATGGCAGCTTCGGGCTTTTGGTGAACCTCTCAAAGAACGCCAAAATTCCCTGGGACGGGATTCTCTGCTCGGACGTGTTCCGGGCCTTCAAACCGGCCAGGGAATGTTATCTGGGAGCCATCGAACTGCTGGGCGGCGAGCCGCAGTCAGTGATGCTCTGTGCGGCCCATAACTATGATCTGTCGCAGGGCCGCAAATACGGCATGCAGACCGCCTATGTGGACCGCCCGCTGGAGTATGGACCCAACAAGAAAACCGACCTAAAAGCCGAGCAGGACTGGGAGATCATCGCCACCAGCATTGAACAGGTGGCCGACGCGCTGGATTGCTGAAAC
>JABMNT010000202.1 GCA_013203595.1 Rhodospirillales bacterium
CGGATGAGCCATTTGGCGAGCACAATCTTCTGCTGGTTTCCACCCGATAAATCAGCGGCGATGTTGCGCACATCCGGTGTCTTGATGGATAATTTCTGCCGCTGATCGTTTGCCCGCATGCGCTCTGCCTGATGATCCACCAGACCAAACCGGGCGATGGCGGCGAGGCTTGCCAGGGAAATATTCTGTTCAACCGGAAACTCCAGAATAAGTCCCGACTGCTTGCGGTCTTCGGGCACCAGAAACAATCCTCGGTCAATGGCTTTGCGGGGGGTGCGCGCATCAAAAGGCTGGCCATCGATTTCAACCGAGCCGCCCAGCGCCAGGTCGATACCAAACACCGCAAGCGCCAGTTCAGTCCGTCCGGCCCCGATCAGTCCGGCCAGCCCGAGAATTTCCCCGGCATGGATATCCAGGGTAACGGGGGTATCGGGATTGGCCCTGGTCCGCAGGTCCTGCAGGCGCAGCATTACCGGACCACGCGGCCCGGCCGGCGGGTTATACAATTCAGAAAGCGTGCGCCCGATCATCAGGCTGATCATGGCATCGTGCTTGATTTCATGACGGGACAATTCGCCGGCAAGTTTACCATCGCGCAGGACGACGACCCGGTCGGCGCATTGTTCAACCTCGCCAAGCCGATGGGAAATAAAAATGACAGCGATCCCGTCCGCCTTCAGATCATCGATAACCGCTAACAGTTTGTTTGATTCCGTAATGGTCAGGCTGGACGTCGGCTCGTCCATGATCACGATGTTTGATTCAAGCGACAGGGCCTTGGCGATTTCCAGGATCTATCGATCCGCCAGTGACAGGGTTGAAACCGGCGTATCCGGCCTGAAGCTCGCCCCCAGCCGGTCCAGGATCGGCTGCACGGCGGTGTACATGGCATCGCTGTCGACCAGGCGGAACGGACCGCTGACAATCTCGCGGCCCAGGTAAACATTAGCCGCCACATCCAGATTATCGAATAAATTCAGCTCCTGGTGGACAAAAGCGATGCCGGCATCAAGGGATTGGGAAACCGTCAGGGCGCTGTGGGTCTGGCCGCCCAGACGAATGGAACCGGCCGATGGCTCCGTCACCCCGCCCAAGATTTTCATGAAGGTGGATTTGCCGGCGCCATTTTCACCGATCAGGCCAACGACTTCCCCGGGCTTCAGGGAAAAGCAGATATTATCCAGAGCAAGAATCCCCGGATAAACCTTACTGATCCCTTCAATCTCCAGCAACGCCCCGCCATCACCGCTTGGATGCACCTTATTCATCATCGGTACTTGAGCTCAAAACCCGTTGCACATGTCAGCAGCATATGGCGCTGGATCGCGCCGGCAAAATCAAAAATGCCGCCGCGATCCATAAGACCCGCCTATCCCTTAATCCGTGCCGTCAGTTCCGCTTTGAAGGAATCAACATTTTCCTTAAGGATCACCTTGGTTGGCACAATGATCAACTTGTCGGCGGGAACCCCCGACTTGTCACCCTGCAGGTGGTTGGCCATCAGCTTCATGCCCCGGTAACCCCACTCGAAGGGATCCTGGACAACCGTACCGGCGAAGCTCCCTTCCTTGACGGCACCCAGCGTGATCGGGTCTTCATCGAAGGCGATGACGGTAATTTCGCCCAGTTTGCCAGCGGCCTTCAGGGCTTCGTAAATTTTTGGCGGGTTATAGGAGTAAAAACCGACCATGCAGTTGACATCCGGGTTTGCCACCAGAACATCGTCCACGTTGCTGCGCGCTCTCGGGAAATCCACATCATCGCCGCGCACATCAATCAATTCGATGCCCGACCCCTTGACCGCCTGGCGGAAACCGGCAATCCGCTCCTTGGCATTATCAGCCTCCAGGAAGCCAACAAACCCCATGCACTTGCCACCACTGGGCAGCGCCTTGACGGCGATTTCACCGGCCTGCACACCGGCAGCCGTATTCGACGAGCCCAGATAGGCAATCCGGTTGCTGTCGGGTGCGTCGCTGTCGGTGGTGAACAGCGGGACCTGGGCGGCAATCCGGTTGAAGGCACCGATTGACGTTTTCGGGTCAACCGAAGAAATCATGATGCCATCAATACCGGCGGCGACAAGGTCATCCATCAGCGCGTTCTGCAGCGCCGCAGTACCCTGCGCCGGATATCTGAACTGAAGATCATAGCCAGGCAACTCGCCCTGCGCTTTTTTCACACCGGCTTCTGCCAGCTTCCAGAAATCGGACGCCGCATTGACAACAAAGGCCAGCGACGGCTTTTCCTGGGCCAGAACCGAACCTGTGGTGGCCGCAAGGATCACTGCGGCCGCCGTCAGCATACGAGAACACTTCATTTAACTTTCTCCCTTGCCAAATTTATTTTGAAAATTTGGTCTATCTGTTGATACAAAATCCCGGAATTCTCCGGCTGTTGATCATACCCGCTGATTTTTTAAATCTTATTACTGGATATTAGTAATAATTCATAACATATTTATTACAAACAGGGGAAGCCTATTTTTGCCAATTTCAAAAATCCGGAAAATCCCGCCAGCGATCAGCGTATATATGCGATTTTTATAGAATATATTGAAATATTTTTTAGACATTCACTGACAATTGCCATACTAATAATTATTAATTAATTTCACGTCTTCCCCCTTGGCCACCCCTATCCGATCACCCATCCACAGGAGTCATGAGTTATGCAGTTGGCAAGCTATCCCAGTTTATCCGGAACCACCGTATTTCTGACCGGAGGAGGCTCCGGGATTGGCGCCGAAACCGTCCGCCAGTTTTGCGCCCAGAGAGCACGGGTCGGGTTTGTTGACATGGACGTGGCCGCCTCGGAACAACTTGTCAGCGCCATTGCCGAGACCGGCGGCGAACGGCCCACATTTGTCGCCTGCGACCTGCGCGATATTGATGCGCTCAAGCAGGCGTTTGTGGAGCTCGAGGCAAAATTGGGGGCAGCGACAGTGCTGGTCAACAATGCGGCGCGCGACGACCGCCACGGCTGGGCCGAGGTGACACCGGCCTATTATGATGAACGGATCGCCACCAATCTGCGCCACATGTTTTTTGCCACCCAGGCGGTCGCGCCCGGCATGATCAAAGCCGGTGGCGGCTCGGTTATCAATCTCGGGTCCAATTCCTGGTGGGAAGCCTCGGGCGGGATGCCGGTGTACACATCGGCAAAAGCCGCCGTTCATGGCATGACCCGGTCCTTCGCCAGGGATCTGGGCAAACACCGCATCCGCGTCAACACCGTGGTTCCCGGCTGGGTCATGACCGAGCGCCAGAAGGACTTATGGGCATCGCCCGAAGCCCTTGAAAAGCATCTGGCCCGGCAATGCCTGCCGGATCTGATCGAGCCTCTCTATCTTGCCCGCATGATCCTGTTTCTGGCATCCGATGATTCCGCCATGTGCACGGCCAACAATTACATGGTCGAAGCGGGATCTATATAGAGCACCCGTTGACCCGGATTTTTGCGGCGCCGCCCTCAGGCGGGCGGGGTGATCATCCGGATCGAGGCGCGCTCGATATAGGGACATTCAAGCTTGGTCAGCGGATATTTGGATTTCTTCTCGGCTTCGGAAGAGAATGCCTTTTCCACGGCCCACCGCCCCATTTCCCGGTGTGGCAGAACCAGGGTGGAAAGCTGTGGCGCCAGGTGACGGGAGACCTCCTCGTCATCATAGCCGATAATTGAAATATCCGCGGGTATGCGCAGACCGAATTCCTTGATCGCCTCGTAGGCGCCGACGGCCATGCGGTCGTTGGAGCAGAAGATGGCGGTCGGCGGATTTTTCAGTTTCAGCAGTTCCTGGGTACATTCATAACCGGCGCTGGTTTGCCAGTTGCCCTTCTTGACCAGATCAGGGTCATAGGGAATGTCCGCCGTCGCCAGTGAATCCCGATAGCCGCGCAGGCGATCCTTGGCCGCATCCATCCACATCTCACCGGTAATCAGGGCAATCCGCCGGTGCCCGGCGTTGACCAGTACATTGGTCGCGGTATGGCCGCCTGCGACCTCGCCCGGAAGCACCGTTGGGAAATGATGATCATCGGTATAGCAATTGAGCAGGACAACCGGAATGTCGAGACTGTAAAGCCGACTGGGCACCTCGATCTTGCGAGTCATGATGGAGGCAAAAATGATCGCCTCGACACCATTGCCGAGAACCACATCCAAAGTACGCGATTCAATTTCAGGATCACTCAGCGTTTGATAGATCGCCAGCACATGGCCGGTTGCGCTGGCTGCTTCGTGGGCGCCATCAATGGAAATAACGGCTTCCGGACTGGTCGCAATGCGGTCATAGATGATGGCGATCTGGCCATGGGTCGGCGCTGCGGTTGCGCGCGTCCTGCCGGTTTCGTATCCCAGTTTCTTTGCCGCCCGAACGACCCGCTCGCGTGTCGCTTTCGAGATCTTGATCCCCGGCGTGTTGTTCAAGACCACAGAAACGGTCGATTGCGAACATTCGGACATGCGCGCGATATCGGTCATTGTGGGGCGTTTGCCCGATGCTGTCTTTGATTTCCTGTTCGACATGTTCTTTACCAATGCAATTTCGCTGGATTTGTTTGACCGCAAATTCAAGCGGCTCCCTGGCTCCTCGGGCTGGGTGGCTATTCCATGTGAGAGTTTGTGTCGCATTCCACCGGCTTTCTCAAGCGCCACCTGTGACGGGTCCGAACTGGGGAGACCGCAGGGCAACGGATGAAACAGCCCCTCATATCCATTCAATCTCCTTCCCGGTAATTTCTATAACAGCCTCATTTAATATTTACTAATAATATTTGTAACTTTATTCAATGAATTTTTCTGTCCCGGCAAACCCGCAGCCCCGGATATTGGCAGCCTGAATTTTTACCATGGCCCAGAAAAATGCATCAGCCACCTTAAATAAATTTAAAATAATTATTTAATATCAACTACTTATTTTTTATATGGTCTGATTTAACGGGATTGACTCCGGTGTTGGCATAGCCGGTCCGGCCCGGTTCGGCGTCCGTCGGCGAAGGCCCATAATAGGTATTGACTAATTATCTATAACTTTACTAGCATCAGCTTTCGAATGCGCATATCAGGACATAACAGAATGCAGGTTCTTGTTACAGGTGCCACAGGCAAAGTCGGGGCGCATTTTCTGCACCGGTTTCTCGCTGATCCGAAATGGCGCGACTGGGACGTCCGGGCGCTCTGTCACCACCGGCTGATTGAGGAAACCGACCGCCTTTCCGTCGTTCAGGGAACCATTTCAGACCGCCCTACCGTGATCCGGGCCATGCAGGGCATTACCCACGTGGTGCATATGGCGACCTGTAAGGAAACCCCCGAAGATGCCATGGATGTGGCCGTCAAAGGCATGTTCTGGCTGCTTGAGGAAGCCCGTGTCAGCCCGAGCTTCAGGCAGTTCATTCTTATCGGTGGCGATTGCACCGTTGGCCATTTTTTTGTTGAGCATGACGCGCCGGTGACGGAAGAGACTGCGCGAACGCCCTATCCGGGCTGCTATGCCCTGTCCAAGGTTCTCGAAGAGGTGATGCTGGAACAGACCTATATCCAGTACGATCTCAACGGCTGTTGCCTGCGCGCACCCTGGATCATGGAAAAGGATGACTTCAGATACAGCCTGTCTTTCGGTGATGACGTCTTTGGCGGGCCGGTATGGAAGGACCTGGTTGCGCCGGAAGAGGCCAGACGCCATCACCAGCAGGGCACGGTGCCGCTGCTGCGCGATGCCTCAGGGGCACCGCTGAAACGCAACTTCGTTCATGTTGATGATCTGGTGGCGGCGATTTTGTGCGCTCTGGATAACCCCCAGGCACACCAGCAGTTGTTCAATATCAGTATGGATGCGCCGGTCGACTACGCCGCCCTTGCCGCCTACCTGCAGCGCTCACGCGGCCTCGACAGCATCGACATTGCCAGCGATTTCCACAGCAACTGGCTGGTAAATGAAAAAGCCAAAAAACGGCTGGGCTGGCAGCCCGCCTATGATCTGGAAAAACTGGTGGAGTCGGCATGGGCCTACCAGCGAGCGGAGGACAGCCCCCGAAAAGTATGGTACCCGGGCTGAACTGAGAAACGATGTGGCGCCGGCAACAGACCAGAAAATGGCAGGCCCGGACAAACAGGAAAGGAGGAAGGTGAGCGCGTACAAATGCAGGATTAGCTGAATTCCCGTCATATATGCGTGTCATTGAAAATGAAAAGGCAATGACCGCAGAGGATGTAAATTCATGTATACCATATTTGATACATCAGAATGCAAAAATACTATTTGTGCGATATATCAAAACCAATCTATCGTTTGGTCCATCGCGCCTGCACCCTTTCACAGAAAACGGGCAGGCGCGAATAAGGGCAGGACAAACAGGAAGACACGACAACAGGAAGACACAGGGAAACTTTAAAAAACCAAAAGGGAGACTTTTACAATGATTAACGAATATCTAAAAGAAGCCAAGACCCGGCGCGATGTATTCAAGGCCCTGGGTGCGACCGCGTTGACGGCGGCACTGGTCGCCGAAGCCGGGTTTGATCCGGCAATGGCGCAGGCGCTGGCCCCGGCCGGCAAGCCCATGAAAGCGGCCTTCTCCAACGCCGGACTGCAGGCGTCCTGGTGCGCCCAGGGCAAACAGGCCGCAGAAGCCTGGGGCAAGCTGATGAACGTGGAGATCACCTGGTTTGATGGTGAGCTTTCGTCGACCAAGCAGCGCGCTTCCATCGACAACATGGCCACCCAGAAATGGGATTTCGTCGCCATTCAGACCTTCGGTATCGGCACCCTCACCAGCCCGATCCAGAAAATGATCGATGCCGGCACCCCGGTTATCGCCATGGATACGCTGATTGCCCCACCAGGGGAAATCGCCATTCATACCTTCATCGCTCCGGATAACGAAATGATGGGTTCTGCCGTCACCTCGCAGCTGATGGCTGCCATCGGCGGCAAGGGCAATGTGGTCATGACCCAGGGATCGCTGGGGCACTCGGGCGCACAGGGCCGGGCCAGGGGTTTCAACAGCGTCGTCGCCCCCTACAAGGATGTAAAGGTGATCAATGACCAGCCCGCCGACTGGGATGTCTCCAAGGTGGCCCGCATCTGGGATACCATCCTGACCAAGAACAAGGATATCGCCGGCGCCTTTTTCCACAATGATGATATGGCGCTTGCGGCCCACAACGTGATGAAGGCGAAGGGCCGCACCGACATCCTGATTGCCGGCGTCGACGCCATGGCACCGGCGGTCAACGCGGTTCTTGACGGCACCATGGTCGGCACCGTGCGCAACCCGTCGTGTCGGATCCACGGCTGGGCGGTAGCCGCCGGTGTGGCTGCGGTGCAGGGCGGCGAAATGGCGGGCAAGGATATTCCCGCCTACATCCTGGCCGACGGTCCGGTTATCACCAAGGAAACCGCTGCCGGCCATCTCTGGCTGCAGAAAAACTTCCTGATCTGATCGCGCCGTGCGTACACAATCAGAGAGCAGGGGCGAGCCATCGCCCCTGCTCGAATTGTCTGCAGTCTCGAAGTCCTTTGGCGGTGTCGTTGCCATCGAGAATGTCGATTTTCAACTCTATGCCGGCGAGATCCATGGTCTGGTCGGTGAAAATGGTGCCGGCAAGTCAACATCCATGAAGATCATTGCCGGCGTCCACAGCGACTACGAAGGCCAGATGTATGTGCAGGGCCAGCCGGTCCATTTCAAATCGGCCCGCGAAGCCCTGGCGGCCGGCATTGGCATGGTCCATCAGGAGCTGTCCACCTGCCCGGATTTGACCGTCGCCGAAAACGTCTTTCTGGGCCAGCAGCCGCTCAACCGCTTCGGCACCATCGACTGGGCCTTCATCAACCACGAAGCCAAACGCCTGATCGCCAGCCTGGGTCTTGATATCGACCCGACGGCAACCATGGGGGCGCTGCCGGTTGGTATCCAGCAGCTTGTCGAGTTGTCCCGGGTGCTGTTTTCCGGTGCGCGTATTATCATTCTGGATGAGCCGACCTCGGCCCTGTCGCCGCCGGAAGTGAAGCGGTTGTTCGATGTGCTCAGGAAAATCAAGGCCGACGGCCGCGGCATCATATTCATTTCCCATTTCCTCGATGACGTACTGGAAATCTCCGACACCATCACCGTGTTTCGCAACGGCCATAAGGTGGCGACGGACCCGACCGCATCCCTCACCAAAGACGACATGATCTCGAATATGATCGGGCGCGGATCGATTGGCATGCATATGGGCGAAAGTGCCGATCTGAAAGGCGACGATGCCAAACCCATCGTTTTTGAAGCCGAGGCGATCAGCGACGGCAAGCAGCTGCGTGACGTCTCGCTGAAATTACGGGCCGGCGAAATCACCGGCGTTTACGGGTTCATGGGCTGTGGCCAGATTGAACTGGCCCGCGCCGCCTTCGGTAAGATCCATCTGCACAAGGGCCGGTTCATGCTGGATGGTCAGGAGATATCCTTCCGCTCAACCGCTGCCGCCAAACGCCACGGCATGGCCTTTGTTCCGGAAAACCGCTCGATGATGTTGTTCCGGACCGAGCCGATCTACAAAAACGTCTCCATCGCCATCCTCGACCGGATCCACCGGTTGCTGCTGAAACCGGGCACGGAGCGCTCCATAACCAAAACCCATATCGATGACCTGCAGATCAAGACCCAGGGCACCGATATGGACCTGGGCTCGCTTTCCGGCGGCAACCAGCAAAAGGTCGCGCTGGCAAAATGGCTGACACATCTGCCCCGGGTTCTGATATTATCGGAACCGACACGCGGCATGGATGTGGGAGCCAAGGAGGATGTCATTCGTATTGTCAAGGGGTTGCGCGACCGCGGCGTCGCCATTCTGGTTCTCTCAAGCGAGCCGGAAACCATCCTGACCCTGGCCGACCGGGTCACCGTGCTGCGCAAGGGGGTTGTCGCGAAAGAGTTCAATAGCGGAACCATACATAAAGCCGATCTGCTGTCGGCCGCATAGGGAGTTGAAGACATGACGACGCCTACACCGGTTGTTGCCGGCAAACTGAAATCCGTACTGACCGATCAGCTGCGCAATATCGCACCTGTATTTACCCTGCTTGCCCTTGTCACCTTTTTCTCCGTCGCCGCACCGTCCTTTCTCACGGTCGACAATTTCATGAACATCATGGCCCAGGTCTCGATCATTGCGATCATCGCCGTCGGCCTGACCTTTGTCATCCTGACCGCCGAGATCGATCTGTCGGTGGCGGCGATTGCCAACGCCATTGGTATTACAGTGGCCTATTTCACCGTGCAGCCCGATTACGTCAATATTGCCAACCTGCCCATGCCCGGCGTGATCGCCATCGTCCTCACCGTGCTCGCCGCCTTCGCCTTTGGCCTGGTGACCGCGTTCGGTGTGACCTGGGTGGGAATTCCGTCATTCATCATGACCCTGGCGATGATGCAGATCGCCAATGGCGTTTCGGCCCTGCTGGTGCGGGGCCAGATTGCCTACAAGTTCCCGGACCTGGTCACGACGCTCGGCGCCGGCGATCTGTTTGGCGTGCGCTGGACCATCATCGTCGCCGTGCTGTTTCTGGCTGTCGGCTACTTTGTCCTCAAATACACCCGCTATGGCCGTTATGTGTACATGACCGGTGGCAACCGCGAAGCCGCCGAATATTCCGGCGTCAACGTCAAGTTCATCATCGGCTCGGTGATGGTCATCTGCGCCGTGTGCACCGGCATCGCCGGCATGCTGTCGGTGGCCTATTACGGCTCGGCCCAGCAGAACCAGTTTGATACCTATCTGCTCGATGCCATCGCCGCCGTGGTTGTCGGCGGCACCAGTCTGTTCGGTGGCCGCGGCGGAATCCCCAACACCATCATCGGCCTGCTGGTGCTCGGCGTCCTCAACAACGGCCTCGATCATGTCCAGATTGACAGTTTTCTGAAGATCCTGATCCGCGGCCTGATTCTGCTGGCGGCCCTGACAATCAATGTCTATGCCCAGCGCCTGAAGGAAAATAACTGATCCGTTGACCCGCCCCCATCGCGAGCGTGGTTGCATCCCCCCCCGGGCTGTTCTTTAGTGCAGTTCATGTTCATATGAAATGCACTAATGTGCCGAATGTCGGAAATATCCCGGCACGGGTGATCAGACAACCGGGGAATCCTTCATGCCGTTTGCACAGACTGGCGACATAAATATCTACTATGAACGGACGGGAGCCGGGCCTAAGCTGCTCTATATCAGCGGCACCGGGCACGACCTGCGGCGCCCGACCCGTGTCTTCAATACACCCCTGGCAGATTCCTTCGACCTGCTGAGCTACGACCAGCGCGGCCTCGGCCAGACCGACAAGCCGGACGCGCCCTACTCCATGGCCCAATACGCCGACGATGCGGCCCGCCTGCTCGATGCTGTCGGCTGGGACCGCTGTCTGGTCCACGGCACATCCTTTGGCGGCATGGTCGCCCAGGAACTCGCACTCCGCCATCCGGGGCGGGTGGAAAAGCTGGTGCTCTGCTGCTGCGCTGCCGGCGGTGCCGGTGGCGCGTCCTACCCGCTGCACGAACTGGACCATATGGAGATGCACGAAAAACTGCTGTTTCGTTTAGGGATCAGCGATACCCGCCTCGATGCCGCCTGGCAGGCGGCAAACCCCGACGAGCTCAAAAAGCGGATCGCCGAGCAGCAGGCCCTGCAGGCCATCGGCGGCGACGATGCGGACCGGGCCATGGGCGAGCACCGGCAGCTCGATGCCCGCGCCCGGCACGATACCTGGGACCGCCTGCCCCAGCTCGAACTGCCGGTGCTGGTCTGTGGCGGCAGATACGACGGCCAGGCGGCGCCGGCTGCGGTGGAAGCCCTGGCCGGCCGGATCAAAGGCGCACAGCTCAACTGGTTCGAAGGCGGCCACGGCTTTCAGGCCCAGGACCCGGCGGCGCTGGAAGCGATTTCGGCTTTTCTGTTGGGGTGAGCCGGCGCGGGGCCTTTCGCAGTCAGGGCTACGGATGCGCTGAGAAGCTGCGGCGATCCCTCTGATTATCCGAGCAAAGGATACAAAATGTCCGCTGCACCCTTGGGATCAGACGAAATCTGGTAGCGCGGTTTTTGGCGGGGAAGGGCCAATAGCGGCCTTTAGCCGTCAGATTTTAGCAAATTTGGCGCACATGTCCTATTGGCTAGAAAGGAAAGGCCTCAAAACTTGGCAAAAGCACTTTTTTGAGTTCTTCTGCGGGGTGAATGCATTTCAAAGTGATGATCTCCCTACGTCTATTTTTGGCCCGCAAAATGTCTGGGAAATCAGGAACTTCTCAGATTATACACAAAGACGCTGGTCCGCTACCCATCTCTTCGCGATGAGATTATGAGGATATTTTAATGGTCACATTTTTTCTTATAATAGTGAAAATAGGATATTTGGTTGTAATTGAGATAATTCTTTCTACTGTTGTTGGCTTAGGTTTTATATCCTCGAAAATTGTGCGGTTATCTATAAATAAAAACATGGCATTCATGTTTTCATTATTACTAGTCGGATTCGCTGTAGTAATTTTAGCCTCCCTAGCCAATGATACTATGGTTTTATTTCAGGGCACGCCTTGGGTCCTATACGGTAATAAAACACCAACTGTCACTGAAACCCCAATCAATGCGCTATATGAACTAACTTTGATAGGGTATTTGGTCGTCGTTTTCCTATTTTCAAAAGCTCGAATTATGGGATCTGATAATCGAGTGCGCTATACCCTTTTTGCTTTTAGTTTATCCGTATTACCGATGTTGATTAATCGCGCATGGATAAAACTATCTATTTACCCAATTGTTTCAGATGTTCTGTCACTTTTTTCCTGAACTTGTTAACCGAAGGAAACACACGCGTACCGCTATGACCACCTGTAAACCTCTTTATGATTGCAAATAGTGCAGAAGCGATCATTAATTGGTGGGCAAGTAGACGGCGAAAATGGGCATAATTTACCAAAATTTTAAGACATGTGAAGGGACTGTCTTGGGTCAAAATTTGCCGAAATTTCCGTCCGAAAAAAAGGGCTCGTTTCCGACCAACACCAGCCAGTTCTCACAGGTAAGGAGAAAACGCCCCCTTTCTCCAAAAACCGACCCTTTTTCCAGCCCCGCCGCCTTTAGGCATTTGTATTACCCGCCCATTTCTGGTCAACTTTCCAGGCAGCCAACCCGAAATAAAGCGAGACTTTCATGACTGATAAAATCTACCGCGGCATCTGGCCCGTCGTTCCGACCCCGTTCCATGACGATGGCTCCATCGATATGGAAGGCCAGAAGCGGGTGCTCGACTGCATGATCGATCAGGGCTCCGACGGGCTCTGTATTCTCGCCAACTATTCCGAGCAGTTCGTGCTGTCCGACGCCGAGCGCAAGACCCTGACCGAGCTGTGTTTCAAGCATGTCGCCGGGCGGGTGCCGGTGATGGTCACCTGTTCGCATTTTTCCACACAGATCGTTGAAGACCGCTGCCGCCATGCGGCCGCCCTCGGCGCTGCCATCATCATGCTGATGCCGCCCTACCACGGGGCCAGCCTGCACGCCGGCGAGGCGGCTCTGGTTGAACATTACCAGCGGGCGGCCGATGCCGCGGGTATTCCGATCATGGTTCAGGACGCACCGCTGGCCGGGGTGCAGATGTCGGTGCCGCTGCTGGCCCGCATGGCCAGGGAAATTCCCCTGCTGCAGTATTTCAAGATCGAAATGCCGCAGACGGCAGCCAAGCTGAAGGCCCTGATCGCGGCGGGCGGCGAACACATCGTAGGTCCTTTCGATGGCGAGGAAGCGATCACCCTGCTGGCCGATCTGCAGGCCGGCGCCACCGGCACCATGAGTTCGGCCCTGTTAACGGACCTGATCAAGCCGGTTGTCGACCGTTTTGCGGCGGGCGACCATGCGGCGGCCGAAGCCCAGTACAACAGGATTTTACCGCTGATCAATTTCGAGAACCGGCAATGCGGTTTCAGGGCCTGTAAAACCGCCATGAAATACGGCGGCGTGATCAAATCGGATTTTGTCCGTCACCCGACGGCGGCGCTGGCGCCAGCGACGGCGGACGAGTTGATCCGTATCGCCAAAACCCTCAATCCGCTGGTGTTAAGCTGGGGTAAATAAAAAAACCCTGATCTGCGGCGCCTCAGGCGCCGCAGCATTTCTTGTATTTTTTGCCAGAGCCGCAGGGGCACGGGTCGTTGCGGCCAACCTTGGCGACGATCCGCTGCGGTTCTTTCGGGTTCATGATGCAGTCATCAAACACCCATTTGCCGTCTTCGCGGATAAAGGTGGCGCGCTCGTGGTGAACCACCGGCTGCTTCTGTTCGCGGTATTTGGCAACGAACTCGACGGTGCCGGTCTGGTCGGTTTCGCCACCGGCCTCGACCTTGCGGATTTCGAGGCCCAGCCATTTGGTCTCGGCGGCATTTTTCTCGAATTCCTCGGCATCGAAGTCAGCGCGCTGGCGCTGCGACAGGGTCGCCCCCAGATAGGCGCCGTTACCCAGCACAAAGGCCGAATAGCGCGATTTCATGAGACTGAGCGCCGTCGGTGCCGGCGCGCCGTCCAGATAGGGGCCGCAACAGGCTTCAAGGGGCTGGGCAGAGCCACAGGGGCATTCGGTCATGGTCATCGATCCTTCATTGGGGTTTTGATGCGGTATTACAAAAAGCGGGCGATAAGGCAAGACCTACTCTGGCTTTCCACGGCAGATAAACAGGCGGCTAGCCATCGGCTGATTTCGGCCGGATAAACAAAAACCTGTAAAACAAGCGGTCCGGCATTTTGCGGATCAGTTTGTTTATGGCGATCATGACCACAACCGCGCACAGCACCCGGCCAAAAAACACGCCGCTGATATGGCCACCCAGCAACAGGGCAAACAGGGTATCCTCGATCAAACCATGACAGAGCGACATGAAAACCAACGACAGAAACAGGGTTCTTGGTCCCAGTTTGCCAGACTGCGCTTCGTGAATGATCAGCGCCCCGCCAAACCCCAGACCGAGCAAGACCCCGGTCATGGTTACCGTGGTGGCATCCTTGGATATGCCCATCACGGTTAGAAACGGCGACAGTCCCCGGGTCACCCAGCGCGTCGCCCCGGTCACATCCATCAGCCGCAGGCCGTAAATCAAAACCACGATAATCGCAAATATGGACAGCAGCGAGCGCAGGGAATCCTGGGCCCAGATCGGCCACGGGGCATCAATTTGCGTATCCGGGGCCCAGCTGACAACCAGCGGCGCGGTAAGCACATCAAGAAAGCTGTAGACTGAATGCAGGAACCAGCCCAGCAACAGGGCGACAACCAGCCGCAACCCGGTGGCGATGACAATCCGCACCCCGGCCTTTTGAATGATTTGCTGCTCGATGGGAAAGGCATGGGCAACCACCATGACAGTGGTCAGCACGGTGGCCTGGGCCACCGTCATGTCGAGCCCGGAAATCATCGCGACCATAACCGCAGCACCGCCGTAGAACCCGGCAAACAGGGTGGTCACCAGAACCAGCCCGGATTCCGCGGGCAAGCCGAGCAGCGATGTCACCGGGTCCATCAGGCGGGCCAGTTGCAGATGCAGCCCGAAGCCGATACCGATGCGGACGACGATCATCACCGGCACGACAATTTTTAAAAGCGTCCAGAAGATGGACAGGGATTGTCTGAACCCGGCGGCGAGGAATGGGACTGTTTGCTTGAACATGCGAAGCTGGTAGCGGGTTTTACGCCCGACTGCAAGGTGCGCTTTATTTGGGTAGTGGGTCAGTTTGAAATAGAGACCCCAGGAATAATCAAATATCCCTTCTTGTTAAACTCGGGTTCTACCTCAATAGATTTAAGATGTTCCAATACGTGGGGGGTAATGGTCATCGGGAAGCCCATCCCAATTACCGCGCTTGCAGGTATAGCAGATCGTTACACCCCAACTTGGAATGCGCTGCCATCGGTGGTGCTCGTGCGGCTTATCAATTAGCGGCTTGACGCAAATAAAACACTTTCCAATCACTGCCATTTTCAAGATTCCCTCTTTTTATACGGCCCGCGTTTCATTGAGGCCTTCTCATTTTCATCTATCAATAAAACTATATCTTTAATCCCCCAAAGGCGATTCGTTAGGCCCGCCGACATTGCAGGTGACACTTTAAGCGTTTGATGAATGCGGGCGAAGTTGTAATACATAAAATGAAGAGCTACAGCATAGGCGTGATTTTCGATCTTCTTTGAAAACCCATTAGTCAATCGTATAAACCAACGCATCGACATGCGCGTTGTTAAGTTCTGGCGCTCAACGTGCGAAGTGGAAACGTCCTCTATAGCTGGGTTCCCTTCTATCCGACGCTTACGGATGCCGGTGCAATCCGCTGGACTGTAGCGTCCTTTTGAACTATCAGGTGCAACGCCATACATCTTAATAATCTGCGCATAGTCTACGTCCTCACCAAATGCGCCCTCAACAGCTTCCAGATAAGCTTTGTGACCGTCCGTGATGATTTGCACCCGGTTAGCCAATCGGCTTGCTACATCGTCCATTAACTCAATTGCATATTCACTGTCACGGCCACCGACCAAATAAGAAACGATCAGTTTGCTATCCGCATCAAGGGCCGTCCAGGTCCACACATCGCCAGCTTCTTCTGGTGCAACGTTCTTTTGCTTGACATAGCAGAATGACCAAATTTCATCGCACTGAATAACGGATGCTTTGACATTGCGCACGTGTTCATCGTGATATTTGGAACAAGCCATTCCGGCGTCGATTAGCAGTTTGTTAACGGTGTTTTTGCTCACATCGGCAAGACACGCTGTAGCCCGCGCGCTGTTGCCTTCGACGAGGCAGCGAAGTATCAGTGAGCGAGTTTTTATATCAAGTTTATTCATGTTTTAAATGTAAATAGCCACCATATTTTGTCAAGCATAAAGGTCAGTTTAACATTTCATGCTTATTTAGCTTGAAACATTGTCAATCAATTGGTATATTCAGGAATGGAAATTGAGTTCGCCGATGCAAGTTTGGCACTAATTGAGACCGACGATGCGGCGAAAACTAAACTGCCGATCGCTGTAATTAAAGCTGCTCGGCGAAAACTCACTCTCCTAAGAGCGGTTCCAGATGACAGAAGTTTGAGAAACTGGAAAAGCCTTCACTACGAAAAACTGAAAGGTGACAGAGAAGGACAAAGATCAATTCGCGTAAACAATAGTTATCGGATTGTATTCTTACTTGATTCTGACACTGAACCACAGATAGCGACAATTTTATCTGTTGAGGACTATCACAAATGAACATGAAAGCCACAAAGTCATTAGTTGACCACCCAGGAACCTTTATTTTGGAAGAAATTGAGGCGCGGGAATGGACGCAGGCTGACCTTGCCTACATCTTGGATATCGTCCCGCAGCAGCTTAATAAAATCCTTAATGGCAAAGGTAGTATTACGCCTGAGTTTGCTTTGGCTTTGGGTGATGCATTTGATATGCCGGCAGAATTTTTTTCCAATTTACAAAAATTGTACGATCTCAGCCATGCCCAAAAGCCGAATGCCGGAGTGCGTCGGCGGGCAGCTTGGGCTGCGGAATTTCCTGTTCGAAAAATGATTGAACGGGGCTTTATTCAAGATACTGACCCGGCTCTTTTGGACGCACAAATGCTACGATTTTTTGGAAAAAACAGCATTAAGGAACTGCCTTTTGTTGGGGCAGGTGAGGTGTATCAACATGCCGCCCGAAAGGCTGATTACTCTGAAACAACCCCATCTCAGTATGTGTGGCTTCATAGGGTAATAAAAATCGCCGAGACAATTAAAGCCCCGTTGTTTGATAGGGGAGAATTGTTGAAATGTTTGCCGGAAATACGGCGGCATATGCTGTCAAAAGAAGATATTGGCAAGATTCCTCACATCTTAATGAGTTGTGGTGTTCGGTTTGTTTTAGTTGAAGCTTTGCCTAATACAAAAATTGATGGAGTTTGTGTTTGGGTAGATGGGCAGCCAGTTATTGGAATGACAACTCTTCACGATAGAATGGATAATTTTTGTTTCGTTTTGCGCCATGAAATTGAACACGCTCTGAATGGTGATGGAAAAGACGGAGGCTTTTCTCCAATCGATACAAAAGAGGGAAGCTTGAACAATGAAAACCTGAATATTGCTGATGAAGAGCGTCTTGCCAACAATGCTGCGGCAGAGTTTTTAGTTCCACAGGATAAATTGAGATCCTTTTTTAAAAGAAAGGCACCATTCATTTCGGAACGCGATGTTCTAGCATTTGCTGCAAGAATTGAGATCCACCCAGCCGTTGTTGTTGGGCAAATTCAAAACAAAACAAAAAAATGGGCATGGCTTCGAAAATACCTAAAAAGCATTCGGAGTCATCTTGAAGAATGGGATCACGTGGACGGATGGGGGCATGTCGCTCCTGTTGACTTATAGGAGAACTGGCATGGCTAACTTCAACGAACAGCTAATAAGAGTATTAGAAGAATATGAAGCCCTAACTGGCGAAAACGCTGTCAACCCAGACAATCTGATCACGTGGGCGCTTGAAAACAATAAATGGCACCCCCGCCCCCAGGATGTTCGCAAGATCATGCGAAAAGAGCTTGGTGTTGCTGTAAGTCATCTTCGAAAAATTGATGAGAATGGGGTTGAGTATCGCGCTAAGCAAGTTGCTAAACTTTTAGAAGATGGTGAACAGATCACAATGATTTTCGATGTTGATAACGGCGGAACTGATAAGCTTCGCAGGCTGGCGACGAGGCAGCGCCGTGATAGCATTGTTTCGGACATCTTTCGCGCGAAATCCGATGTTGTTCATATGAATACCAAGTATCCAGATGAAGAGCCTATCCAGTTTGATTTGGACTTCAATGAAGATTACGAAGAGCGTAGGGCAGAAGAAAAGATGAAATATGAAGAGAGCCAGCGCAAGTTTAAAAATGGCGCTTAATCAGTTTTTTTCTTCCATCTAGCTTGGGCAGCAACTTGAGCTATCTCCGATCTTTCTTGGGGAGATAACGCCCTTGCTCTGGCTTTTCCGCCCTTCTTTCCTGCTTTTGCGGTTTTTAATTGAATGGCAGACAAAGGTAACTCTTCTGTCTCACCAGTAGCAATATCAACAACCAGCTTTGCGAGCTGGCTTGGGTCACGTGGGCGTTTGGTGTATTTGGTCATTTCTCAGCCGACACTTCGCAGACTGAGCAATGGATTTCTATACCGGGGCCGGGTCCTGCAATTTGAACCTTCTTAAAACCGTCCGGTAGGGATAAAATTTTCCTGCTACGGTCCCTCATGTAAGCATATTCTTCATTTTCTTCAGCGGTCGCGGCTCCAGTCTTGCCACAACTTGGACACTCAAGATTGACGGTGAACCGATCCTTTGCCATGCTCTCAATATGACATACTGCGAGCAGAAATGCCATGCCATTTCAATTGTCGTCAATTTCAAACTGACCCACTACCTTTATTTGACAAGGACGGTTGACTGTACCGATTTCCCCGACAACACTCCGCTTCAGGAAACGACCAGTCAGGACCGGCACCCATGCGCAGCAACTCTCCCATTACCTATGATTTTCGCAGCGATACCGTCACCCGCCCCAGCGCCGGCATGCGCAGGGCCATGGCCGAGGCGGAAGTCGGCGACGATGTGTACGGCGATGATCCGACCACCAACCGGCTGGAAGCGGTCATGGCTGAGCGTCTGGGCAAGGACAAGGCCCTGTATCTGCCGTCCGGCACCCAGTCCAATCTGGCCGGGCTGATGGCACACTGCGGACGCGGCGACGAATATATCGTCGGCCAGGGCCAGCACACCTACCGCTGGGAGGCCGGCGGCGCCGCCGTGCTTGGCAGCATCCAGCCGCAGCCGATCGTCAATCAACCGGACGGAACGCTGGCGCTGGCGGATATTGAAGCGGCGATCAAACCCGATGATTCCCATTATGCGATGACCCGCCTGCTGGCCCTGGAAAACACCATCGGCGGACGGGTCATTCCCATGGCCTACATCCATGAAGCAACGGCGCTGGCCCGCAGGCATGGCCTGGGATGCCATCTCGATGGTGCCCGCGCCTTCAATGCCTCGGTGGCGCTCGGCATTCCCATTGCCGAACTGGTGGCCCCCTTCGATACCATTTCGATCTGTCTGTCGAAGGGGCTGGGTGCACCGGTCGGCTCGGTCCTGGTCGGCAATGCCGATCTGATCGACCGAGCGCGGCGGGTCCGCAAAATGCTGGGCGGCGGCATGCGCCAGGTCGGCATTCTGGCCGCCGCCGGCCTCTATGCACTGGAGCATAATGTCGAACGGCTGGCGGAAGATCATGCCAACGCCAAAGAACTGGCCCGCCAGCTTTGCGAACTGCCCGGCGTGACCGCCAATGTGCCCGATACCAATATTGTTTTTGCGACCATCGATCAGGCCCGAATCGATGGCCTTGCCGATCACCTGCAATCGGGCGGCATTGGCGTCAACACCACCTATGACAAACAGCGCTGGGTCACCCATATGGATGTCGACGGCAGCGCGATTGCCGGCGCCATGGGGCATCTGAAAACCTATTTCCATTAAATCAACGTCGAGGGAGAGCAACACATGACAAACGGCAAACCGGAGGTTGGTTTCATCGGCCTCGGTATCATGGGGCAACCGATGGCGTTGAACCTGCAGCGGGCCGGCTATGGCCTGCATATCTGCGACCATGATCCGGCAGCGCTCAGTGAACTGGCGGCGAACGGGGCCGGCATCTGCCTGTCCGGTGAAGCCGTCGCCCAGAATGCCGAGATCATTATCCTGATGGTTCCCGACACCCCGCATGTGGAGGCCGTGCTGTTTGACGATGAAGGCGTTGCGGCGGGACTGGAGGCCGGCAAACTGGTGATCGACATGAGTTCCATCTCACCCACAGCAACGGTCGATTTTGCCAGACGAATTAATGAACTCGGTTGCGATTATCTGGACGCTCCGGTTTCCGGGGGGGCTGCCAAGGCGATCACCGGCGAGCTCAGCATCATGGTCGGTGGCTGTGTGCGGCGGTGACAAATTAGTCCACGGAAGCGGCGGATTTTCCGACGCAGGCGAAGTAAAACTTTGCCACCTGTAACCTTCGGTCTTTTTGAGGATGGAAGGTGGAAGGATGTATACCGTGGATCTTTA
>JABMNT010000203.1 GCA_013203595.1 Rhodospirillales bacterium
CAGCACCCGTAGCTCAGCTGGATAGAGCGCTGCCCTCCGAAGGCAGAGGTCACAAGTTCGAATCTTGTCGGGTGCACCAATTTTACAATGACTTATCGTATGTATGGCGGTGTTAAATTTGGGTCCGGTACCCATACCATCGCCATGGCATCTGGACCCCGCCTGCGGGTTCTGGATTAAGCGCTTCTCCTGGCTCGACAGTCAGGGAAAAAGCACCTCATGACGATAAAAAGTCGTCTTCGCCGACGGATCAGCATCCTCCCGTATTCGCCTCACCCCCCCCCTGACTTGTTCATGTTATATTCTCTCAACCTATTCGATTGTTTTTTATATGTGATCGAACTTACTAATATTTCTGGTTTTTCATAACGACTCACAAAGAGCGAAAACCGTGCCTTCCAGGTAAAGGGGTCCTTAAAACGAAAGGAATAAGAAAATGGAAGTCGAGACTGCTTTGTTAAATCACAATCCACCGGATGGAAAACAGGACGCATCGCAAGGGGCCAGCCATGCGGCGGAAATGCAGCGGGTAGGGGCATTATGAACGATATTGTCCGCTCTGAATTTCACAAAAAACTGCGCGCCTATGTGCGCCGCCGGGTGAACGCCGGTGCCGTCGATGACGTGGTTTCCGACATCGTAAGGCGTCTGGTGCGATCGCGCGATCAGATGGACGGGGCAAAGGACCCGGTGGCCTGGATTTACCGGGTGGCGGCCACGGTGATCACCGATCACTACCGTAAATCTGTGAGCGAAAAGCGGCTCCTGGAAAAAGTGGTTCTGGGGGGGCCGATCGAGGACGTGCTTGTTGATTCACGCGACAATATCAATTCTCTCGCCCATTGCCTGGTTCCCATGATCAAGTCCCTGCCTGCCCCCTATGACCATGCCCTGTTGTTTACGGAAATTTACGGTTTCACCCAGGCCATTGTTTCCAGACAGCTCGGCCTGTCCGCATCCGCCATGAAGTCACGGGTCCAGCGGGGGCGCCAACAACTGAGAGCTCTGCTGAGCGAATGCTGCGACAGGGAAGCCGCCCAGCGGGGGAATGGCGTTGATTACCAAACCCGTGATGAGCCGGCCTGGTGCGAGAAAAGCGTTTCCAGCGATTTGTAAATCGCCGGAATCGCCCCGACTCGTTTCAGCATTGGCCGCTCAGGCATTGAAGCTGGCGGTCACAGGCTGTTTAGTGTTGCGGCTGGCCAGATCCTGAACCGAGTTTGTCGATTTAATCCTGTCCAGCCCCAGCTTTGTGAAAGTCCGTTCATTGAAAACGTTTTGCGATAACAGCGGGTTGGTATAAATCTGGGTGAACGCATCGTAGGCGACCATGGCGTAAATCAGATCGCCATAAAGTCGGCCTGGCGCGCTCTTCTGCCCGAACAGGCCGACAACGAACTCGAGCTGGTCGATATCGCCATACAATTTTTCCAGTTTCCCCCGCAGCTCGGCGTCGTCGGTCAGTTCCTCAAAGGAGTTGAGCGGTTTCAGGCCGAACCGCCTGCGGTAGGCGTTGTAGGGCTGCAGGCGAAAATCGCGGCCCATCTTGACCAGGCGGTATTCCGCGCCGAGCATGAACCCGGGCACGTTGCCAAGACCGATTTTACCGGCGGCCTGCCCGGATGCGGCATTGATCAGGGCTTCGATGCCGGTCGTCTCGAGCAGAGCATTGTTGAACCGGTATTCCCGGTCGCCATAGGTTGTGCCGCCAATCGTGATGGTATCGGGGATCATCCCGTGCCAGCGGTAAAGCAGGTCGAACTCGAGGGCGATCCAGGGTGTGCGGTACCAGGTTTCCTGTTCGGCGAACATCGGGTCGAATTCAAAGGTATTTGAGCCGGCAATGTGATTGATGTAATCGACCACCACCAGCTTCATCAGGATCACCGTATTGATCATTCGTGCCGTCTGAAACATCCGTTCATCGTCCCACTCGGGATGGGCTTTGTTCAGGGCATCGCAGATGGCGTTGTGTTCGCGCAGAAACAGCGTGCTTATGGCCACATAGCCGATTGACGAGTTGCCCCGTTCAAGGCCGGTTGCATAGAGCTTGTCGCGGCGCTTCGGATCGTCCAGCCAACCCTTGAAGACGGCCTGCAGAACGCCGTCTTTGGTATAGGGCAGGGCCTTGTAGGCTTTCTTCACCTTCCAGTTTCCCCTGGCATCGGTCTCGCCCAGATAGTCGGGATAAATCTCGCCGTTTTCGTTTCGTTGATAAGCCAGCTTGCCCTTCTCGGATTTCAGTTTCGATTTCGAGCGCAGGGCCCGGGCCGAGACCTCGGAGCGGCCATAAATCTGGCACAGGTCAATATTGTGGTTCGATGTGTTTTTGCGCCGGTCAGCCGGATCAATGCGCAGAATACTGTCCGTGAACCATTGCGCGAAAAACATGAAAAGCAGCGACGAGCGGCCTTCCGTCATCGCCGGGCCCCGTGCGAACAGGGCGGTGACCTCGCCGATAACCACATTGTCGGGATCGCTGTCGTCAAAGGGCGTGTCCACGGCGCGCTTTTTGAGCGCCTCGATGTCGGCAACCGGCGCCGGTGGCAGATGGCGGGCCGAATACTGACGATCGGTCAGCATGGCCCAGGTGGTATAGTCGCCGACCGGGCCTTCAATCTCTTCCCCATTCTCCTGCCCGTCGGGTTTATCAACAGGCGACCATAGGCTGAACGCGCGCGGGCGCGGTACGGTCGTGGTGCACATCATGTTGGTCGCCACGCGGTTGACAATGCCGGCCCTGAGCCCGCGCTTGCAAATGTCTTTGACGGCCAGACCCAGCGCCTTGGTTATTGTTCCGAAATCTACCATCACCTGTTCCCCCCTCTGCCATTTAAATCCCCTACACGGAGCAACTACTACATGGATATAATTATAAAATACAATCTTGAGTATATCATACTGGAAAAATAATTCCACTCTCCCCGGGCACCCCAGCGGACAGCCCCCCTGGTTCCTGTTCAGGGGCAAGAACTTCACCGCTGTTGCCTGGTGATGCGCCTGCCACCAAAAATCCCGCCTGATAAGCGGGCTTGTTGTCTCGGGTCGAAAATGCTCTTAAGCTTGATCAGCAACACAGAGCAGAAAAGGTAGCGCAATGGGATCAGGATCAACACGACCAAACAATGCCGATGAAAAAATGATAGCGGCGATTGAGCGCGGTGACCGGGACGCCTTCAATGACCGTAAACCAGCTAAAAACACGGACAAGAAACTGATCAAGGAAAAAGAAGCCAGATCAGAAAAAGCCCAGGAAAAAACCGGAAGGCTGAAAGCCCTAAGACTGGCTGCTGAAAAACAGGCCAAGGCCAAATAACCGCAGAATACCCGCGATGTGGAAATTGTTTTAGGCGTTAACCGCGGCGCAGCGCAAATACCGGCCGCCCGGCGCTTTGAAGACCGGCTTCAGTGCTGGTTTCAAGTTGCGCTTTTTTGAGCCGTGCTGCTATGGCACGCCTTGCGGTTTTTGACGACATTGCTGCTCCATCCCACCCCCCCCTTTTCATATTGGCGAGCGGCCCCCATGGCGTTACACTGGGTGCAGAACCACATAAAAAACAAATCCAGGGGAGACTCAGATGATCAGAACAACCATAGCCGGCAGTTTGCCGAAGCCGGCCTGGCTGGCCGAGCCGGAAAAATTATGGGCGCCCTGGCGCCTGGTTGGGGCCGATCTGGTCGAGGGCAAGCAGGATGCGGCCCGGGTCTGGATCAAGATCCAGGAGGATGCCGGCATCGACATCGTCAGCGACGGCGAGCAGTTCCGCAAACATTTCGTGCACGGTTTTCTCGAGCATATCGACGGCATCGACTGGCAGCGGATGACCACCATGGGCATTCGCGACGACCGCTATGATGCCCAGGTGCCGACCGTGACCGCTGCGGTGCAACGCCGGAAATCCGTGCATGGCGATGATGTGAAATTCTGCCGCGAAAATACCCGCCACGGGCTCAAGGTGACCCTGCCCGGGCCGATGACCATCTGCGACACCATCGCCGATGCCCATTACGGCAGCCGCCCGGAAATGGCCATGGCTTTTGCCCGTCTGCTCAACGCCGAGGCGCTGGAACTGCAGGCGCTGGGCGTCGATGTGATCCAGTTTGACGAGCCGGCTTTCAATGCCTTTATGGACCAGGTTCCGGTCTGGGGCGTTGATGCCCTGCATCTGGCGATCGAAGGCCTGACCTGCAAGACGGCGGTGCATATCTGTTATGGCTACGGCATCAAAGCCAACAACGACTGGAAAGATAGCCTGGGCGATGAATGGCGCCAGTACGAGGAATTTTTCCCGGCCCTGAACGACAGCCGCATCGATCAGGTGTCGCTCGAATGCGCCGATTCAAAGGTGCCGCTGTCGGTGCTCCGCCTGTTGGCTGACAAAGAGGTGCTGGTCGGCGCCATCAATGTGGCCAGCGAAGTGATCGAGACTCCGGAAAAGGTCGCCGCGACCCTGCGTGCGGCCATGGAGTTTGTCGATCCGGAACGGATTATCGCGTGCACCAACTGCGGCATGGCGCCGCTGCCCCGGCATGTGGCCGAGGCCAAGCTGCAGGCGCTCGGCGCCGGCACCGCCCTGCTCAACCGGGAACTGGCCGGCCGCTAACGGCGGTCACGATCAAGGTAGTTGGATAACCCCGGTGCCCGCGGGCGTCGCCTGTGAACAGAAGGATACCCCCATGCAAAAAAACCTTGAGCGGATTCTGGCCGACGCCGTTGACCGCGGCGACGTGGCCCATGCCGCCTGCGTCGTCACCGATGCCAACGACCTGCTCTATCAGGGCCAGGCCGGGCCCTGCTGGAGTGGTGATCCCGCCCGCATGCTGAGTGAAGACACCATTTACTGGATCCATTCCATGACCAAGCCGCTGACGGCGGCGGCGGTGATGCAACTGGTCGAGCAGGGGCGTATCGGTCTCGACGACGATTGCGGCGATCTGATCGCCACCCTTAAATCCCCGCAGGTGCTGGAAGGCTTCGATCAGGCCGGTGTGCCGGTCCTGCGCCCGGCCAAGGGCACGATTACGCTGCGCCGTCTGCTCACCCATACCGCCGGCTTCGCCTATGACCGCTGGAACTTCGACCAGCGCGACTGGATTGAGAAGGCCGGTCTTGAGGCCCGCGACTTTTTCGACGATCCCGCCACCTGCCCGCCGCTGGCGTCGGACCCGGGGACCCGCTGGGAATACGGCATCAACATC
The DNA here is from genome assembly GCA_013203595.1 of Rhodospirillales bacterium. GTDB lineage: Bacteria > Pseudomonadota > Alphaproteobacteria > Rhodospirillales > Casp-alpha2 > JABMNT01. The sequence goes on from JABMNT010000203.1 coordinate 5,200, forward strand.
GACTGGGCCGGCAAGGTGCTCGAAGTGCTGAGCGGCCAGTGCCTGGCTGACTATGTGCAGGCCCATATCATCGCGCCGCTGGGCATGACCTCGACCGGCTATATACTCACCGATGCCCTGCGTCCGCGCCTCGCCGGTGTCCACCAGCGCGATCCCGAGGGGCATATCCATGCGGCAAGTTTCACGCCACCACCGGGGATTGATCCGAAGAGCTTTACCGGTGGCGGCGGCATGTTCGGCTCGGCCGCTGATTACGCCCGCTTCATGCGGATGATCCTCAACGACGGCATCCTCGACGGCAACCGGGTGCTGGCCGCTGACACCGTGCGTCAGATGAAACAAAACCAGATGGGCGATATCGAGGTCGTGGCGCTGCCGACGACCATGCCTGACGGCTCCTTCGCCATCGATCTCTATCCGGGTGTGCGCAAGGGATGGGGCCTCAGTTTCATGCGCTTCATGGAAGACCTGCCGGGCCGTCGCCGGGCCGGCTCGCTGGCCTGGGCCGGCCTGCGCAACACGTACTTCTGGATCGATCCGCAAAGCGGTATCGGGGCGGCCCTGTTCACCCAGATGCTGCCCTTTGCCGACCCCAAGACCCTGGTTCTGCTCGACGATATCGAGCGCGCGGTTTACGCCGACCGGCAAACCGGTTAGTGCGTTAAACTTCAAGCAGCGCCTTGACGTGGGCGGCAACCGAGGCGGCCAGGGACGGCAGGTGGTAGCCGCCTTCCAGCAGCGAGACCACGCGGCCCCTGCAAAGGGCGTTGGCGGCGGTGAGGATTTCCGCGGTGATCCATCCATAGTCGGCGGTGGTGTAATTCAGACTGCCCATGAAATCCTGGCGATGGCCATCGAAGCCGGCGCATATAATAATCAGTTGCGGGGCAAAGGCCACTAGCTGCGGCGCCATCACATCATGCCAGGCGCAGTGCAGTTGCTCCGAGCCCGCACCGGACGCCAGCGGCACGTTGAAAATATTATGGCCGTCCCCGGTTTCCTCGGGCAGGCCGGTTTGCGGAAAGCCGCCGGCTTCGTGCAGGGATCCGTAAAACAGGTTTTCGTCGTTCCAGAAAATCGACTGAACGCCGTTACCATGGTGGACATCAAAGTCGATGACCGCGATTTTCGACAGGCCATGCACGTGCCGCGCCTGCAGCGCTGCTATGGCTGCATTATTGAACAGGCAGAAACCCATGGCATGCGCCGCTTCGGCGTGATGTCCGGGCGGGCGGATCGCACAAAAGGCATTGCGGGCCTGACCCAAGAGTACCTCGTCAATGGCCTGACAGGCGGCCCCTGCGCCATAGCGGGCGGCCCGCACGGAGCCCGATGACAACACCGTATCGGCGTCCAGTTCGATGAAATCCGGACAGCCATCAAGGGTAAGAATATGCGCCACATAATCTGGCTCATGGGCGCGTTCCAGCTGGGCCCGTGTCGCCGGCCCGCTTGATCCGCGCATCAGCATTGAAAAGGTCTGGGAATTGAGCGCGCCTTCAATGGCCCGCAGGCGGTCAGCGCATTCGGGATGGCCGTCGCTGGTATCGTGATCAAAGCATTGTGGCGGCATCAGCAGAAGCGTTGACATTCAGGTCTCCCGGCGGGGGGGTGGAAAAGCGTTGCGCAGCACCGGTCGCGTTAACCGTGGAGGCTCCAGGCAGGCGGGGGGGGGCGCTTGCGCCGGGCTAAAATGCTGCCCTGCAATATCATGTTCCCGTCGCCATGGAAAAAGCTTAACAGACCTGTATGTGTGGAGGCAATTGCGATATGCTGCTTTGCACAAATTCAATGCACGAAATCAACCGAAACGGATATATTCATGAGTTCCTATAACCTGGGTTTTCTTTTTGATCCAAAATCCGTCGCAGTCATCGGCGCCTCGGTACGCCCAAACTCGGTCGGCAATGTGGTCATGCGCAATCTGCTGGAAGGTGGATTCGAGGGGCCGATCATGCCGGTCAATCCGAAATACAAGGCGATCTCCGGCGTTCTCGCCTATGCCGACGTGGCCGCCCTTCCTCTGACCCCGGAACTGGCCGTGCTCTGCGTTCCACCGCAGATGATCGCGCAGACGGTTGAGCAGCTCTGCGCCATCGGGACCCGCGCCGCCATCGTGTTGACCGCCGGACTGGGTGCCGCCGAGGCCGCCGGGGGCGGCACGGTCAAGGACAGTATGTTAGAGATTGCCGATCGCTACGGCATGCGCCTGTTGGGTCCCAACTGCCTCGGTCTGCTGGTCCCTAAAATCGGCCTCAACGCCAGCTTCGCCCACCGTCCGGCGCTGCCCGGAAAAATTGCCTTTGTTTCCCAGTCCGGGGCCCTGTGCACGGCGGTTCTCGATTGGGCCCGCCCGCGGGGCATCGGATTTTCCCACTTCATTTCAATGGGCGACATGGTTGATGTGGATTTCGGTGACGTGCTCGATTATCTGGCCAGCGATCCGGCGACCACCGCGATTTTGCTGTATATCGAATCAATCCGTGAAAACCGTAAATTCATGTCCGCCGCCCGGGCTGCGGCGCGCAATAAAACGGTGCTGGCGATCAAGGCCGGGCGCCATCAGGAAGGGGCGAAAGCGGCGGCCTCCCATACCGGCGCCCTGGCCGGCTCCGATGTGGTCTTTGATGCGGCGTTTCGCCGCGCCGGCATGCTGCGGGTTTTTGATTTCGAGGAATTGTTCGCCGCCGTTGAAACCCTGAGCCGCCGCCACCGCCAGACCGGTGAACGACTGGCTGTTCTGACCAATGGCGGCGGGCTTGGTGTTCTGGCCGTCGACAACCTGATGGACCTGGGTGGCAAGCTCGCGGAGCTGAGCGCCGAAACCATCGCCAGACTTGATGCGGTACTGCCGTCCACCTGGTCCGGCGCCAACCCGGTTGATATCATCGGTGACGCACCAGGCCAGCGCTATACGGATGCCCTGCGCATTCTGTTTGAGGCCGACGAGGTCGATTCGGTTCTCTGTATGCATTGTCCGGTCGCTGTGGTTGGCGCGACCACGGTCGCCGAGGCGATCATTGAGGTCGCGAAAAGTTTTCCGCAGGCCCCGCTGATGACCTGTTTTGTCGGTGAAGAAGCGGTCGCACCGGCCCGTGCCATGGTCAGCAAGGCCAATATTGCCACCTTCGACACCCCGCTGAAGGCGGTCCAGGCGTTCATGCATACGGTTCACTATCGGCGAAACCAGGAATTGCTGATGGAATTGCCGCCATCGCTGCCGTCACAGTTCAAGCCGGATCTGGAGGCCGCGCGCCTGATCGTCGGTAACACCCTTGCCAGTGGTCACACCATGATGAACGAACCCGATGCCAAGGCGGTGCTGGCCGCTTACGGGATGCCGACCGTTGAAACCCATATCGTTACCTCGCCGGCAGCGGCCCGGGACAAGGCCCGCGCAATGGGCTTCCCTGTTGCCCTCAAGATCATCTCGCCCGCGATCAGCCACAAGTCCGACGTTGGCGGTGTGGTGCTTGATCTGCAGACAGCCGAAGCCGTTGAAAAAGCCGCCGTAGACATGCTCGCGCGGGTCCGCAGCCTGCTGGGGGATCCGGAAATTACCGGCTTTTCGGTTCAGACCATGGCCCGCCGTCCCGGTGCTTACGAGCTGATAATCGGCGTCGCCAACGATTCGGTCTTCGGCCCGGTCATCCTGTTTGGCGAAGGCGGCACCGCGGTCGAAGTTATCGGCGACAGTGCCGTCGCCCTGCCGCCGCTGAATATGGCTCTGGCCAGGGATATGGTATCGAGAACCCGGGTCTACAAACGCCTGCAGGGATATCGCGACCGTCCGGCAGCGGACATTGAGGCGATTTGTCTGGCTCTCATTCAGGTCGCGCAGCTGATCATCGATCTGCCGGAAATCGAGGAACTGGATATCAATCCGCTTTTCGCCGACGCAAACGGCATCCTGGCGCTGGATGCCCGGATCAAGGTCGGGCAGGCGACGGCGCAGGGCAGCAGCCGGCTTGCGATCCGCCCTTATCCGGCGGAACTGGAATCGTCATTCACCATGACCGACGGGCGCGACGTGCTGATTCGCCCGATTCGGCCGGAGGACGAACCGAACCACCATGTGTTCATTTCGAAACTGACCCCGGAGGATATCCGTTTCCGGTTCTTTGGCATGGTCAGGAATCTGCACCATTCACAACTGGCCCGCCTGACGCAAATTGACTACGACCGCGAGATGGCCTTCATCGCCATCGCTCCTGACAGGGATGGTCTGGAAGAGACCCTGGGCGTGGTCCGCATCGTGGCGACACCGGACAATTCCACGGCCGAGTTTTCCATTGTCGTGCGCTCCGACCTGAAAGGCACCGGCCTCGGCAAAGAGCTGATGCGTAAAATGATCGGCTACTGCAATACCCGCCAGACCCGGCGGCTGGTCGGCCAGGTGATGAACGAAAACCAGCGGATGATTCGCTTCGTCAAAACCCTCGGCTTTCGCCAGACCGGCCATCCGGAAAAGGGAATTGTTGAAGTGACCCTTGATCTGAAACCCGATCCGTCAGATGCCCCGGCCGGTTGATGGTGGGCGTGCCTGCAAATGCCGCTTTTCCATGGCGATGCCCCCTGTGGTTCAGCGCGCCGAAATCCGTAAACCCCGCCCTCAGGCCTGGGCCCACAAATTAAACTTTTCCTCGTCGGCGTAAGCGTCGATCTCGGCCAGTTCCGCCGCCGTGAACTCCAAGTTGCCGACGGCACCGGCGCAGTCGATAACCTGTTCCGGCCGCGAAGCGCCGATCAGGGCCGAGGTGATACCGCCGTCGCGGAGCACCCAGGCCAGGGCCATCTGGGCCAGGCTCTGGCCCCGGCTTTCGGCGATGGCGTTGAGCTTGTTCAGGCTGGCAACGCTGTTGGCATTAAGACGCTTTGGATCCAGCGACTTGCCCTGGGTCGCCCGGCTGCCAGCCGGGGTGCCAGCCAGATACTTGCCGGTCAGCAGGCCCTGGGCCAGCGGCGTAAAGGCGATCGAGCCGACACCCAGGTCCTGCAGGGTCGGTTTCAGCCCGTCGCGCTCGACCCAGCGGTTGAGCAGCGAGTAGCTCGGCTGATGAATGACACAGGGCGTGCCGAGGTCCTTGAGGATCGCGCAGGCGCGCTCTGTTTCGGCTGATTTATAGGACGAGATGCCGACATAGAGGGCACGGCCCGAACGCACGATGTGATCAAGCGCGGCCATGGTTTCTTCCAGAGGCGTCGCCGGATCGAAGCGATGGGAATAGAAGATATCCACATAATCAAGGCCGAGCCGTTTCAGGCTCTGGTCGCAGGACGCGATCAGGTACTTGCGGCTGCCCCACTCGCCGTAAGGGCCATCCCACATTTCGTAACCGGCCTTCGAGGAAATGATCAACTCGTCGCGGTGGCTGGCAAAATCCGCCTTCAGAATTTCGCCGAACGCCCGCTCGGCGCTGCCCGGTGGCGGTCCGTAGTTATTGGCCAGATCGAAATGGGTAATACCCAGATCGAAGGCGGTGCGGCAGATTGCGTGCTTGGTCTGAACATTGCCATCGTCGCCGAAGTTGTGCCACAGGCCGAGCGAGATGGCCGGCAGCATGAGGCCGGAATTGCCGCAGCGCCGGTAACGCATGGACTGATAGCGGTCCGGGTTGGCGCTCCACATTATGTTTTACCCCTGACCGGTTTCAGCAGGGCCCTGGCGTCGCGGGGCGACAGGGCCGCGGGTCGTTTGCAGGTGGTCTGCAGATTGACCCGGCGACCGCTCTCGCCTGATTTCAGAATGGCGGTCATCACGTCGACCGCATGCAGGGCCAGATCATTGGCACAGCGGTGCGGGCGTTTGCCGAGTATGGCCAGCGCCATTTCGGCCAGCCCGGCGGTGCGGTAGTTGGCGACCGGGCCGCGCGAACTTTCCTGATTGTTAACGGCAAAGGGATGATCCCACTTTGGTAACCTGGCGACTGGCTTTGCCGCCTTGGTGATTTCGACGGCGCCGCCGAAAAAGTTCGGATCGGGGACATGGATGGTTCCCTCAGCGCCGTAAAGCTCCATGTTCGTGTGCTTGTGCTGCCAGACGTCCCAACTGGTGCCCAGGGTGATGAGGGCGCCAGAGGCAAACTCGAGGATGGCGTGGATGGTGGTCGGGGTCTCGACTTTGAGTGTTTGCCCGCGCCGGGGTTTCGACGAAATGGTCCGGGTTTTCTGTGGCGTCGATGAGCGGGCGATCACATTGCTGACCGGACCCAGCAATTGCAATAAATTGGTTACATAATAAGGCCCGATATCAAGCACCGGTCCGCCGCCCGGCTGGTAGAAAAAATCGGGATTCGGATGCCAGTGTTCCATGCCGTGGCTCATGACATGACAGGTGCCGCTGGTGATGGTGCCGAGCTTGCCGCTGTCGATCAGGTGTCTGGCCAGTTGGTGCGAACCGCCCAGAAAGGTGTCCGGTGCAGAACCGATGCGCCGGCGTTTCTTTGCGGCCAGGGCCGTCAGTTCCTTGCCCTGTCTGACCGACAGCACGAAAGGCTTTTCCGAATAGACATGCTTGCCGGCGCTGAGGATCTTTTTGGCAACGCCGAAGTGAGCTGCCGGAATTGTCAGATTGACAATGATGTCGATGTCCTTGGCCTTGAGCAGGTTGTCAACTGTTTCCGCCCTGACGCCAAAGGCTTTGGCCTGGCGGGCGGACGCCGCCGGGTCAATATCGGCACAGGCGCGCATTTCAATGCCCCGAAACAGCGGTGCCAGTCTCAGGTAGGCCGATGAAATATTGCCGCATCCGATGATGCCGACACCCAATGTGTTTTGCATGTTCATTTTCCTCAAATGGTTTTTAAGTAATCAATGGATCGTCTGGCGAACCGCGCATCGTCGTTTGGTTTGTCGTGTTCCATGACAAAATGTTTGACCGGTGCGCCTGCCACCGCGTTCATCAATGCGGGCCACTCCATGGTGCCATAACCGACGTCGGCCCAGCCGTCTTCATCCAGACATTCGCCGACCGGCGCGATGTCCTTGATATGGATGGCGCTGACCCGGTCCTGATAGGCGGCGAGCCACTGAAACGGGTCGGCCTTGCCGCGAACAATCCAGGCGATGTCGGCTTCCCAGCCGATGGAAGGGGCATGATCAAGGATCACTTTCATGGGCACAGTGCCGTCATCAAGGGCGGCAAATTCAAAGGCATGGTTATGCCAGCCAAAATGAAATCCGGCCGCACCATAAGTCCGGGCAAGGGTTTCGAGCTGGTCGGCAAAAGCCCGATAGCCGGGACCATCGGTCGGCCGCTCGGCTTCTGCCAGATGCGGTGCATAAATGGATGAAACGCCGAGTGCCTGGGCGGTTTCGATGGCTATCTTGCTGTCGTTGGTCAGCAGGTCCAGGGAAAAATGCGCTGATGGCATGGTCAGGCCCGCCGCATCATGGGCCGCCCGTGTGGCCTGTGGATCGGCGTAAACGCCGCCATAGCCTTCGGTTTCCCGGTAGCCTGCTGCGGCCAGCATGGCCAGTGTCCGGTCCAGCGGCGGGTTGTTGCGTGAACCGTAGAGTTGGTAGGAATAGGCAGTCATGGCTAGCTCCTTTGTCTGGCTATTGGCCGTTTGCGTTGAATTTAAATACGGGTTTCAAGCTGCGCATCGAAGATCGAGGCGAGGGCGAGATTGAACGTGATTTTAACCGGATCACCGGGGTTGAAACGGGTGCCGGCTTCCGTGCGTACCGACAGCGCCTGGCCATCGACCTTGACCCAGACCAGACTGTCGGCACCCATGGGTTCCTCGACATCGACCACAGCATCGACGGTCAGCCCCGCATCGGCGTCGGGATCATTGATGCGGATCTGTTCCGGTCGCACACCCAGGATGACGTCCCGGCCGGGAACCAGGGTTCCGTCCGGCCGGTAATTGGTCAGCGGCAGGCGCATGGTCGCTGTCTCGAACCATGCGGAGGTGCCGGTTCCATCAACCCGGCCGTTGAAAAAATTCATTGACGGAGAGCCGATAAAACCGGCGACAAAAAGATTGGCCGGTTTGTTGTAGATGGTCAGCGGGTCATCCAGTTGCTGGATAACCCCGCTTTTCATGACCGCAATACGATCGGCCAGGGTCAGCGCTTCAATCTGATCGTGGGTCACATAGATCATGGTGTTTTCAAGCTGCTGATGCAGGCGCTTGATTTCGACCCGCAGTTCCGAGCGCAGCTTTGCATCCAGATTGGACAGCGGCTCATCAAACAGAAACACATCTACGTCGCGCACCAGTGCCCGGCCAATGGCGACACGTTGGCGTTGGCCACCGGACAGCTGTCCGGGTTTGCGTTTCAGCAGGGGTTCGATCTGCAGGATTTCCGCGGCCCTGGCAATGCGCCGGGCTATATCGGCCCTGGCCATGCCCTGGTTCTTCAGACCGAAGCTGAGGTTGCCCTCGACGGTCATCTGCGGATAAAGCGCATAGGACTGAAACACCATGCCGATGCCGCGGTCCTTGGGCTCTTCCCAGGTGACGTTTTTGCCCTTGATGAAAATCTGTCCATCACTGACATCGAGCAGGCCGGCGATGCAGTTGAGCAGAGTTGACTTGCCGCAGCCGGAAGGACCGAGCAGGACAATGAACTCACCGTCGCGGACATCCAGGTTAAGGGTTTTCAAAACCTCGATGGGGCCGAAACTGAGACTGACGTCTTTGATTGAAACGCTTTCCATCGCCTTACCCTTTCACGGCCCCTTCCGCGATACCGCGGACGAATAATTTTCCTGAAACAAAATAGATAACCAGCGGTACCAGACCGGTCAGGATTGTCGCCGCCATATTGACGTTATATTCCTTCACGCCCTGCACCGAATTAACGATGTTGTTAAGCTGAACGGTCATCGGATAGGTGTCGGGCTTGGTGTATATGACGCCAAACAGAAAATCATTCCAGATGCCGGTCACCTGCAGGATTATGGCGACCACAAAAATCGGCAGCGCCATGGGCAGCATGATCTTGAAATAGATTCCCCAGAACCCGGCCCCGTCGACACGGGCCGCCCTGAACAGTTCTTCCGGTATGGAGGTGAAATAGTTTCTGAACAACAGGGTTAAAATCGGCATGCCGAAAATCGTGTGCACGATAACCAGCCCCCAGACCGAGCCGTAAAGCCCGATCTCCCTGAGCACGATGACAATCGGATAGATCATCACCTGATAGGGGATGAAGGCGCCGACAATGAGGATCGTGAAAAAGATATCGGCACCCTTAAAGCGCCAGTTGGCCAGGGCATAGCCGTTGATCGAGGCAACAACGATCGATATCAGTACCGACGGAACGGTGATCCTGACCGAGTTCCAGAAGCCACGGCTGAGACCGTCGCAATTGAGACCGGTGCAGGCTTCCGACCAGGCCTTGACCCAGGGCTGAAAGGTGATTTCCAGCGGCGGTGCGAAGATGTTGCCGATACGGATCTCCGGCATCCCTTTCAGCGACGTGGCAACCATCACATAAAGCGGAAGCAGATAATAGGCGGAGACAAAAATCAGGGTGCCGTATATGAATATGTTGCGCCGCGAAAACCGTTTGCGGGGTTTCGGGCCGCGCGGTTCGCGCAGCGGTTCAGCGGCCGCGCCGGGCGCCGGGGACAGAGTGCCATCAGCCATGTTTGCGTCTCCCAAACTCCAGATAGGCCCAGGGCACAATGACAATGGCGACGGTCACCAGCATCATGGTCGATGCGGCAAATCCCTGGCCCAGATTTTGATTGAGAAACAGAAAGTCATAAACATATTTGGCCGGCACCTCGGACGCGATGCCGGGCCCGCCGCCGGTTTGCGCCACCACCAGATCGTAGACACGAACGATCTGAGAGGCGATGATAACCAGTGATGTAATGAAGATCGGGCGCATCATGGGGATGACGATGAACACATAGGTTTTCCAGGTCTTGATGCCGTCAATGCGGGCGGCTTTCCAGATTTCCTGGTCAATGCCGCGAATTCCGGCCAGCATCAAACACATGATCAGGCCGGTGCCCTGCCACAGGCCGGCGATCAATACGCCGTAAATAACGATATCCGGGTTATACAGTGGATCAAAGGTAAAGCTCTCGAAGCCCAGGTCGCGGACAATTTTCTGAATGCCGAATTGCGGGTTCAAAACCCATTGCCAGACCAGCCCGGTGACAATGAACGACAGAGCAAAGGGATATAAAAGAATGGAGCGGAAGGTGTTTTCGAAACGAATTTTCTGATCAAGCAGTGCCGCCAACAGGAAGCCGATGAGCAGTGAAAAAACAAGTGTGCAGAATCCGTAGATAGCCAGATTCTCAATGGAGATCAGCCAGCGGTTCGACGCCCACAGGCGTTCATACTGATCGATCCCGACAAACTTCAGTTTAGGCAGCAGCTTGGAATTGGTGAACGAGTAAAAAATGGTCCAGAACGAACAGCCAACAAAGATCACGAGGGCTGTCAGGATCATCGGGATGGCGGCAATTTTCGCATTCAAATTGCGAAATAATTGCACCGGGCGGACGCTAGCCGACATTGCCATGACCTTTTTCTGATTGTGATTGAACGAACCCGTAAGCGTCCCGCGACCTGCCAACTGGTGCCGGCGGGTCGCGGGATTAGTGCCTTTTGAATTTACTCGGCTTTGGAAACGATACCGGCAAACCGCTTTTGCGCATCTTGCGGGGTAATGCTCGGGTCGTTAAAGAACTCGACAAACAGGTCGTTGATCTGGCCCAGAGAATCCGGCGTCATCAACTGATTGGGATCAGAAATGATGTTGCCCTTGGCCAGGATCGCCAGCCCTTTCTTCATGCAGTCATTGGCGGCGTTTAAATCAACATCGCCGCGCACCGGCAGGGAGCCCTTTTTCAGGTTGAAATTAACCTGCACTTCCTTGGACATCATCAGCGACGCCAGTTGACCCTGGGCCTTGGTTTTCTCGGGATCATCCAGTTTCGGAAAATAGAAGGCATCACCTCCTGTTGAAATCACCTCGTTGGCGCCGAGACCCGGCAGACAGGAATAGTCCTTGCCGGCCACCTGTCCAGCGACCTGAAACTCGCCCTGCGCCCAGTCGCCCATGATCTGGCCACCGGCCTGACCGGTGATCACCATGTTGGTCGCCTGGTTCCAGTCCTGGACCTTGGATTGTGAAGCCATCTTGCGGGCATTGTCGGCGGCGGCAAAGACTTTGGCGATCTCCGGTCCGGCCGCCAGTTTGGCATCCTTGTCCTTATAGACTTTCTGGAACACGTCCGGTCCGGCCAGCGCGACCATCAGCACAGCAAAGGCGCCGCTGGTCTGCCAGGACTGCTGACCCATGGCGAGGGGAATCTTGCCGGCCTTTTCCAGGGCCGGTGCGGCGGCGACAAATTCGTCCCAATTGGTCGGTACAGGAACACCGGCCTCCGCGAACGCCTTGTGCGACAGCCAGAGCCACTGCCAGGAATGAATATTTACCGGGACGCAGTAAATTTTGCCGTCCAGCGTGCAGCTATCCAAAAGCGAACTCGGATTTACAAGCTTGGCCCAGTTTCCGGCCTTGGCTTCCGCCGTCAGATCGCGCATCAATCCGGCTTCGACAAGTTCCTCAGCCTGGCGGCCGTGGTTGAACTGGGTGGCCGCCATCGGGTCTCCGCCGGTGATCCGGCTGATCATGATCGGACGGGCAACGCCGCCGGACCCGGCGATGGCGCCATCGACCCATTTGTTTCCGGTGGCATCAAAAGCCTTGGCAAATTCGGCGACGGCGGCGGCTTCACCGCCGGATGTCCACCAGTGGGTGACTTCCAGTTCAACCGCCTGAGCGGCCGAAATCGGCAGGGCAAGGCAGGCAACCATTGCTACAACACTTGAACGCATACGCATATGAGATCTCCCTTTAAATGTCGAACTGCATTAGTGCAGTATTTATTTACTCCCTTACTGCAACGTTGCAGTAAAATCAGGCTATTTGAATTTTTTTTAGAATGCAATCCCTGAATCAATCATTGCCAGGACTCGATGTAATTTTACTTGCGCGAGTTGTGGGCGTGTTATTAACACGTTACTAACACTCTATCACATTGAATATAAACGATTAAAATAACACTATATTCAAGGTTCCCCTTTCCGATTCAAATTTTTACCCATAAAACCACCTTCTCAATGACCATGATAAATGAGGATATGGGAAAATTGAGCCTGTTCAATTTGGCCTATATCGTTATAGATTATCTCAGGAACCTCCGCCTTGGAGCCGGCGCATATATGTTGTCGGCCCTGCTTATTTTTTTATAAAACAGCCCTTTCCAAGGGGATGTTGATGTTGCGTATTAGGACCCAGACCGTGCCCCAGGACCCGTCCCGTTTAACCGTAAAAGAACCGCTTCGCCCGACCCTGAAAACCATTGCCTTTATGACCGGACTGGGGGTGACCACGGTCTCCAAGGCCCTGAAAGATGCGCCCGACATCGGCAAGGCGACAAAAGCGCGGGTCCGGCTGGTGGCCAAGCAGATCGGCTACCGGCCTAACCGGGCGGGGGTTCGCCTGCGTACCGGAAAAACCAGTGTCATTGCGCTGGTGCTGAGCACCGAGGAATCGGTCATGGGTCTGACATCGCATCTTGTGCATGGCATCTCGGAAGTGCTGTCAGAGACCCAGTACCATCTGGTGCTGACGCCCTATTCCTATTCGGGTGATCCCATGGAGCCGATCCGCTATATCACCGAAACGGCAGCCGCAGACGGCATTATCTTCTCAAGAACCGAGCCCAATGATCCGCGCGTGCGTTATCTGGACGAGCGCGATTTTCCCTTTGCCACGCACGGGCGCACAGATATGGGGATTGACCATCCCTGGCATGATTTCGATAACTGGCGGTTTGCCCGCGAAGCGGCGGAGCGCCTGATTTCGCTCGGGCGCCGGCGCCTGTCCCTGCTCGGGCCGCAATCGTCACTGACCTTCCATCGCCATCTGACCGGCGGTTTCAGTGAGGGGATTCGCCACTCCAGTGTGGTTGAAGTGCCGCTTGCGGGGGTCAACCTCGATTACAGCCTTGACCAGCTGCGTGCATATATCATGCAGGTCATGTCTGGCCCTGAGCGTCCCGATGGCATCATTTGCTGTGCCGGCGGTGCCACCTTTGGACTGGTTGCCGGCATTGAAGCCGCCGGCCTTGAAGTCGGTAAGGATATTGACGTGGTTGCCAAACAATCGACCAACGTCCTGCCCTGGTTCCGGCCCCAGATCCAGGTGGTCAACGAGGACATCCGCCATGCCGGGCGGGAACTGGCGATGGCCATTCTGAAGCGGATCGAAGGCCAGGATCCGAAAGGTCTGCAAAGCCTGAGCGCGCCGGTCTGGGGGTGAGCGTCCGTTGACTGCCGTTGCTCCGTCACCGTCCACCGCCTACCGCCGCCTGCAGCCCGGGCAAATCTCGAAACTGATGATCGCCCACCGCGATGGCAGCGGGAGCCGGGTAGTTTACACGACCGATGCGCTGATCGAGGCGCCAAACTGGACCGGTGACGGGCGGGCCCTGATCTACAACAACGACGGGCGACTGTTCAGGATATCTGTTGATGGCGGCGAAGGCCCCCACCTGATCAGTACCGCGCCTCTTGAAAACCTGAATAATGATCATTGTCTGTCGCCGGACGGGGCAACGATCTACCTGTCGGCCAACGACGGACAGCTGTATGCGGTGCCGGTCGGTGGCGGAACAGCGGTACAGATTTCCACCCCTAAAGACCAAAAGCGCCGGTTTCGCCATTATCTGCACGGCGTTTCACCCGATGGCCGGAGCCTGGTTTATGTGGGTCTGGAAAAAACCGCAGCGGGACAGACGGTTACAAATATTTATAGCCAGCCGGTGGCCGGCGGCGATGACCGTCAATTGACCGATGGGTCCTGGCCCGTCGACGGGCCGGAATATTCAGCCGATGGCAACTGGATCTATTTCAATTCGGAACAGACGGCCCGGCGTGCCGGTGATGCCCAGATCTTTCGTATGGGCATTGATGGTTCCGGGGTTGAGCAACTGACCGACGATGCGCGGGTCAACTGGTTCCCGCATATGTCACCGGATGGCCAGACGGTTGTCTATCTCAGTTTTCCCGAGGCAACCATCGGTCATCCGGCGGATAAGCAGGTGATTGTCCGGACCATGACACCCGATGGCACCCCACTGATTGATATCGATAGCTTTTGTGGCGGTCAGGGGACGATCAACGTTAATTCGTGGTCACCGGACAGCGCGCAGTTCGCCTATGTGGCCTATCCCTTCGAGAGGCTGGATCCAGCATAAAGCCGGCACTTATGAAGCCTCACTGCGGGCCGCCCAGAGCATCCCGCGCTGCAGGATTGTTTTCATCTGCGGCACGTCAAATTCTGCGGCCACGTGGCCCAGCGACGAATAAAACACCCGTCCCCTGCCGAACCGGCGTTTCCAGACCACCGGCATTTCAACCTGTGCCGTGCATGGTGCGTGTTCACCGGAAAACGTTGTCGTCGCCAGCACCTCGTTGGAGGGGTCCACGTGCATGTAATATTGCTCGGACCGATAATCGAAATCGGCAAGCCCGGCCATCAGCGGATCATCGGGGCGGCTTATGTGGACCCGGTAGTCAATGATATTGCCGGGATGGGCGACCCATTGGCCACCGACCATGAACTGGTAATCAACGGCGTTGCGAAAAGAGTCTCCCATGCCGCCATGAAACCCGGCAAGGCCAACCCCGCCATCGACGGCAGCAACCAGATTGCTGAGGGCTTCTTTGCTGATTTCCGCCTGGGTAATGATCGGCACGATCAGGTCAAACCGGTCAAGCGCGGGGTCAGCAAAGGCCTCCGTTGAATTTTCCACAGAAACCGCCAGGCCTTCTGACTGGAGGATGGCGGCAACCACTTTGGCACAGGCCTCCGGTTCGTGGCCCTGCCAGCCGCCCCATACGATTAACGCCTTCTGCATGGATCATTCCTTCCCCATAAAACCGCCGGCAGGTTAGGGGATCGGATTGCATTTATCCAGAGAGATCCTTCCCTGTACTGCGCTAACTTAACGCCGCTGGTCCCCGGTTTCTGCCCAGGCGCCCTTATAGTTCGCCTATCCCCGGCGATATATTGCGGCCCCGGTTGAGCGGGAAGGTGCCGGATTTGGGCGGTGGCGGCGCTGCGCGTTGCGGACAATTGCGCCGGTCACACAGCTGGCAGGCGACGCCGACCGGCACGGCAAGCTGCGGGGCGTCGAGATTGAGCCCGTCCGAATAGGTCATCTGTCCGGCGAAGGAAATTTCACAGCCGATACAGATCGAATAAGCGGTGCCGGGATGGCCATAGGCCAGACTCGGCTTGGTCGAGGTTCTGGCAATTGAAAAGTACTGACTGCCATCCGGCATTTGGCTGATTTGCGAACGGATGACACCCGGTGTCAAAAGCGCCTGATGCATGATCCAGCGCGGGCAGGCGCTGCCATAGCGGGGAATTCGCAAACCCGATGCACTGAACCGCTTCGAGATGTTTCCGGCCAGGTCCACGCGGATCAGATGCAGGGGAATGCCGGCGGCACTGGGGCTTCTGAGTGTTGTCAGGCGATGGCAGATTTGCTCGAAACTTGCCGAAAACCGCTGTTGCAGCAACTCGATATTGTAGCGGCAATCGGTTGCGGCGGCCAGAAATTCCGAATAGGGCAGCAGGCAGGCGCCGGCAAAATAATTGGCCAGCGCCGCCTTGCCGCGGACCCGGGCGGCCTCTGTTGTCAGGGTTTTCGACTGCACCAGTTGCTCGAGAACCGATGTGTAGGACAACTGGCCGACCAACAGGGCCAGGTGGAAATTGATGCTGGGTCCGGGCAGCGACATGGACAGAATAAGATGGCGCCGGGTTTCATCATAAAAAGACGCACCGCTGTCCTCGCTCACATCGCCGGCGATTTCCACACTGACACCATGCCGCTCCTGCAGAAAGGCGACCAGCCGGGCGCGGACCGAGACACTGTCCAGCCCGGCGTCCCGACGCAGATCCTGGGCGGCGTCTTCCAGTTCGGGAAAAAAATTGTTATGGGCCTGGAGAAAATCGGAAACCGCTTCCTGTGGGGTCATGTCGGCGATCGCACCGACCAGACCCTCACCGGAGACAACCTCAAGCATGGCATTGACGGTGGCGCTCAGGCTTTCACTTTCGTCGAGAACAATCTTGTGGAAATTCTGGCGCTCGTCGGGGCTCAGGTCGGCATTGTCGTGGAGGATTTCTGAAAACGAAACAATCGAGGTCAGCAGGGTGCGCAGCCGGTGGATATTGCTCGACAGCAGGGGGTCCTGCGCCAGCCGCTCGATCAGGACCTGATAGTCCTCCATGAAATTTCGATAGGCCCCGTAGGTCTTGGTCAGGGCATCACAAAGTGCCGGCGAGCTGGCAACCAGCTCGCCAATGTCACCGTCCCTGAAGTCCATGGGCTCAAACATGGGGTCCTTCAGGATTTCTGTTAACTCAGCAATTTTCTGGCCTTCATGCTGCTGCGAGAAAGCCTGCAATGAAATATTCAGTATATCGCTGATACGCAACAGCAGCGATACCGTCAAATTGCGCTGGTTATGTTCAATCAGGTTCAGATAACTGGCGGAAATGCCCAGTTTCGTCGCCAGTTCGGTCTGAGTCATGCCCCGGTCTTTGCGCAGGGTTCGCAGTTTGTTGCCGACGACTGGATTTTTTGCCATTTTCCAAGGGTCCGTTTCGGGTTTAAGAAATTTACAAGATTTATAAAATTACAAAATTTATATTTTCAAATTAACATAAAAACATCATTACTTTCAATATCTTATTGCTATGTGTAGGGACTTTGTGAAATTTTGACCACCTATTCAGGCAGATATTTTAAAATAATAATGGAAAGTCGGCTTGAACATTTGGGACGCAACGGCCTTTGGGAGATGATAAGGGCTGGTTGTGTCTTGGCAGACCGTTTCGATGGTCACAACATTGACAGGAAAAAACATGACCGATTTTACTAAGTTCGATCGCCGTCAAGTTCTCAAATTTGGCGCAGCGGGTGCTGCAACGTTAGGTGCCGCCCCTCTCATCTTCTCAAAAAATGCCTGGGCAGAAACCTTTCGCAACGATCCCGGCAGCAAGAAATCCGTGACCCTCGGCTTTAACGTGCCACAGACCGGTGCCTATGCGGATGAGGGTGCCGACGAGTTGCGCGCCTACAAACTAGCCGTCAAGCATCTGAACGGCGAAGGCGACGGCGGCATGCTGAACACCTTCACGCCGTCGACGCTCAAGGGTAACGGCATTCTCGGTAAAAAAGTCGAGTTCACCACCGGTGATACGCAGACCAAATCAGATGCTGCACGGGCATCTGCCAAGCGGATGATCGAAAAAGACGGTGCGCTGATGATTACCGGTGGATCGTCCTCCGGTGTGGCTGTTGCTGTACAGGGCCTGTGCCAGGAATCCGGCATCATCTTCATGGCCGGTCTGACCCACTCCAACGACACAACGGGTAAAGACAAGCGCCGCTATGGCTTCCGTCACTTCTTCAACGCCTATATGTCCGGTGCCGCCCTCGGCCCCGTGCTCAAGAAGGAATACGGTACAGAGCGTCGCGCCTATCATCTGACCGCTGACTACACCTGGGGTTGGACGCAAGAAGAATCCATGCGTAAATTTACCGAAGAAATGGGCTGGGAAACAGTAGCCGCCGTTAAAACACCGGTTGGTGCAGGTGACTTCTCCCAGTACATCACGCCGGTTCTGAACTCGGGCGCAGACGTTCTTATCCTCAACCATTACGGCAAGGATATGATCAACTCGCTGACCCAGGCTGTTCAGTTCGGTCTGCGTGACAAGCAAGTCAACGGCAAGAACTTCGAAATCGTTGTTCCGCTGTTCTCGCGTCTGATGGCACAGGGTGCAGGCGATAACATCAAAGGCATTCTCGGTTCCACCAACTGGAACTGGTCGCTGCAGGATGAAGGTTCAAAAGCCTTTGTTAAATCCTTCGGTGCAGAATACGGCAACCCGCCGTCGATGGCGGCGCATACCTGCTATGTTCAGACATTGCTTTATGCCAACGCCTGTGAACAGGCCGGCACGTTCTATCCGCCGGAAGTTATCAAGTCGCTGGAAGGCTTCAAGTTCGACGGTATGGGCAATGGTCCGACTGAATACCGGGCTGAAGATCACCAGTGCTTCAAGGATGTTCTGGTCGTGCGCGGAAAGCAGGAGCCATCGTCCCAGTTTGACCTGCTTGAGGTTGTTGAAGTAACACCTCGCGCTCAGGTCGAGTACGATGCCAAAATATTTGGTGGTGAACTAGGCCCCTATAAGGTCTAATACAAACTTCAATTGGGCAGATGGTCTTGATTGGCTGTCTGCCCAATATTTTTGACCTAAAGAATGACGAATGCCCGATGAAAAACTGGGCATCATTGGTGGATCACGATGGACGCAATCTTAATTCAAATCCTCAATGGAGTTGATAAAGGGGCCGCTTATGCATTGATTGCGTTGGGCCTCACATTGGTTTTTGGAACCCTTGGCATCGTCAATTTTGCACATGGC
Organism: Rhodospirillales bacterium; assembly: GCA_013203595.1. GTDB lineage: Bacteria > Pseudomonadota > Alphaproteobacteria > Rhodospirillales > Casp-alpha2 > JABMNT01. Next base: position 23,698 of record JABMNT010000203.1, read on the forward strand.
GCCCTGTTTATGCTGGGTGCCTTCTGTTCGGTGACGTTCAACAAGCTGCTGACCCTTTCGGTCAAGGTGAAAGACGAGGGGGTGACCCTGTTTGAGGCCTTCAAGGAAGAGCCCTACCTGAAGATATGGTTCGGTGATACGGGGCTGGCCATTATCGATTATTCGGTTCCCTTATCCATCCTGATGGCGATCCCGGTGATGATCCTGGTCGGTTATGTGATGGAACGGGGTCTGATCCAGCATTTTTACAAACGCGCCCACGCCGACCAGATTCTGGTTACCTTCGGTCTGGCTATTGTTCTGCAGGAAATTGTCAAGGCGACCTTCGGCGCCAATCCGATTCCACAACCACCTCCGGAAATTGTTGCCGGCAGCGCCAATGTGGGGCTGTGGCTGGGGCTCGGTGAGTCTGTTGTCTATCCCTGGTGGCGCCTCATCTACCTGGTGTTTTCCGGGGCCGTTATCTTTGCCGTCTTTGCCTTCCTGCAGTTTACCACCTATGGCATGGTCGTGCGGGCCGGCATGCGCGACCGTGAGACGGTTGGTCTGCTGGGCATCAATATTGAAAAACGCTTTACCATTGTGTTTGCCTTGGCCGCCGTCGTCGCCGGTGTCGCCGGTGTGATGTATACACCTATTCTGCCGCCCGATTTTCACATGGGCATGGATTTTCTGGTGTTGTCTTTTGTGGTTGTTGTGGTTGGCGGCATGGGCTCGCTGGGCGGCGCCGTGGCGGCCGGGTTCCTGTTGGGCATTGTCCAGTCCTTCGCATCAATGAACGAAGTCAAAGAAATATTCCCGGGTATCGATCAGATTATTATTTATTTGGTCGCGGTGGCTATTCTGCTGGTTCGTCCACGCGGGTTGCTGGGCCGTACCGGCGTGATGGAAGATTAAAATGAAAAAAATCAACGTCAACGACACCACGCTGTTTCTGTCCTTTGCCGCGGTGATCCTGCTGATGCCGATCTGGCTGTCGCCCTTTGGTGCGGCCTATCCGGACCTGCTGCAGAAATTCGCCATTTACGGGATTTTTGCGATCGGTTTCAATATCCTGTTTGGCCTGACCGGTTACCTGTCCTTTGGCCATGCCGCGTTTCTGGGAGTCGGTTCCTACGCCGCCGTCTGGTCGTTCAAGCTGTTCACCATGAATGTCCTGCCGGCGGTCGCTTTCGGCATATTCTTTGCCGGTCTTCTGGCCCTGGCCATCGGTTTTCTCAGCCTGCGCCGGTCGGGGATTTATTTTTCGATCCTGACTCTGGCCTTTGCCCAGATGTCTTACAATCTGGCCTATTCGGTTCTGACCCCGATCACCAACGGGGAAACCGGATTGCAGCTGACCAGCAATGATCCGCGCTGGATCGACGCCATGTATAAAACCCCGGAAGCCGGTTTGCCGTCGACCGAACTGTTCGGCCTGACCATGAACGGATATCCGGGCTTTTACTTTTGTGCGGTTATTCTGATCATCTGTTTCTATATATCCCTGCGCATTTTCCGCTCGCCATTCGGCCTGACGCTGCGCGGCATCAAGACCAACCAGAAACGCATGAAATATACGGGTTTTAATACACGGCCCTATATGCTCGCCGCCTTTGTGATTTCCGGCATGTATGCGGGACTGGCCGGATCGCTGCTGGCGATCACCGACCCCCTGGCCGGGGCCGAGCGCATGCAGTGGACCGCTTCGGGTGAAGTTGTGCTGATGACCATTCTGGGGGGCGTTGGCACCCTGGTTGGCCCGATGCTGGGGGCTGGTCTTATCAAGTATTTTGAAAACATATTCTCGTCTTTCAACAGCGGCACTCTGCACGAAGTCTTTTCCTTTCTTCCCGATGGGCTGGAAGTGGTCGTGGTCAAGGTGACCGGTTTGTTTGTCGGCAGTGGCTGGCACCTGACCCTGGGTCTGCTGTTCATGATTGTCGTGATCTTCCTGCCGGGCGGTATTGTTGAAGGGGTGCAGAAGCTGGCCCGCTTGTTCAGGCCGAAGACCGATGATGATCCGCAGGCGCCTGCTCCCCAGAAACAGGCGGCGGAGTAAGGACCATGACCATGAATAATCTCGTGCTTACCCTGAATGATGTTCAGAAAAGTTTTGGCGGCCTGCGGGCTCTGGCGGATGTAAACCTGCAGGTGGAAGAAGGCAAAACCCTGGCCATCATCGGCCCGAACGGAGCGGGCAAATCGACCTTGCTCAACGTTTGTGTCGGCCTTTTGAAACCGGATTCCGGAACCGTGATGTTTGATGGTCAGGAACTGACTGGCAAGCAACCCCATGAAATCGCCCAGCTGGGCGTTGCCCGGGTGTTTCAGACACCTGAAATATTCACCGACCTGTCATTGATAGATAATGTGATGCTTCCGGCACTCTCAAAGCGTGATGGGTCTTTCAAGTTTAATCCCCATCTGCATATGCGCAAACAAACGGAAGTTCGCGACGAAGCCGAACATATTCTGGCCGATGTCGGGCTGAAAGAGCAGCTGGATATGGAAGCGGGAAGTCTTTCGCGCGGCGATAAACGACGCCTGGAACTGGCCATGTGTCTGATTTTGCACCCGCGTCTGTTGTTGCTGGATGAGCCGACCGCAGGGATGTCGCGCCACGACACCAACCAGACCATTGACTTGCTGAAGAAAATCAAACAAAGCGGCATGACCAAAGTCATTATCGAGCATGACATGCACGTGGTGTTCAGCCTCGCTGACAAAGTCAGCGTTCTGGCTCGGGGAAAAATAATTGCCGACGGTACACCGGACGAGGTCCGTGAAGACCCGCTTGTCAAAGAAGCCTATCTGGGAGGCGCACATCAATGAACACGCCAGTAGTCGAACCGTTTTTCAGTGTTCGCGACATTCACGCCTACTATGGCGAATCCTACATTGTTCAGGGCATTTCCTTTGACGTTAAGGAAGGCGAAATTCTGGCCCTGCTGGGACGCAACGGTGCCGGCAAAACGTCAACATTGCGGACCCTGGCCCGGGTTGATAATCCGGCCCTGAAAAGCGGAACGTTTTATCTGCAGGGCGAGCCCATTCACCCCATGAAGGCCTATCAGGCGTCACGTGCCGGCATCCAGCTGGTGCCGGAAGACCGCCGGATCATTGGTGGGCTGACGGTTGAGGAGAACCTGACGCTGTCGCAGGTGGCCGAACCCATCGGCTGGGAGCTGGAGAGGATTTACGAGCACTTCCCGCGCCTGGCCGAACGGCGCAAACAGGAAGCCACCACCATGTCAGGCGGCGAACAGCAAATGCTGGCGGTGGCACGCGCACTGGCACGCGACATCAAACTTTTGTTGCTGGACGAGCCCTACGAAGGTCTGGCTCCGGTCATTGTTCACGAGATCGAGAAAATTCTGCTGGAAGTCAAGGCAATGGGGATCACCACCATCATTGTCGAGCAAAACGCTGTTGCCGCCCTCAAACTGGCGGATACGGCACTGATTGTCGATATGGGACAGGTGGCATTCCAGGGGTCCGCGCAGGAAGTCCTGGACAACGAGGAACTACGTCACGAATACCTGGCGATTTAATCCCGGCTCGTGGAGCGAAGCAGGGATTTGTTTCGGAGGCGGGTCGTCAACCCGGGATAAATAAATGGTCTGTCAGCGATAACGATAAGATTGCCTGAGCCACCGAAGATCAGGTTTGGAAGCAGGCAACATACACGAGACTGCTGTACCCGGGTTTACCGGGGGTTGGTTAGCCAAAGGCGGTTGAAAACCGATTTATCTCGGGCCCCGTGGCCCGGTCAATCGGGGCTTGTTATTTGCACTCCAGATCAAGGGCTTCATGATGAGACCAATTCAGTTCGGTTTAAACAAAATTAAAAGCCGGTTGTATACGGCATTTGGCAGCGCAACATTGTTGACGATTGCCGCCGGCGCCGTGGCTTTGGTGGGATTTAATGTTGTCGAGCGGCATTTCCAGTCGGTCATAGATCGCTCCATTCCAACCATGGAAACGGCGCTTGAGCTTGCAAGGGGCAGCGCCGCCCTGTCAGCAGCCGCACCCCATCTTGTCGCCGCCCAAACCACCGAAGACAGCGCACAAACAATGACAGGCCTGGAAACCAGGCTGCAGCAGATCCGCCTGCTGATCGACAAGTTGATCCTGTCGACCCAATCAGAAGACGTGGCAACTCAGTTGAATCCGCTGGTTGAACAATTTCAGTCGAACCTGGGTGTCCTCAAGGCGGAGGTCGATAAGGGATTGAAACTCAATGCCCAACTGACAGCTGCAGCCATTCAGGCCGCCGCCACCCACGAGGCCATTCTTGCCAAAATCGCGCCTGTATTCAAACAGGCCAGTGACGAAGTCGGCAAGGGCTCGGCGTCGCTGAGTATCGGTGGTGTTATGGCGGTAAATAATCTGATGAACAGTGATTTACCCCTGTTGACGGAACTCATTGAATTGAAGGCTCTTGCCTACAAATCAACCGGCCATTTGGCAGTTACCAAGCAATATGAGACATTTCCGGCAACCCCGGGAGAGGATGGAAAGACGGCATCTGAGGAGATGACGGCCAGGCTCGTCAAATTGCTGAAAAAGAACAAACTGCCGGAAATTGAAGCGGCAATTACCGCCTTTACGGACAAGGCCGACGGCCGTCTGGTTCCATCCCTGCTGGCCCTGAAAAACCTGATGCCGGTTCTCGATGAGGCGACCAAAGCCGCGCACAAGAAGCTTGCTGATGCCATGCAGAAATTCATGATCGATAATTCGGTGCGTGGATCAACACTGGTAAATACCCAGGTGAAAACCGTTGGCACCTTGCTGACGATTGAAGCAAAGGCCAACCGGGCCGCCGGGCTGTTGGCGACAGTGGCAAATGTTGACGATTTGAATATGATCGCGCAACTGGACGAAGCCCTCCTTTTGGCGATCCGCCAGACCCTTTTTCAGACGGGCGAACTCATCGATAAAACCTTGTCCGGCGAGCTCGGAACCATTGCCGGTCAGTTCAGTGTTCTGGCCGAGGGCGATGGCGGGATTGTCAATCTGCGCCGGACCTTTCTGGAAGTCGAAAACCGGTCCGGCGAATTGCTGAAAAACACCCAGCAGGTCTCCGAGCAACTGTCTGCCGCCGTGGACGAGATCGTCGCCACGTCACGGACGGAAGTGCAGGCCGGGTCCGCAGAAATCATTGCCGCCTTTGCCCGTAGCAAGAATTTTCTGATGATTATCGTCGCCTTCAGCATTGTTACGGCTATTCTCATCGCCTGGTTATACGTTGGCCGAAACCTGGGCCGGCGCCTGGATTATTTAACCAATGCAACAAAGGCGGTCGCCGACGGGGATCTGGAAACCGAAATTAACATCTCCGGTCAGGACGAGATTGCGGAAATGGGCTCGGCGTTGATCATCTTCAAGGATGGCCTGAACAAAGCCAGACTTTCCGATGAAAAGGCATCCGAGGACCGGGTTGTCGCCGCCCGCAACCGGAAAGTGGAAATGGACAGGATGGCCGATGACTTTGATGCCGGTGTGGGTGGTGTCGTCCGTGCCGTATCGTTAATGGCCAGCGAGCTGAATACCGCTTCCGAGACAATGACAAATGCCGCCGAGCGAACCAGTTCACAATCCGCCATTGTCACCCGGGCATCGGACGATGCATCGAATAATGTGATGACGGTCAGTACCGCGGCAGATCAATTGGCGTCAGCCATCAATGAAATCAGCAGTCAGGTTACTCTGTCATCGGAAATTGCTGCCCAGGCGGTACAGGATGCACAGGCAACAAACACAAAGATCAGTGGCCTGGCCCATGCCGCTGAGAAAATCGGTGAAGTCGTTGAACTGATTCAGGAAATTGCTGAAAAAACAAATCTTCTGGCCCTGAATGCAACCATCGAGGCGGCGCGGGCGGGCGACGCGGGCAAGGGGTTTGCTGTTGTCGCATCGGAAGTCAAGAACCTGGCAACCCAGACGGCAAAAGCGACCAGTCAAATCGGCGAGCAGGTGTCGGGAATTCAGGATTCCACAAGGGAGGCGGTGGCGGCAATTCAGAATATCACAAAAGTTATTTCGCGCATGGATGAAGTCGGCACGGTAATTGCCTCGGCCATTGAGGAGCAGGGGGCCGCGACCCAGGAGATTTCCCGGAACGTCGAGCTGGCCGCCCAGGGCACGGCACAGGTAAGTGCCAATATTGGGGAAGTGACGGCGGCGGCCGATGATACGGGAACAGCAGCGCGGAAAATTCAAACATCGTCGAATGAACTGACCCGCCAGGCGGAAGTCCTGAAAGGGGAAATGGATAAATTCCTTACCCAGATCCGTGCCTGAATCCGGGCCCTTAAAAAGCCAGGACTTTCCGGTTTTTCTTACGGCAGGCGGATCGGGAGACCTGAGATTGGACCAACCACTAAGGCTTTGCCAGACTGGCTGGGATGCCATAACCTGAGTCGACGTTATTTGATGAGGCCCATTTAGTATGACTTATTCGGTGTTGGTGGCGGAGGATGAGCCGAACATTGTCCTGTCCCTGCAGTTTTTAATGAAACAGGCGGGTTTTAGCGTTCGCGTCGCCGAAGACGGTGACCGGGCGATCCGGGAAATTGAACAGCAATTACCGGATGCCGTTTTACTCGACATCATGTTGCCCAAGCGCGACGGTTTTTCCGTGTGCGAAGCCATAAAAGGCAACCCGGCCTGGTCCAGTATCAAAGTTATTATTCTGACGGCGAAAAGCCGGGAAATCGACAAGCAGCGTGCCCTCGGACTGGGCGCCGATGCTTATATCACCAAGCCCTTTTCAACCCGTGACCTGGTTGCCCGCGTGAGTGAACTTTTACAGCCGAACGAGCAATAGGGAAAAGGCTGCAAAAGAAATCTCATGCGACGTAGTGGAAGAAAAAAAGAGTGGGCCGTTGTTTTGTTTTGTGGCGCCATACTGGTTTTGCTGCCTCCCTTCATTTCCATTTATGACAAGGCTGATTTCATTTTTGGGGTGCCCCAGGCATTTATCGTTATCTACGGCATATGGGCATTTATCATCCTTGCCATTGCTCTCGGGGCCCGCCGCAGATCAATGCGAAAAACGCCGGCGGAAACGGCGCTTTCGCCGATCAGCGACAAAGGTGACAGCTGATGCAGGGGGGGGTGGTCGTTGGTGTTTCCTTCGCCTATTTAGGGATCCTGTTTGCGATCGCCTATTATGGGGAGAAGCGCGCCGAACAGGGCCGCAGCCTGACCAATAACCCGTATATTTATACCCTTTCGATCGCCGTCTACTGCACGTCGTGGACGTTTTACGGGTCTGTCGGCCGGGCCGCGAAAACTGGTCTCGATTTCCTTCCTATCTATCTGGGACCGACCCTGGTTTTCGTTGTCTGGTCAATGGTCCTGATCAAGATAATCCGCATTTGCAAGGTCCACCGGATCACCTCGATCGCCGATTTTATCTCGTCACGTTACGGCAAGAATTTTGCCCTGGGGTCACTGGTGACGATTATCGCCGTGATCGGAACCACACCCTATATCTCCCTGCAGCTGAAATCGATCGCGACCAGTTTCAATTTATTGATTGGTTTCCAAAATCCGGAACTGCCTATTTACGGAAATCCCTTCGGCATCGACACAACTCTTGTCGTTGCCATTGCCCTGGCGCTGTTCGCCATCCTGTTTGGCACCCGCCATATCGAATCCAGCGAACACCACGAAGGTCTTGTCGCCGCCATTGCCTTCGAGTCCCTGGTCAAGCTTTTCGCTTTTCTGGCGGTCGGTTTCTTTGTCACTTTTGGTGTGTTCAGCGGGTTTGGTGATTTGTTTTATCAGGCGCAGGCACACGGCTTGACGCAGTTGTATGTGGTCAGTGCAGATAACGATTATGGCCAGTGGATCACCATGACGCTTCTGAGTATGGCGGCAATTTTATTTCTGCCCCGGCAGTTTTACATGTCAGCCGTTGAAAACAGGGATGAGACGCACCTGCGCACGGCGGCCTGGCTGTTTCCCCTGTACCTGCTGGTCATCAATGTTTTTGTGCTGCCGATCGCCATCAGTGGCAAGCTGGCCTTTGCCGGCACCGCCAATGATGCAGATATGTTCGTGCTGACCGTGCCCATTCATTACGGACAAAGTGAACTGGCTCTGTTCGCTTATATTGGCGGCTTGTCAGCGGCGACGTCAATGGTGATCGTCGCCTCGATTGCCCTGTCCACCATGGTCTGCAACAATCTGGTTATGCCGCTGCTGTTGCGCTGGAAACTGGTGAACCTGAGTGAAAGCGGTGATTTGTCGAGTCTGCTGCTGACTATTCGCCGGGTCAGTATTCCGATTATCCTGTTGCTTGGATACGGCTATTTCCGGATTGCCAGTGAATCCTATTCGCTGGTGACAATCGGCCTGGTTTCGTTCACCGCCGCCGCCCAGTTTGCCCCGGCGATCATTGGAGGACTGTTCTGGAGAGGCGGTTCCAGCACCGGCGCCCTGACCGGATTGTCGCTGGGCTTTCTGGTCTGGCTGTACACGTTGCTGTTGCCGTCCTTTGCTCAGTCGGGTTGGCTGCCGCTGAATTTCATCAGCGACGGACTGTTTGGTATTGCCTGGTTAAAACCCTATGCGCTGTTCGGGCTGGAGGGCTTCGACAATCTGTCCCATGCCTTGTTCTGGAGTATGTTCGCCAATATTGGCGGCTATGTCGTGGTCTCTCTGCGTGGTGAGTTGTCACCCATTGAGCGGATCCAGGGCCGCCATTTCGTCGATGTCTATGATGATACTTTAGGGCAGAATGATTCGCGCTCCTGGCAGGGTTCGGTAACCATCGCATCCCTGCAGGAACTGGTCGGCCGGTTTGTTGGACCCGAGCGTGCCCAGAACGGTTTTTTGGCCTATGCGGCGCGGCAGAACTTTACGCTCAAGGGCGACGAAATCGCCGACAGCAATTTGCTGGCAAATGCGGAAAGCATGCTGTCAGGTGCCATCGGCTCGGCAACCGCCCGGGTGATTATCGGGTCCATGATCAAGGGTGAAAACGTCAGTATGAACGAAGTTTATCAGCTGCTTGATGAGACAACCCAGGTCATCGAATACAGCCGGATGCTGGAGGTGAAATCTGCGGAACTTGAAGAAACCTCCCTGAAACTGCAGCAGGCCAACAAACGCCTCAAGGAGTTTGATTCTCTCAAGGATGATTTTCTGTCGACCATTTCTCGCGAATTACGCACCCCATTGACATCAATCCGGGCCTTTGGAGAAATATTGCTGGAAGGGCAGAATACATCCGACAAGGAGCGCCAGCAGTTTTTGGGTATTATCACCAAGGAAAGCGAGCGTCTGACCCGGTTGATTGATCAGATTCTCGATCTGGCCAAAATGGAAGCCGGGCGCATGGATTGGTCCATGAGCAACGTCGATCCGACCTCGACCATCGAAGAAGCCCTGGCGGCGGTCGACGGATTGATAAAGGAGCATAATATAAAACTGATCCTGGACCTGGATAAGTCGTTGCCTGCCGTGCGTGCCGATCATGACCAGTTGGTTCAGGTTGTCATCAATGTGGTCTCAAACGCCATTAAATTCTGTAATCATCCGGGCGGCATCATTCGCGTGTCGTCGCGCCCGGGAGACAACGGGTTACTGGTGGAAATATCGGATAATGGGTCCGGCATACTGCCCGAGCACCGGGATTTTATTTTTGAAAAATTCCATCAATCACGGCGTGGATCCAATCAGATGCCGATTGGCACCGGCCTTGGATTGGCGATCTGCCGCCAGATCATTTCCTTTTTTGAAGGCAATATCTGGGCCGATAACGGAGAAGACGGCGGTGCGGTTATTTCCTTCGAAGTTCCGTTCGCCCGCTAGCACCTTGATTTGACGTATGGCCACCAGCGCCAATGAAGATACGGACCCCTTTTTAGCCAATCTTTTTCAGGAATACGCGGGCAGTACCTTGCGCCATCTGCATGGCCTTTGCCCGTCATCCGCCGGTTATCCGGATTTTTTGACAAATTCCGTCAGCAGGACGATCTGCTGGCCGTTGATGCGCCCCTCAATCTGGCCGGCGTTGTCTGCAACCAGAGATATGGAACGTACCGCCGTGCCCCGCTTGGCGGTAAATCCGCCGCCTTTGACATTCAGGTCCTTGATCAGTGTCACCGTATCGCCAGCCTTGAGCTGGGCGCCGTTGGCGTCGGTATGGCTGGTTGAAGCGTTTGTGTCGGTTTCCGCGCCCGCTTCCGCCCAGGCCTGAGTCTGGTCGTCAAGATAAAGCATATCGAGCAGCTCCTGGGCCCATGTTTGGTCACGCATGCGCCTGAGCAGGCGCCATGCCACCACCTGTACGGCCGGCGCTTCGTTCCACATGCTTTCGCCCAGGCATCGCCAGTGAGTGGCATCAGCTCCATCGCCATCATTGATCCCGGTCAGGCACGCAGGGCAAACCAGCACGCTTGTTTCCGCCGTCCCGTCTGCCGCCGGTGGCACCTGATAAACAGCCAAGCCGTCCGCGGAATTACACAATTCGCACTTTGACTGGCTACGGGCCTGCAGGTCGGCTTCAACACTCATCGGTTTGTGCCTTGCATGTGCAGATGGCGGAGGCGGGATGGCTGGCGGCAGCTGCCGCTCTACTCATCGGGCCGAAACAGCGGGCCCCGGGCGCCGGTTGGCGGGCCGGCGTTTGCGTCCGCCGCCGGCTGCCGGTTTGGCCTGGCCCGGTTTGCCGCCGCCCGCATGGGCCGACGGCGATTTTGCCGGTTGGGATTTGCCCTGGCCCTGGCTGCGACGACTGGCCGGGCGGCGTCCGTTTGCATGCGGCTTTGCCTTGGCTTTGCCCGGTCGGCGGTTATTGTCGGCATCGTCCTTGCCGTCATCATAATCAATCTGGATGCCTTCCATATGATAGGGATGATCCTCGATCATCGGCACTTCCTGGCGAATGGTTTTTTCGATGTCGCGCAGATAGCCCCGTTCCTCATGATCACAGAAAGACAGAGATACCCCGGAAGCACCGGCGCGTGCGGTGCGGCCGATCCGATGCACGTAGCTGTCGGGTTCGTTGGGAAGCTCGAAATTGATAACATGGGTTACCCCATCGACGTCAATGCCGCGCGCCGCCACATCGGTGGCGACCAGCGCCCGGATGCTGCCCGAGCGGAACTCGTTAAGGGCTTTCTGCCGGGCGTTCTGCGATTTGTTGCCATGGATGGCGCTCGATGAGATGCCCAGATCTTCGAGGTTTTTCGCGACTTTATTGGCCCCGTGTTTGGTCCGGGTGAAGATCAGGACGCGGCTGATTGCCGAGTCTTTCAGGACATGGGCGAGCAGGTCCCGTTTACGGTTTTTCGGCACCATGAAAACGTGCTGTGTGATTTTCTCAACGGTTGTTGCCGCAGGGGTGACCTCGACGCGGATGGGATCGCGCAAAATCCCGTTGGCCAGTGATTTTACGCTGTTGGGCATGGTTGCGGAAAACAACACCGTTTGCCGCTGTTTCGGCAATTTTTCGATAATTTTTTTAATATCCCTGATAAAGCCCATATCAAGCATCCGGTCCGCTTCGTCGAGGACCAGAAATTCGACGTCCTGCAGGCCGATATAGCCCTGGCCCATGAGGTCGAGCAGCCGTCCCGGTGTTGCGATCAGAATATCGACACCGGCCTGCAGGGCCTTGATCTGTGGTTTGTCCGAAACGCCGCCGTAGACCAGGCAGGAGCGCAAATGCAGGTATTTTCCGTAAGCATTGACGTTGTCGCCGATTTGAACCGCCAGTTCGCGGGTTGGTGCGAGAATAAGCGACCGGGTGGTTTTCGGTGATCGCTTGCCTTCCCCCTTCAGAAGCTTCTGGATAATCGGCAGCGCGAAGGCTGCTGTTTTGCCGGTGCCGGTTTGCGCTACACCGATCAGGTCCCGGCCTTCGAGGATCGACGGGATGGCCTGGGTCTGTATCGGGGTCATCTCCGTATATCCCGCTTCTTCGACAGCACGAAGAATAGGCGGGTTAAGGCCGAGTTCCGCAAATTTACGCATATTGAGTGTATTCCTGTCCGTGAAGGCCATGCGCCCGGTGGATATTGAGCATCAGAAGTGAATTGCCAGCGGTTACCTATCGTCAGGCGGCAGGAGAGTCAATCGAATGCCTGTTGCCGGCTGCTTATACACTAGAGTGCTTCCTATTGATATGGAGTCACTCTAAGCCCCGGGGATTGACACTTTGTTAAGGCCTCGGGCGTAGGGTCCATATATAACCAGTTATTATTGATTAGGGGCGTCTGCGATGTTTCAGAATTTTGCAAACCTTGATGTTGATTTGCACAAAGATCTAAAATTCGAGCCTTCGGTTAACCTGAAGTTTGCGGCGACAACCGCAATGGCGCCCATTGCGGCATCGGAGATGTCCCGCTCGATTCGCCAGTTTCCGGTTTGCTTTTCCATGGATGATCCCCTGGTGCCGGTCGCCTTCATGTCATTGCTGCCGGAAAAAAATGCCTTTGTGAATGCAGCAGGGGCCTGGGCCGGCGACTATCTGCCTGCCCACATCCGTCGCTTCCCGTTCATTCTGGGCAATACGGATGATCCGGATAAATTTACCATCATGTTTGATTCGGATGCGCCCGAACTCAATACCTTCTCAGGCAAACCCCTGTATGAAGACAATGGCGAAATGGCCCCGGCCTTGCAGGAAGTGGTTGCTTTTTTGCAGGCCTTCCAGAGCGAGCTTGCCGCCACCCAGGCTCTGCTCAGGCCATTGATCGAGAAAGACGTTCTGACGGTGCAGAACATTACCGTCAACCGGCCTGACGGCAGCACCTGGACATTTGATGGGGTCCGTGCGGTCGACGGCGACCGGCTCAACGCGCTTGATGATGCAACGCTGGCGGAATGGGTACGCAGCGGCCTGATGGCGATTGTCTATGGCCACCTGCACTCGCTGGAAAATGTCCGTTATCTGGCTGAACAGCAGGGAATTATAGCCAAACAGGACTAAGCAGGCGCAGTTTCCCAAGAGGGCCTGCGCCAGGCGTCACAGGCGTCGCCGGGGCAGGCAACCGGTTTGATGGTTTTTGCTGCGGATGTGGCGGCTTATCGGGTTTCCATGGATTCAATCAGTTTGTTGGCAACGGTTTCCAAATGGCCGCGCATGGCATTTTCAGCGCCGACGGGATCACGTTTAGCGACAAAATCCAGTATGATATCGTGTTCGCCAAAGCTGTGGTGGTCCATTTTCCGGGCCAGCGGAACCCGACGGTTGCGGGTCCAGACAACGGAACGCCGAACCATATTCAATGTATCAAACAAAGACATCAGCGGCGTGTTATGTGCGGCCAGGGCAAAGGCCCGGTGCAGATTGTTGTCCCAGGTTTCATAAATCCGCCAGTCCGGCGCGGTTTTGGTCTTGTGAATGCAGTGCTCGATATCGCGGATATCGGCTTCGGTTGCATGGATGGCGGCGAGGCGGACCAGCCCCGGCTCAATCAGCATGCGGGCTTCCATCAATTCGCGTGGGCTGGTGCGGCTGGATACATAGGCGACATCGCTGGCGGTTTCGATCGGTCGCGAGCCGACGAAGGTGCCGCGCCCGACGTGCCGCCAGATTTGCCCCTCCGCTTCCAGATCGGCCAGGGCCTTGCGCAGCAGGGTGCGCGAAATCCCCAGTTCCGTCGACAGGGCGCGTTCCGCGGGAAGCCGGCTGTTCAGTTCAAACCGGTTTTCCGACAGGAAATTGCGCAACGTTTCCGTCGCATCAGAAGCGCCTCTCAGGGATTTCTGGTCTTCACTTTCGTTGATCATTGCCGGCTGCATTGAAACCTCCGATTTTTGCCATTTTAAATTACACCAATATTACTATTGGTTGGACAATTATTTATAAATTATAATAAAACCGGTGTAAATAGTTGACTTTTGTCCACAAAAGAAAATACCATTCAGACATTGGTTGAGGATTATAAAAACATAAATTGTTTTTTGCCTCATTTGTTCGTCTTAATTCGGGAGGAAAAAAGATGTTTATTCGGTCAAAAATGACACTGTTGTGCGCTTCTGCTGCACTTGCGCTCGGGGTCGCAATGTCGAGCGGTGCGTCAAAAGCAGCTGAGATGGGTTCGATGCATATTGCCTTTGGTGATATTCCAGGTGCCGATATGCTGGGCTTCATGATTGCGGCAAAACGGGCGGAATCGCGTGGGGTAAAGCTGAAAATCAGTTTCCTGCAGTCGGAAGACCTGGCCTCGCAGGCCATCGTATCGGGACAGGCGGATATCGGAGTCGGCACACCTTATGCGCTGATTCAAAAAGTGAAGGCGCCCATCCGCATGTTCTACCAGCTTTCCAAACTGGCATTCTTTCCCATCGTCAACACCGAAAAGTATAAGGGTTGGAAAGATCTGGACGGTCAGCCGATGTATACCCATGCCCGCGGTTCCGGAACCGAGGCGATCATGAATCTTATGGCCATGAAGAATAACATCAAATACTCAGCCATGAGTTACGTTCCCGGTTCTGCCGTGCGTGCCGGCGCCATGTTGCAGGGCCGCATTGATGCGACCATTGTTGATGCGGAACGCCGTACCTTGTTGATGCGCGAAGGCAAGGGAAAGTTTGCCCTGCTTCCGTTGCCGAAAATCGACGCCAGCGATGAAGCGCTTTATGCAAATACCGAATTCATGGAGAAGAACGAAGAAGCCATTAATATTCTCCTTGAAGAACTTGTCCTGACATGGCGTGAAATCAACAAAAACCCGGGTTATGTGTCGAAGGCACGGGCTGAATACAATTTGCTGCCGGATATGCCGGCCAGCGATGCGGAAGGCATTGATCCCTATTATGCCGAAGCTGTTGAGACGAAAATATTCGATGATAATGGTGGTGGCGAGAAAGCCATATTGGGTGATTTTGAGTTTTACGATTTTGCCGGCACGATCAAAGGCGATACCTCAAAGCTGACAGTCGAGGAGTTCTGGAATCTGGCTCCCCTGAACAAGGCCCTTGATAAGCTGGGTCGCATGTAAAAAAGACAGGCGGTCGATCTGTCCGAACACAGGCGCAGGTCGACCGTTCCTTCTTTAGCCATTTCACACATACATAATTAAGAGAAACGAATAACACCATGTCGCGTACTCTTGTAGATTCCGTCTATATCCCTCCCGAGACTTCATCTTTTGATACGATGATTATCTGGCGAACCATCTCTGTACTTTTTGTTTTTGGATCCTGGGAAATCGCCGGTCGTATTCCAATCAGTATTGCGTTCCCGACTTTTTTCGAGACCATGACTGCCCTGTTCGAGATGATTATGGATGGACGTTTGGCCCATGCCTATTTTGAAACCTTGAAGCCGTTGCTTGTCGGGGTCGGAATTTCCGCCGGTTTTGGCGTTCTTATCGGTACTTCCATGGGCCTCTACCGGTCCGTCCAATGGTTGGGTGAGCCGATTTTCATCGTCATGCAGGCGGCCCCCATGGCTGCCTTGATCCCCCTGGTTACCTTTGTTTACGGGATCGGACTGGCGGCAAAGGTCTGCGCCGTGGTTATTCTGGCGGCACCTATTATTGTCCTGAATTCATATAAAGCGGTGACCAACGCCAATGTCTCACTCATTCAGATGTGCGCGTCCTTTCAGGGATCGCGGGTGCAGCAGATTATTCGGGTGATTATCCCCGACGCCAGTCCGATGATTTTTGCCGGTCTGCGTCTTGGCGTCGCGGCCGGCTTCATCGGTGTCATTCTGGCGGAGTTGCTGATCACACCGACCGGAATTGGTGATCTGATTACCTATCACCGCTCCGTTGCCGAATATGCAGATATGTATGCCGCAATCTTCTCCATTATCCTGTTTGCGGCGGTCACCATTGGTTTGCTGGAAAAGGCCGAGATCGCCTATTTCCGGCCGGAACGCAAGAAAAAGAAAGGAAGCTGAAAATGACCACTGTCATCGCTTCCCCTACACAAGAGGAACATAGTCGCGTGAATGATACAGCACAGGAAATCGTTGAAGTTTCCGGAATAACCAAGGTTTATCCGGGTGGTACCGTCGCCCTGCGGGGAGTCGATCTGGCCTTTCCAAAGGGAAAGATGACAACCCTGCTCGGGCCTTCGGGCTGTGGAAAAACCACGCTGCTTAAAATCATCGCCGGTCTGCTGGATGCCACAGAAGGCGTAGTCCGGGTCAATGGCAAGGAAGTCAGCGGTCCGGGTCCGGAGCGGGCTTTTGTTTTTCAGGACTTTGCCCTGCTGCCCTGGGCAACGGTGCTTACCAATGTTGGCTTCGGCCTGGAGATGCAGGGCGTTGACAAAGCAACCCGGGAAGCGAAATCACGCAGCTATATTACCAAGGTCGGCCTCGCCGGATTTGAAGACAATTACCCGCATGAGCTTTCCGGCGGCATGCGCCAGCGCGTTGGCCTGGCCCGCGCCCTGGCCGTCAGTGCCGATGTCTTGTTGATGGACGAGCCGTTTTCTGCCGTTGATGAGCAAACCCGGCGGTTGTTTCAGGAAGAACTTCTGCGTCTTCTGGCCATGGAAAACAAAACGGTGATATTTGTCACCCATAGCATTGAAGAAGCGGTTTATGTTTCCGACCAGATCGTCCTGTTGTCGCCGCGCCCCGGACGCATCAACCGGGTTGTCATTCCCGGAATTGAGCGCGACGGGAAAACCCCGGATGAAATCCGCCGTGAGCCGGGCTTTCTCGACACCGTCGAAGACATCTGGGATACCCTGAAGAAATACCTGGACGAGGAAAGGATGGTGTAATGGTTTTTTTCGGCGTCCGCGTTCCTGCGGTCTTCTCGTTGCTCATCTGGTGCGCCCTGTGGGAAGTGGTCGGGCGGATGGATGCTGTGTTCATCTTTCCGCCGCTGTCCGCTGTGCTCGTCAAACTGGTGATGATTCTTGGTCAGAACAATTTTCATGAGGCCGCTATCATTTCCCTGAAAGCCTTCAGTATCGGCATGTTCTGGGCTGTTCTTGTGGGCGTTTTCCTGGGCTTTCTGATGGGCCGTGTCGATGCCGCCAACAAACTGCTGGGCATGTGGGTGAATATTTTCGCCAGTGCACCCCTGTCTTCGCTGGTGCCGATCCTGATGCTGCTGTTCGGCTTTGGTGAGACGACAATTATTGTCACGGTGTTTTTGTTTGCGGTGTGGATTATCACCCTCGATACCTATGCGGGTGTCAGCCACATAAGCCCGTCGCTTAATGAAATGGCGCGTTCCTTTGGTGCCAGCAAATGGGATATGTATACAAAGGTCCTGTTTTGGGCTGCGCTGCCGGAAATCCTGGCGGGCATACGCATGGGGTTTATCCGGGCCGTAAAAGGTGTGGTCATCGGCCAGCTGCTGGTCTCGGTGGTTGCTCTGGGTGCCATGTTCTCGCGCTATTCACGCAGTTTCCTGCTCGAGGAATTCTGGGCGCTGGCTTTGATTCTATTCGTCTTCGCCCTTGGCATCTCGTCGATGATCGGCTGGGTCGAGCGCCGGGTCGAATATTATGCGGGTGCGCGCATGTGATGCGGTTCTGACAAACATCCTTATTGGATGTCGGGATTGAATGGGCGGAGCGTTGCCATATTTGGGGTAACGCTCCGCCCTTTTTCGTTGCCGGAAAGCCGTGCCTGCGTCTGAACTCCGTCCCTTCAGGATTGTTCTGGAATCGCATGATAATTCCTTCTATTTTGCCCGTAGTTTGAAATTTTGGAATTGACCCCATGGATGACGCACAAATTAAAATGCAGGAAATGATCGATCTGATGATCGAGGTTGTCGCCACTTACGGACTGGATGTCATTGGCGCCGTCGTTATTCTTATTTTCGGCTGGATGGCGGCTGGCTGGTGCAGCGGCGTAACGGCCAAGGCGCTTGCCAGGACCGGCAAAATCGACGTCATGATCCAGCATTTTCTTGCCAATGCGGTGCGCTATGCGGTCCTGATTTTCACCCTGCTGGCGGTGCTTGACCGGTTTGGTGTGGAAACAACCAGCTTCATTGCGATTTTGGGTGCCACCGGCCTGGCCATCGGTCTGGCGATGCAGGGGGCCCTCAGTAATGTGGCTGCTGGCGTGATGCTTTTGTTTTTTCGCCCCTTCAAGGTCGGTGATTTTATCGACGGCGGCGGCCAGTCCGGTACGGTTAAGTCCGTATCTCTGTTCCTGACCTATCTGAACACCCCCGATAACGTGGAGGTCATTATTCCCAACAGCCAGCTTTGGAACGCGGCAATCAAGAACTACAGCTTCAATGAGACGCGGCGTCTTGATTTACTGTTCGGTATTGGCTACGGCGACGATATCGATAAGGCCATGGCTATCATCCAGGGAATTATTGATGCCGACGAGCGCTGCCGCAAGGAGCCTGAACCGGTCATTGTTGTCGGTAATCTGGGCGAAAGTTCGGTCGATATCATCGTTAGGGTCTGGTGCAAAGGCAGCGATTACTGGGGACTGAAATGGCATATGCTGAAAACCGTTAAACAAACCTTCGATAAGCAGGGCGTCTCGATTCCGTTTCCGCAGCGTGACGTTCATCTGATTGGCGCTGACAAGGATTAGCCGGATTTGCAGATGAACGGGACTAATTCCGTTCATCTTCGTTTCTCTGTCCGGGGAGGAGCTGTATCGGGTTTACAGGCCCAACAGGTGCAGGCTTATTCGGCGCCGGTGCGGCAGCATGCGATGCTCGAACAGATAGATCGCCTGCCAGGTTCCGAGAACCGGCTGCCCGCCGCTTACGGGAATCGACAGCGAGACGTCGGTCAGGGCGCTGCGGATATGGGCGGGCATGTCGTCCGGTCCTTCCGCCCGGTGCCGGTAGAGGTGCGGGTCTTCCTCCACCAGGCGGGAAAAAAACCTGTCCAGGTCGAAAACCACATCGGGGTCGGCATTTTCCTGGATGGTCAGGGACGCTGACGTGTGGCGGATAAACAGGGTCAACAGGCCGGTACTGATCTGCTGGCCGCCCGTCCATTCAACCACCTGCTCCGTGATATCAAGAAGACCCCGCGATCGGGTCTGCACCTGCAGCTCGTATTGAGCCTGTTTCAACGTGTTTGTCTCCGGTTATCCGTGGTCGCGGTCAGATGACCTTGAAAGAGGCACTTTGGCCGGATAAGGTGGCAAAGACAACAAGGAACATAACGGGAATATCTGACCATGTACGGTCCCGGTCAATCCGGTGCAGGCCCGGGAAGTTTACGCATACAGGCGACGGAGGGCATTACCCGGGGGGTATGCCGGTTCCTGCGCAGTGCTGGCTACACGGTTTTGCGGGAATTTCGCTTGAAATCGAAACGCCGTGCAGACGTGACGGGTCTGGATGGGCAGGGTAAATTTGTCATTGTCGAGGTTAAATCATCAGCGGAAGATTTTCGCTCCGATCAGAAATGGTTGGATTACGGGCCCCATTGCGATGCCTTCTATTTTGCGGTCAGCGAAAATTTCCCGCTCGAGATTTTGCCACAACAGCACGGTTTGATCGTTGCCGATGCCTATGGGGCTGAAATTCTCCGCCCGGCCCCTGTCGAGCCAATGAACGGCAACCGCCGGCGCCTGCAACTATTGAATTTTGCCCGCGCAGGTGCCGATCGGCTGGAACGGCATTTGGATGGAGCGGGTGTGAGAAATCACACCTAGGGTTTAAGTCTGCGCTCTTGGGAGGTTTGGGCTTTGCGTTTGAGAAAGCCTTCGGATTTTGTTTTCCGGTCTGCCTTGATCTTGCGCATCATCACGGAGATTTCCGTGCGCATGGTCGCCAGTGCTTCCTTGTCCGTACTGGTTTCCATTTCATCAGGAATAATATCATTGAGCGCAATCAGGAATTTCATGACGTTGGTGCCATCATCGTCGCGCGAAAAAAGCTGTTGAATGATTATCGTTGCACATTGCTTCAATACGGCAGGTGTATGGGCCAGCAACACCATGGGTATAAACCCGTTCGTGCTGTCTTCAAAGACTTGCTCCCAGTCGGCAATGCCCTGGGCGGTTTGCGGCCATCGATCATCTGCTGGGTTACTCATTAAAGTTCCTTCTGTGCGATCATCCGCGATCCATAAACGATAGTCCTAAAGACCGAAACTCCTCTGACCTTGTTTTAGCGCCCCGGAAATCGATGCTCAGCCGTAGCGGTGTAGTTTTTCACCATGGGCCTTGAGCCAACTGCGTCCGGCCTTGCAATGGGGTGTCAGTGTATCGACCACGGCCCAAAACCGCGGGCTGTGATTATGTTCTGCCAGATGGGCGACTTCATGGGCAACCACATAATCAATGACATAGTCCGGAGCCAATACCAAACGCCAACTGAATGACAGGTTGCCGTTGGCGGCGCAGGAACCCCAGCGCGACCGGGTATCGCGAACCGTCAACTGGCCGGGCGTTAAATCCCGGATCGCCGCCTTGACGCGGGTCAGTTCCGAAATCTGCCGGCGCGCCTGCTTTTTCAACCAGTCTTCGACGCGCCGTGGCAGGTGCGATAGCGGACCGCTGACCCGTATCTCCCCATCCTCCTGCCAGACCCCGCGCCGGGCGCCGGGAACATGGCGAATCAGATGGGGGTCGCCCCTGAAAGGGATGGTTGTTCCGTCAGCGAAGCCGATTTGTTCCGGCAGGGTTAACAGACGCGCGCAGATCCAGTCCTGGCTGGCCAGGGCAAAACGCAATCCCTCGTCCGCATCGACCCCCTTCGGCAGGGTGACAACAACACCGTCCGCCTGGTCCGGTTTTTTTGCCGGATTGAGGCGCAGGATGATCCGTTTGGCCTTGCTGTTTCTTCGAAACACGACAGGGATGGTGGTCCCAGCGATCTCGATCTGAGATGCGCTGGGAGTGGCCGAGCGGTGGTTTCGAAAAAGATTGATCACATCTAGGGAAGTTTGTATCCGGTGGCATCAATGTCGGCGTACAGACTGGCGCGTGCCGCTTCATCCATGGCCATCAGGGGGGGCCGCATATTCAGCCATTGATCATTTCCCGAATGGCGGGCGATGACCGCCTTCTGGGCCGGTGCCGCCGGAAACTTGCTCATGATCCCACGCACTTTTACGAGCATGTCATTGGCTTGCGTCATGTCTTCGCCGGCCTGGAAACCTTCATAAACAGTCTTCAGCAAGCGCGGCATGATGTTGGCGCATGCGGTAATACAGCCACCGCCACCTTCCTTCAGCAACGGCAGCATTGCGTCATCGGCGCCGGCCAGAACACAGAAATCAGGGACGTTTTTGGCAACCGTGATCATGTTGTCCAGATCGCCGGAACTGTCTTTCATGCCAACCACGGTGTTGGGGTAGGCTTTGGTCATGCGCTGAATCAGGCTCAGGCTGAACGGTGTCGCTGATTGCTGGGGGAAATGATACAGATAGATCTTCAGAGCATCGCTGCCGACGCGCTGGATGACCTCGGAAAAAAACGCAAACAGCCCGTCATCGCTGGGGTTCTTGTAGTAAAAGGGTGGCAGCATGAGGACGCCGCGGGTGCCTGCCTTTACGCATAAATCCGTCAGAACGACAGCGTCGGTCAAGGAGCAGCTGCCGGTGCCGGGCATTAATTTATCTGCCGGAATACCGCGTTCAATCAAGCCTTCGATAATTCTGATTCGTTCTTTAAGGCTGAAAGAATTCGCTTCTCCGGTGGTGCCCAGAATGGCTAAACCGTCTGCCCCGTTGTTCATCAGCCAATTGCAATGGTCAACCATCAAGTCCTCATTGGGAACCAGGTTGCTGTCCACGGGGGTCAGAGCTGCCGCCAAAACGCCGGTAAATCGATCTGCAGGTAAAGTCACACGTCTCTCCTATTGGTTAAAAAATATTGGTTTCGGCTCAAGCGGGCCAACTGACAATATGGTTTTCTAGATCATCGGTATCGCGTTCGGAAACCACGCGCCCACGCACCGATATACCGGCTTTATGAACGGTATTGGGGTCTCCCGATACCAGCGGATGCCACCAGGCCAGATCATGGCCTTCAGAGACCATGCGGTAGGCACAGGTTGACGGCAGCCATGGGTAATTTTTTAAATTGCGGGCGGTCAATATCTGACATTCGGGAACATAGCGCTTGCGGTCCTCATAGCTGGAGCAGCGGCAGCTTTCCATATCGAGCAACCGGCAGACCACATCGGTGTGATAGACTTCCCCGGTATCTTCATTTTCGAGCTTGTTCAGACAACACCGCCCACAGCCATCGCAAAGCGATTCCCATTCGCTTTTGGTCATTTCCAAAAGCGTCTTCTGTTTCCAGAAGGGTTCTTCATTGGTCTTTGACTTGGGCTGGCGTTTGAACATGAAGGCTCTTATTCGAGGGCACTGACACGGCACCCTGGCAGGAGGTGAATAGCTATCAATCTGGTATACCAACACCAACAAAAAGGCAAGAAAAACGGGCGTTTCAGTTACTCAATCGTCAACGCGGTCGATGAGATGGACAAAGGACCCGGCAACCGAGCCGGCTACACAACCCGTTTCGCCCATATCTGCGCCACCGGCATTGGCAATGCGAAACAAATGCTGCCCGGCAGTGTCCGGCCCTGTTGATGCGTAATGAAACTCGTGACCTCTGAATCGTTGGCCTTGCCTGCCGATGGCACAATCGGTCTGCAAGGTGATCTGGCGATAACCCAGATGCAGGGCAGGTGCTTCGAAACTCGTCTCCACCGGCAACAGCCCGGCCATTTGATGGCGGCTACCCTGGCCGTCGATCAGGCCCTGTCCCAGCACCATGAACCCGCCGCATTCGCCGAAAATTGCAGCCTTGCGCTCTGCGGCCTTGCGTAACCCGGGCAAAAAGCCGCCCTTTGCCAGTTGCGCTGCATGCAGTTCCGGATACCCGCCGGGCAGATAAACCGCAGTCGCGTCCGCATCCGGTGAGTCACCGGCCAGCGGCGAAAATAGCTGTATTTCGGCCCCGGCGTCATGCCAGCTCTGCAGCAGGGACGGGTAGGAAAAAGCAAAAGCAGTATCTTGGGCCACGGCAATCCGCGCCCCCAGGGGGGCGATCTGGGGTGTGTGATCGGGCGTGTCAATTTTCCGCGCCGGCCGTGCCAGCGCCACCAGTTCAGACAGATTGATGTGCCGAGACAGCCATGCGGCGGCGGTTTCAAGAAATTCCTCAATGTCCTGCTGCTCGCCGGCCTGAACAAGCCCGAGATGGCGTTCCGGCAGGTGCAAATCAGCCTGTCGGGGCAAGGCCCCCAATACCGGCACCTCCGGCACATGCCTGGCGCAGGCGCTGCTCAGGATCGCCGCATGGGCGGCGCTGCCGACCCGGTTGAAGATCACCCCGGCAATATGAACATCGGGTGCATGGGAAACAAACCCCCGCACCAGGGCGGCAACTGACGCCGCCTGTTTTGCCGCATCCACAATCAATAGCACCGGCCAGCCGGTCAAGCGGGCCAGTGACGCCGTCGAGCCATCGGCAAACCCGTCGTCAATGGCAGCGCCATCAAACAGACCCATGACCCCTTCGCAGATGGTCAGTTCGGAGCGCTCGGAAATGCGTTCAAGCAGATGCGCGAGCAGGCCCGGTCGCATGGCCCAGCTATCCAGGTTCAGGCAGTCGCGGCCACTGGCCAGGGCGTGAAAGTGCGGATCGATATAGTCAGGCCCGGTTTTCGCGGATGTGACTTTGTAGCCGCTGTTTTTAAGCAGCCTCAGTAAAGACTGGGTGATCAGGGTTTTGCCGGACCCGGACGCCGGCGCCGCAATAATCAGGCCGCCAGCACCATCTCCGGCCTGGCGCTGATCCAATCGACCGCCCGGATTCACAGGTGTTCGAGCAGCCGTTCGGCTATTTGTTCAGGTTCAGTGCCGTGGCTGAAATGTTCGAGAAACGCGCCATCCGGCCCGATTAAATAGGTGATCGAGCTGTGATCCACCAGATAGTCTTCCGGGTCGTCTTTGTTTTCCCGGGCTTTCGCATAATAGACCCGGTACGCCTTGGCAACGGCCTTGATCTGGTCGTCGGTTCCGGTCAGCGCAACAATACGCGGATGAAAATAGCTGACATATTCCTTCAACTGTTCCGGTGTGTCGCGCTCCGGGTCAACGCTGATGAACAGCGGTGTCACCTTGCTCCCCACATCACCCAGAATATCCATGGTATTGGACAGGGTCGTCAGGGTCGTCGGGCAGACATCGGGACAGAATGTATAGCCGAAAAATACCAGCAAATACTGGCCCGCATAGGTTTGATCCGTCACCTGCTGACCATTGTGGTCGGTAAGGGTGAAGGGGCCGCCAATGGGCACCGCCGATTTTTTCTTTTCGGGTTGTATTACCACGGCCATTCCGGGTTTTGCGGATGTTTGCCCGCTGACCGCGGGTGGCGGCGGATTCTGTGATTTGTAATAACGCGCGGCAAACATCAGCCCTATGCCAATGGCGATAACAACGACCGCAATGATCGGCCCGGACGTAGTCAGGCCGCGGGCAGGCGGCGGGTTGTTCAAATCTGGTTTTTGAGGTTCTTCAGACATCCATGTTTCCTTGCGAACGTGCGCGACGCACACTATGGCCTGCGTGCGCGATTTCATCAAGGGCAGCGGGTCATTAATTCATTATATCTGGGCACTGGTTGTTGCCCCCGAAACGGCGTTAAATAGCGCATATGAAGGATCGAAAACCAGATAGTGTTCTCCGTAAAGGCTGGACCACGGGCGCCTGCGCGACAGCGGCAACGGCCGCGGCGTTTCGGGCGCTGATCACCGGGGCCTTCGCGGCGACCGTCCGGATTACCCTGCCGAAGGGGCAAACGCCGCAGTTTTCCCTGTGTCAGCAGCTGCTGCGCGACGGTTATGCCCAGGCCAGCATCATAAAAGACGCCGGCGACGATCCCGATGTGACCCATGGCGCGGAAATCGTCGTCCGGGTCCGGCTGGCGAAACCGGCGACCGGCGTTCGCTTTGTTGCCGGCGAAGGGGTCGGTACGGTGACCTTGCCCGGCTTGCCCCTGGCCGTGGGTGAGCCCGCCATCAACCCCGGCCCCCGGCGCATGATCGAGGCGGCAGTGAGCGCGATTGCCGCTGAGCTGTCGGTTCCCGGCGATGTCGAGGTGACCATATCGATCCCGGATGGTGAACGGCTGGCCCTTAAAACCATGAACGGACGGCTTGGTATCCGGGGTGGACTGTCGGTTCTGGGGACGACCGGGATTGTCATTCCCTATTCCTGTTCGTCGTGGATCCATTCCATCCATCGCGGCGTCGATGTGGCGAAGGCCGCCGGCATCAGCCATATGGCCGCGGCCACCGGTTCGACCTCGGAAGCCGCCGTTGCCAAACACTACGGATTGGCCGATCAGGCGCTGATCGACATGGGCGACTTCGCTGGCGGGTTGCTGAAATATTTGCGCAAGCAGCCGATCGAACGCCTGACTCTGGCCGGCGGTTTCGGCAAATTGTCGAAACTGGCGCAGGGACACCTGGACCTGCATTCGTCGCGCTCGCGCCTGGATCTGGATGACATGGCGGCCCGGGCTCAGGTCGCCGGCGCCGATGCCGCTCTTTGTGCCCGCATCAAAGCCGCAAATACCGGTCTGGAAGCGCTCACCCATTGCCAGGCGGCGAACCTGCCGATTGCTGATATCATGGCGGCGGGCGCCCGTGAAGTGGCGATGGCGACCCTGTCCGGCGGCACCCGGGTGGAGGTTCTGATCTATGACCGCGAGGGTCAACTGGTCGGCCATGCGGATGGCTAAAGCAAAAATCCTGATCCTGGGCGGAACCGGCGAAGCCAGGGAACTGGCAGCGCGGGCGGTTGCACGATTTGCCGATCAGGCCCTGGTGATCACCTCCCAGGCCGGTGTCACCAGCACCCCGGAACCGGTCGCCGGACGGCTGGTCAGCGGCGGTTTTGGCGGAATTTCCGGATTGCAGTCCTTTATTGAAGACGAAGACATCGCACTTGTCGTCGACGCCACCCATGCCTTTGCCGCAACCATTTCCGACAACGCCTATATTGCCTGTCTGGCGACCCGGGCCAGGCGGATTACCCTGGTTCGTCCGCAATGGGAAATCCCGGAAGGCGCCCGGGTCACGGAAGTTGCCGATATGGCGGGAGCCGCCCGGGTGCTCGAAAAGTTAGCCAGCCGGGTTCTGGTAACAACCGGCCGGCGCGGGCTCGAGGCTTTTTCCAGCCTGCAGCGGATCTGGTTTCTGGTGCGTCTGATCGAGATGCCGGCGCAGCCATTGGCGCTGACTGATTACCGGATCATCACTGCCCGCCCGCCCTATACGGTGGAAGACGAACGCAAACTGCTGGGCGAATACGCCATTGACGGCTTGCTCAGCAAACAGTCCGGCGGAGATGCCACATTTGCAAAAATAATCGCCGCCGTCGAAGCCGATCTTCCGATCGTGCTGATCCGTCGCCCGGACCTGGTTCCCGGCGACTGGACGGCTTCCATTGATGACTGCCTGGACTGGCTGCAGGCTCAGCTTTGAGCCGCCCCTGATTTTTTCGGCCGCAACACATGGTGATGGTCGGCGGCGTACAGGCGGCTGTCATCAAAACCGGCCGGGTCGAGAACATGGCCGACCAGGATCAGGGCGGTGCGGGTTATTCCGGCGCTTTTGACTTTGCCCCTGATATCGCCAAGGGTGCCGTGGATAAACAGCTGATCCGGCCAGCCAACCCGGTAGGCGATGATGACCGGCCCGTCGGCGCCGTAATGGGGGGTCAGGTCGCGCACCACCTTGGCCAGGTTGTTGATCGACAAATGAATGGCCAGGGTCGCGCCGGTGGCACCCAGCAGCGACAGATCTTCACCGGCCGGCATGGAGGAACTGCGCACCGAGGTGCGGGTCAGTATCACGGTCTGGCTGACGTCGGGCAGGGTCAGTTCGGTTTTCAGTTCCGCCGCCGCCGCCGCATAGGCCGACACCCCGGGGGTCACGTCATAGGGTATTCCCAGCTGATCAAGTCTGCGCATCTGTTCGGCAACCGCACCATAAATCGAGGGGTCTCCGGAATGCACGCGGGCGACGTCCAGGCCCTGGGCGTGGGCGGCACTGATTTCGTCGATTATCTCGTCCAGATGCATCGGTGCAGTATCCAGAATACGGGCATCCGAAGCGGCTTCGGCGATGATCGCTTCCGGCACCAGCGAGCCCGCATAGAGAACCACCGGTGCGGCCTTGATCTGGTTCAGGCCGCGCACGGTTATCAGGTCGGCGGCTCCCGGTCCGGCGCCGATGAAATGAACGGTCATTTGCTGTTGTCTCCTTTTTTATTGGCATAGCCCCGGGGTGTATAGACCCAGGATTTTTCACCGGCCCGGAAATGCCGGGTCTGGCGATTGCCGATCAGGACCAGGGTCAGCATATCGGCATGGTCCGGTGTCAGTTCACCCAGTTGTACGACTTCAGTTGATTCCGTCGGCCGGCCCAGATTGCGCGCCAGGATCACCGGTGTTTCTGGTGGCCGCCCGCTGAGCAGGGTATCGCGGGCGATCTCCAGCTGATGGCGGCGCCGTTTGGAGACCGGATTATACAGACCAACCACAAAATCGCCATCGGCAGCGGCCTGCAGGCGGCGTTCGATGTCTTGCCAGGGGGTCAGCAGATCCGACAGGGAAATCAGGCAGAAGTCGTGGCCGATGGGCGCGCCCAGGCGCGCGGCCGCTGCCTGGATGGCGGAAACACCCGGTTCAACGGAAATCTCCAGGCGGTTCCAGGCGGCCTTGTTTTCCCGCTCGAGCAGCTCGAAAACCAGTGTCGCCAGGGCATAGATGCCGGCATCACCGGAGCAGACCAGAGCCACATCCTTGCCTTCGGCGGCCAGTTCCAGAGACTTGCGGACCCGCTCTTCTTCCTGTGCCAGTTCCGACTGATGGCGTTGCTTCCCCGCGATCAGGCCGCCCAGCAGATCCAGATACAGGCCATAGCCGATCACGTCGGTGGTCCGTGCCAGGGCGTTGGTGACGGCGGGTGTCCGCCAGTCAGCGGTGCCGGGGCCAATGCCGACGACAGTCAGGCGACCGCGGGCGCGGCCAACGGCGGCGGCATCGATATCGGTGGGACGCCGCGCGATGGCGCAGGTGGCGCGGGCCGATTTATGTTTGCCAACAATCAATTGGGCAGTGGTTCCACCGGCGGCAAGAGCGGCCCCTTCGGCCACGCCATGGCAGCCAACCTCGGCAAAGACCACAGTCGATGGGTTAGCCAGCCGCGGGGTTTCCGCTTCAAGCGCTGTGGCGGCAAAAAACCGGGCCGGGACCTGCAGGGTATCGGCCAGGTCGAGGACGGCCTTCTCGTCGGATTTCAGATCAAGCGAGACGACGCAGGCAATGGCCTGTGGGCTCAGGTTGTTTTCCTGCAGGGTTTGTGTGACCAAATCCAGCAATTCAGCCGGATCACAACCCCTCTCGCAACCGACACCCAGTGCCAGCACCGGCGGATGCAGAACCAGTTGGGAGTCGGATGGTGTCAGGCTTTTGTCGGTCAGACAGAGCACCCGCGATGCCGCAGCATCGATGGCAAGGTTTTGGGTGTCCGGCCAGCGGGTGTCGCCGGCCTGTCGGTCGATCCTCAGTGGTTCGCCGGCGATCAGGGCGGCGGCAAAACTGTTGTAGGCATTTCCCGGCGCCGCCTTCCAGCCCCGGGGCGGATCATCGAGGGCAAAGCCCAGGCGAATATCACTGGCCGTGGTGATCGCCGCGAACCCGTCCAGGACGTCAGCCAGAGTGCGGGCCAGGCGATTGGCGCCGTGATGGCCACCAAGCAGGGGCACCACCGCCGAGCCGTTTTCGGCGACCGCCAGTACCGGCGGGTCAGACCGCTTGCTGCCCAGATGCGGGGCCAGGGCACGGATCAGAATTCCGGCCGCGCAAATGCCGATGATCGGATGACCGGCAGCGAACAGGCTGGCGGCATGGGCGAGCAGGCCGTCAAAGGACTGATCACAATCAGCCACCCGTCCGGCGCGGCCATGGACAACGGCACCGGGCAGGGACAGTTGTATCCGTCGCCCGAGGGCGGCACCCGTCTGGGTTAATGCGATAATTACCGGGGTTTGGGAAGGGGTCACTGTTTACTCTCCGGTTCTGGTTTGCGGATCAGGATCATGGAAAAATAAGGCGCCGTGGCCTCGCGTAAATCGGTCAGGGCACAGACTTTCTGATTGGCCATGCTGGCATGTTCCACATAATGGGCGTTGCCGGTTAAGCCCAGGTCTGCGACGACGCGGCAGACCTTTTCCAGATGCCGGCCGACTTTCATAATGCAGACCGCATCGGCTGCCTTGATGCGGGTTTTCAAATCCGCTTCGGGCAGGGGTGCCGGGATGATGCTGAGCATCTGATTGCGCGATACCAGGGGTACCCCGGCGGCGGCGGCACAGGCGCCCAGGGAGGAGACGCCGGGAATCACCTGTACGGGAAAGGCCGCAGCCAGGCGCGTGTAGATATACATGAAGGAGCCAAACAGAAACGGGTCCCCTTCGCATAAAACGGCGACGTCGCGCCCCTCTTTCAGGTGGCTGGCGATCTCTTCGGCATAGTGGTCATAGACATCGTCGGCGGGAAAGTTGCCGGCGACCATGGGGGTGCGGATGACAATTTCGTGCCGTCCGTCAGGGATATGCGGAGCGGCTATGGCCCGGGCCAGGCTGTCGCCCACATCCGGTGCCGGATAGGCGATAACCGGCGACTGGCCAATGATGCGTACGGCTTTCAGGGTCAGCAGTTCCGGATCGCCGGGGCCGACCCCCAGTCCGAATAGGGTACCGTTCATGTTTTACTTACTTTCAATTGCAGGACATCCATCAACGGGCGCAGCGCCGTCATGCGGCCGACGTTGCCGGAGCGGGCGACGGCAATGCGAACCAGATCTCCACCGTGACTTGACTGGAAATCCAGCAGTTGGCCATGGGCCTCCAGGGTCACCCCGTTGGCAACCAGCCGCCCGCCGGCCCGCAGCCGGTCCCAGCAGAGGTTCATGATCTGCCGGTTGGAGACGCCGCCGCCGATGAAGATGGCGTCCGGTGATGGAACCCGGTCGGGGAGCGTTACCGCGGCATCACCGGCAATGATTTCGAGGCCGGGCACACCCAGATTTGCGGCATTGAATTTGATGGTCGCGCAGTTGGCCGCGGCTTGCTCGAAGGCCAGGGCCCTGTTGGCCACATCCATGCGCATCCATTCAATGCCGACGGCACCGGAGCCGGCACCCACATCCCAAAGGGTTTCGCCCGGCAACGGTGCCAGGGCGGCGATGGTGGCGGCGCGCACTTCGCGTTTGGTGATCTTGCCGTCGTGCTGATAGGCGGCTTCCGGCAGGCCGGGGGCGCGCGACCAGAACACCGCATCGGCGCCGGCGATGCAGGTCACAGCAAGGGTATTGAGGTTTGCCGTCGGTGCCTGCGGCCAGTCACGGGCCACGCCATCCAGCCGGTTTTCCCGGTCGCCTTCCATATGCTCGAGAACGCTGATCCGGCTGTCGCCGAAGCCTCTGGCGCATAGCAAGTCAGCAACCGCCTTTGCCGTGCCGCCGTCCCAGCTGAGCAAAAGCAGGCGGGCATTGGGGTGGAGATGCAGATTGACACAATCCAGCGGACGGCCATGCACAGTCAGGCAGGTCACATCCGGCAGCGACCAGCCCATGCGGGCCGCCGCCAGGCTGAAGGCGCCGGGGGCCGGAAGGAACCGGATGGCCGCAGCGCCGAAACGGTCGACCAGCCGGGCACCAATGCCGTAATGCAGCGGATCGCCGGACGCCAGGATGACCACATGTTTGCCAGCCTGTTCGGCGATTCTGTCAATCGCGGCATCGAGGCCGCCGGTCCAGTCGATCCGCAACGCCTGGCTGGCTTCGACCTTCTGTAAATGCCGCTGCCCGCCGACCAGAACCGCGGCGTCGTTTATGCGGGCCCGTATATCGGCTGTCAGGCCGTCCAGTCCGCGATCGGTGATGCCGATAACCGTCATCCATGCGCTCATGGCAGATCACCGGACAGGGCGTTGACCGCAGCCGAGGCGATGGCACTGCCGCCGCGTCGCCCGGACAGGGTCATGAAGGGAATGTTACCGCCAAATTCAGCCAGCGCCTGCTTCGATTCCGCAGCACCGATAAAGCCCACCGGGAAGCCCAGAATCACGGCCGGTTTCGCCGCACCCTGGTGCAGCAGTTCGAGCAGCCGGAAAAGCGCCGTTGGCGCATTGCCGATGACAACCACCGCACCGGCCAGATCATCAAGCCAGAAATCAACAGCGGCGGCGGAGCGGGTGTTGGCAATGGTGGCCGCATGCGCCGGCGTGCGCGGATCATTCAGTCTGCAGATTACCCGGTTGTCGGCGGGCAGGCGGGCGCGGATGATCCCGGCGGCGACCATTTCCGCATCGGCCAGAACGGGGGCACCGGCGATCAGGGCCCGGCGTCCGGCCTGCACTGCGTCCGCGTGGTATTTCAGATCATCAACGATATCGGGCATGCCACAGGCGTGAATCAAGCGGATGGCGGCGCCGGCGATATCGTCGGGCAGGGCAGCCAGATTGGCTTCGGCGCGAACGGTAGCGAAGGACCGGCGGTAAATTTCGGCCGGGTCACGGATATAGGTGTAGGGGCTGGTGTCATCCTGCATGGCTGCGGCTCAGGCTTTGCGGCCAGGCGCGTGCGAATGACTGTGGCTGTGGCCATGGGAATGGGAATGGGAATGGTCATGGCTGTGCGGGTGATCATGGCCATGGCCATGGTCGTGCTGCGGGGGGGGGCCGTCGTCGGCGTCGGCTGTAACCTGATCGCGGTAGCTGCATTGCATGCAGTTCATTGTGTTCGAGCCGTTAATGGCCTCCTGGATACGGTCGCTGAGGCAGCCTATCCATTGCGCCGGGTCGTTCAGGTGGGACGCCTTGAGGATGTCAACGGCGGGGTTTGCCGCCGCCGCCGCGTCAGCCCGGTCGTAAATGCGCGCTATCAGGGGATCGCTGAACAGGAAATAGGGAAAAACAAGGATCCGCCTGAAGCCCAGTTTGAGGGCGTGGTCCATGCCGACGTCGACCCCGGGGAACGCCCGTTCGGCAAAGCTGACTTCGGCCCAGCCAAACCCCATGCCTTCCCACAACATGCGGGCAACTTTCGCCACATGGGAATTGCCTTGCCCGGCAGCGCTGCCCTGACCAACCACCATCAGCAGGCTGTCCTCGCGTGCGATCTGTTGTTCTGCCGCCTGTTCGCAGGCTGCAATAGCAACGCTTGCCGCTGCCAGCAGCTTGCTGTCAATGGCCAGGTCGCGGCCGAATACAAACGTGATGTCGGGGTGGCGTTCCGTGACATGGCGGACAGCCGAGGCCAGATCGGTTGCCGCCGGACCCGCCGTCGTCAGCATGGCGGCGATACAGATGATTTTGCCGGCACCGCCGCTGATCAGAGATTCAAGGGCGCTTTCAACAGTCGGTGCCTCAGGGTCAAAAAACCCGTAGCCGACGCGATAGGCGGGAAACTGCCTGGCCAGATCGCCGACAACGCTGGCGAAGGCGGCCACTGTGGTGTCGTCATTACTGCCCTGGCCACAGATCATGATGGCCGTTGTTCCTGTCATGCGCCTGGTCCTTTGCCTCCGAGCGATATAGGGACGAATGAAAGCCTGGCTCTCATCCGCTGCTGAAACAACTGGTCATGGCCTCCGGCTCTCTCAGCGGCGCCGACTATAGACGGCGGTGGCGGAAGTAAAAAGCGCCTATGCGCTCAATGGTCCACAATTATCGCTCAGTAGCGGTAAATGTGGGGAGACAGCCGCCGCCAGAAAAGCTAAGCTTTCCAGGCGCGGGCCGAACCCCGATGAACACGTTGCCATACAGGTGCTTCGATCATGCCAGACACCACCAATGATACGGCTTATTCCCGGTTGTCCATATTTCTGCACTGGATGGCAGCGATTCTGGTGATCGCGCTTTTCGCCACACACGAGGGCGCGCGCGGCAGCGCCGCCTTTGTCTTTCATGTCAGCGGCGGGGCTATTGCTGGTGTGTTTTTGTTGTGGCGCGTGGCCCACCGGGTCCGCCACGGCATGGCACCGGCTCCCGATCAGGCCTGGCTGTTTACCGTTGCCTCGAAAATTGTCTTCTGGGGTTTTCTTGCCGCCATTGTTGTGGTTGTGGTGACTGGGTATCTGTCGCCCTGGTCCGTCGGTCGCGCCATCGATATCTATGGCCTGTTTTCCCTGCCCTCGCCGTTGAGCGCCAACCGTGACCTGCATGAGTTCGTCGAGGAACTGCATGAAATCGCCGGTCAGCTGTTTGTACCACTGCTGGCGCTGCATCTGCTGGGTGCCGCCAAGCATTATTTCTTCGACCGGGACGGGGTTGTCCGGCGCATGTTCAGGGCATCAGATACGGGGGTCTAGTGCCGTTCATGTTCATATGGAATCGCTGAGGAACCGGTGCGGGTGCCAACAGGTCGCCAAATCAGCTGTTTCCATATGAACATGAACGGCACTAACGGTGTCGCCCCGATCTCCCCGGCTTAGCCGAGCACCTCGGTGACGGCGCCGACCATGGCGTCGACCACCTGATCGGCTTCCGGTCGGGTCAGACAGAAGGGTGGGGCAAAACCGACAATATCGCCCTGCGGCATGGCGCGGCCGATGACGCCGCGCTTCAACAGGGCTGCGGCGACCTGGGCGCCGATCGTCTTGCCCGCATCAAAGAACCGGCGGCTGGCCCGGTCCTCGACAAATTCCACGGCGCAAAGCATCCCTTCGCCGCGGATATCACCGACGTTGGCGTGGCTGCCGAGCGCTTTGTGCATGGCTGTGTTCAGATAGGCGCCGACCTCGCCTGCATTTTTCATCAGGCCCAGGTCGTCAATGAGTTTGAGATTGGCGACACCGGCGGCGGCGCAAATGGGGTGGGCCGAATAGGTCCAGCCGTGGCCGATGGGGCCGTTCTCATCGGTTCCCTGTTCCAGGACCGCCCACATTTTTTCCGATACAATGGAGCCGGACAGGGGCGCGTAGGCCGAGGTCAGGCCCTTGGCGATGGTGATCAGATCGGGCTCCATGCCATAATGGGTCGAGCCGAACATGGTGCCCAGGCGGCCGAACCCGGTGACCACCTCGTCGGCGATCAACAGGATTTCGTGCTTTGTCAGCACCGCCTGGATCGCCGGCCAGTAACCCGCCGGTGGCGGCACCAGGCCGCCCGTACCGAGCACCGGCTCGCCGATGAAGGCGGCAATGGTATCGGCACCCTCGCGCGCGATCAGCGCTTCCAGTTCGGCCACGCAGTGGGCGACAAATTCGCTTTCGCTTTGCTCCAGATTCTGGCGCCGGAAATAAAACGGCGCTTCCGTATGGAAAACGCCTGCCAGGGGCAGATCAAACTTGTTGTGGAACAATTCCAGCCCGGTCAGCGAGCCGGTCATCAGGCCCGAGCCGTGATAGCCGCGCCAGCGCGAGATGATCTTTTTCT
Organism: Rhodospirillales bacterium; assembly: GCA_013203595.1. Classification (GTDB taxonomy): domain Bacteria; phylum Pseudomonadota; class Alphaproteobacteria; order Rhodospirillales; family Casp-alpha2; genus JABMNT01. The sequence goes on from JABMNT010000203.1 coordinate 58,028, forward strand.
TCTGCGGCCGGCCCAGGATATTGTTGTAGTACCAGATCAGTTTCACGTTGGTCTCGTTGGCATCGGAACCGCTGAGCCCGAAGTAGACTTTCGACATGTGGGCCGGGGCCCGCTCGAGAACCATTTTGGCAAGGGTAATGGAGGCTTCCGTGCCGTGGCCCACGTAGGAATGATAATAGGCAAGGGTCTTCGCCTGTTCGGCGATGGCGTCACTGATTTCCGTGCGGCCGTAGCCCACGTTGACGCAGTACAGGCCGGAAAAGGCGTCGAGCAACCGGACCCCGTCCCGGTCTTCAATAAACACACCGGACCCACCGGTAATGATCCGGCTCGGACTTTCCCCACGGGCATGTTTGGCCAGATGGGTTGAGGGATGGAAAAAGTTTTCGCGATCCCATTTGTCGAGCTGATCATTGATGGTCATGGTGTAGGTCCTTTCGCGGGGTGCACGGGCAGGGCCCGGAAATCCCCGGTGGCGCTTGGTGAAGGCGGGCAAGATGGCAGTTCGTCAGACGGACTTCAAGCGCTGTGAGGGCGGCACCACCGGTTGCGCGTGATCCTGTTGGCCAGGCAACCGGGAAACGGGAGGAAATTCTGCGGGGTTATTCGGCGGCAACGCCGGTGCGGCTGGGTGGCAGCACGGTGGCCCGGCGCTCGTAAACATCGGCTTCCTCCTCGCGGCCAAGGCTGCGCAGCAGCGATGCATAATTGCGCAGTCCGGTGACCAGGCTGGGATGGCCCGGATCAAAGTTCTTTTCCTTGATTTCCATGGCCCGCCTGAGCAGCGGTTCGGCTTCTTCCAGATTGCCCTTCTTTTTGTAGAGCAGGGCCAGATTGTTCAAATCCGTCGCCACCCCGGTGTGATCAATGCCCAGGGTCTGTTCGTCAATGGCAAGCGAGCGTTTGTACAGCGGCTCGGCGGCGTCGTAATTACCCCTGGAATAATGCAGCAGGGCCAGGTTGTTCAGCGCCGTTGCCACATCCGGGTGGTTTTTGCCCAGCCGCTTTTCCAGAATCTGCAGGGCGCGTTCGAAGGCGGCAATGGCTGTGGCGTGGTGTCCGGCCTGATAGCTGGCGGTCCCGTATTTGTTGAGATACTCGGCATGCAGGTCGTCCTGGAACGGCGGCAGGGCCTCGACGGCCTGGCGGAAATTGTCGGCGGCAGATTCGTAGTCCAGGCGCGACATCTGCAAATCGCCGGCCACGGATTTTGCCACCGCGGCGGCCATCAGATGTTTCAGGGCGGCGATGCGTTTTTCCGTGCCATCGGTGTTCTCGCGGTTGCCGATGCGGGTCAGCAGCGCGTAGACACGGTCGAAATCGCCGGCGTCCAGCGCGTCGCGGACCAGTTCCACCTGATCTTCCAGTTCCGTGTTGCCGGGGTTCAGATCACGCAGGTTCTGGCGCATTTCCCGGTAGCGTTCGGAAAACGCCCGCATCTGGGCATCGCGTTCCTTGGCCGAAACACCCTTGCCTTCCAAAAAGATCTGGTAGTTCTTGAAGGCCGGGTTTTCCGGCGGTGGCAGGGCGGCGCGCACGGTTGGCGCCGGCTCCATGGTCGCCGTCTCGGCGGTGTTTGGGATCCCGCGCCGGCTGATCCGCCAGCCAATCAGTATCCCCATGGCGGCGGCAAGAAAGGCGGCTAAGAACATACCGGCCCAGTCGGGCAGGGCGTCGAACAAGCCGTCGAAGGCCCTGAGCACCTGACCGAAAGCTTCCAGCACATCCGGTGTGGCGTCGCTCGCCGGCGGCGGGGCCATGTCGGCGGCGGGAGCAGATTGCACCGGCGGTGGCGGCGCTGCTGGTGGCGCTGCTGGCGCTGCCACTGGCGCTGCCTCTGGCACGGCCAGTATTTTCTCCAGAGGTGCCGGATCCAGGGGGATGGCTTCGGTCAGTGGTGCCATTTCGCCAGACGCGGCCGGCTGCGGATCCATCTCCATTTCCGGAACGGGCGCATCCGGTTGCAGCTGCGGTTCGGCCTGTATGTCCGGTCCGGGCGCTTCAAGGTCCAGAACCGAATCCACAGCCCCGTCCTTATCGCTCAGATCGGCCGCCCCCAAATCAGGCAAAGACATGCCGTCAACGCCGGTCAGGGCATCGGTTTCGGGTTGCAAAATCAGTTCAGGTTGTTCTGCCATGGCCCTATAGGTAATCAAAAACACCGTAAAAACATAGGACTTTAAGAGTAAAAGCATTGCCAAACCTTTAACTTCTTTTTAGGCGGTTGCGGTATAGCATCCCGAAACGCAAGGATTTGACATGTACACATTCGGAATGGCTGGCAGTGAACAGGCCTTTGATCCCCTGATTTTGCTTATTCTGGCCATCTTCTTTGACGGTTATGTGGGCGAGATGCGGGGCCTGATGCGGTTCATCAAACACCCGGTCGCGCTTATTGGTGATCTGGTCGATTTTCTCGATCGCAAGCTCAACCGCGACAAGCGCGGCGATATGGACCGTGCCATCCGCGGCGCGCTTACGGTGGTTATTGTGGTTACCGCCTCCGGCGCGGTTGGTGTCGGCATCGCCTGGTTAACCCTCAACCATACCTTTGGCTGGGTCCTGGAACTGATTTTGCTGACCCTGCTACTGGCTGGCCGAAGCCTTTATGACCATGTGAAGGAAGTGGCGAAAGCCCTGGAAATAGGTCTCGAGCCGGGGCGTCAGGCGGTCGCGCAAATTGTCGGCCGTGATCCCCAGCAACTGGATATCCACGGGGTCTGCCGGGCCGCCATCGAATCCTGTGCGGAAAACCTCTGTGACGGGGTTGTCGCACCTGTGTTCTGGTATGTCCTGTTCGGATTTCCCGGATTGATCATCTACAAGTCGGTCAACACCATGGATTCGATGATTGGTCACAAAAATGCCAAATACCGGGCCTTTGGCA
>JABMNT010000204.1 GCA_013203595.1 Rhodospirillales bacterium
CGCATCAAAGGCAGCCACAATGCCATGAAAACCGGAATGCTGGCCGCCGAAGCGGCCTTTGCCGCAATTGCCGCTGGCCGTCCGGGCGGCGAAGAACTCAGTGCCTATAATGAAAGCTGGAAAAAATCCTGGGTCTACAAGGACCTGCACAAGGTGCGCAATGCCCGGCCCTCGCTGGCCAAGTTTGGCATCAAACTGGGGACCATCTATGCCGGGTTCGATATGTGGATGAATAATCTGGGGCTTGGTTTTTTGCTGCCCTGGACCTTCGGCCATCACCCGGATCACGACCGTCTACGGCCGGCGGCGGAATCCGCCAAAATCGACTATCCGAAACCGGATGGCCAGATTACCTTTGACAAACTGTCCTCGGTCTTCATCTCGTCAACCAACCATGAAGAAAATCAGCCGGTTCATCTGACCCTCAAGGACACCGAAATCCCCTTATCCGTCAACTACGCAAAATTTGACGGACCCGAGCAGCGGTTCTGCCCCGCCGGTGTCTACGAGTTTGTTGCTGACGAGGCGGCGGGCGGGGAGGCGAAAAAGCTGCAGATCAACGCGCAAAACTGTGTCCACTGCAAAACCTGCGACATCAAGGACCCCACCCAAAACATCAACTGGGTGGTTCCCGAGGGCGGCGGTGGACCGAATTATCCGAATATGTAGGAGATTGGCTTTCTAATCAGGGCAAATTGCGGTTAAAATCCAGAAATTCGGACGAACCTTAGAAGAGACCCAATGATCAAACCCTTGCCGTTTCTGCGACCCGTTGCCATCCTGGCAACATCTTCCCTGATGATGTTCAGCGCACTCGCAGCCGCTGCCGATACAGCAAAGATACTCCCCGGACAATCGCCCATCGGAAACTATCTGGCCGGGCGGCATGCAGAGTCTGAACGGGACTTGTCTCTGGCTGCGGATTTTTTAAAGGCGGTGCTTGATCAGTCACCGGAAGTCCCTGACCTGCGGCGGCGCACATTCGTATTACTGGTCATGGAGGGGCGCATCGCTGAAGCCCTGCCAATGGCCGTTGCGCTTGATGATAAAAACCCGGACGGCACCGTAACCAATCTTGTTCTGGCCGCGCACGAAATCAAGGAGGGTCAATTTGCCGCTGCCGTTGAACGCCTGAAAGGTCAGCCGAATACCGGCCTGTCCGGATTGGCAGCCCCCCTGTTGCTGGCCTGGGCACTGGCCGCACAGGAGAAAATTGATGACGGACTGGGTGCCCTGGCCCCGGTGCAGAATGAAAAAGGCTCGAAAAGTCTGGCTGATTTGCACAAGGCCATGCTGCTGGATTTTTCAGGCAGACCCGATGCGGCGAAAGCGGCCTTTGAAAAGCTGACAACCGAGGAGGAGACCCCGAGTTTCCGCCACGTCGAGATCATGGGAAGCCTGTATGAACGGACCGGCGACACCGAGGCGGCCAAAACGCTCTATGATTCCTATGAAAAGAATAACCCGGGCACCAACCTGCTATTCGTCGCCCGCCAACGCCTGGAGGCCGGCACCCGGCCCGGGCCAATCATCACCGCGGCCGCTGACGGTGCCGCCGAGGTTCTTTTTGGCATTGCCAATTCCCTGCGTGTGCAACGGGCCCGCGAGACGGCATTGCTGCTTGGCCAGCTGGCCCTATACATAAAGCCCGATTATCCGATCATGCAAATCCTGGCCGGCGAAATTCTGGAGATGGATGAGCGCTACGAGGATGCCAATCGTCTGTACGAAAAGATAGGCGTGGAGTCGCCCTTCGGGCAGACCGCCAAAATGCGGATTGCCAACAATTACCACGACATGGGACGCACCGACGAAGCGATCGCCATCGTCAGGGAAATTGCCAGGACTCACCCCGATGATCCAGTCCCGGCCAGCACCATCGGAGATTTTCTGAGGGCATCCGAACGCTACAAGGAAGCAATCCCGGAATACGACGAAGCCATTCGACGGGCCGGGGACTTACAGGCCAACCACTGGCGGCTGCTGTATACCCGCGGCATTGTGCTGGAGCGCGAAAAATTCTTTGCAAAAGCCGAAGCGGATTTTCTGAAAGCCCTGGAACTGCAGCCGGACCAGCCCTTTGTCCTCAATTATCTGGTATATTCCTGGATCGAACAGGGTATGCATCTGGAGCGGGCCCAGGAAATGATCCGCAAGGCCGTCAGCCTGCGGCCCAATGATGGCTACATCATCGACAGCCTGGGCTGGGTCTATTATCAGCTTGGCAAATACGATGACGCCGTCGCCGAACTGGAACGGGCTGTTGAATACCGCCCCGAAGATCCGGTCATCAACGACCACCTGGGCGATGCCTACTGGCAGGTCGGACGGCGCGAGGAAGCACGCTTTCAATGGCTCCATTCGCTATCTTTAAAGCCCGAGCCCGAGGTCGAAAAATCGGTTCGCGAAAAGCTCAAGAACGGACTGCAGCCGACCAGCAAATCGATCAAAGAAGAAACCCTGCCGGCGGCCAGGGAAGAGGGCTGACAGCCGCCTTCCATGGATAACGATTCGCCTCTGAGCTTTGCCGCAGCCGCCAAACTCAATCTTTATCTGCACGTCATCGGCAGGCGTGCGGATGGCCTGCATCTGCTCGACAGTCTGGTCGCCTTCGCCGCGGTTCACGACCGCCTGACCATCGAACCGGCCAGCCAGCTTTCCCTTGCCAATACCGGACCTTTCGGGGACGGCCTTCCGACCACCTCGGAAAATCTGGTGCTGCGCGCCGCGGAACAATTGCGCGAACTGGCTGGCATTTCGCAGGGCGCGCATATCACGCTCAGCAAACAACTGCCCATCGCCTCGGGCATTGGCGGCGGCTCGGCCGATGCCGCGGCGATCATCAGGGGCCTGGTCCGGTTCTGGCATATCCACCCGGGCCACCATGACCTGTCGGGGCTGGCCCTTGACCTGGGTGCCGATGTTCCCATTTGCCTGTTTGGTCAGGCCGCCTTTATGGGTGGTATCGGTGAACAGATCGAGCCCGTACCCAGCCTTCCCGCCGCTCCCCTGCTGCTTGTCAATCCGGGCGTGGCGGTCTCCACGCCAGCCATTTTCAAGGCCCGGACAGGGACATTTTCAAAGGCCAGCCGCTTTGACGAAGCACCCGCGACCCTGGATGAACTTGTCGAAACCCTTGCAAACGGCCGCGGCAACGACCTCACGGAACCGGCCATCGCAACAGCACCGGTTATCGGCGACGTGCTGGCCATGATCAGTGAAATGCCGGGCTGTCGGCTGGCCCGTATGTCGGGCAGTGGCGCCACCTGTTTCGGGATTTTTGACACCCCGTCCGCTGCCGACCAGGCCGCCGCCCGGATCAAGACCGACCGCCCCCACTGGTGGTGCGTATCCAGCCATCTGCTGAGCGACACCCGTTCTCTCTAAATCCCCCGCACCCTTTATCGCTTGCCTGTCATGTCGTCGTCACCAGGCGGTAGCCAACGTCGCAGGCGTCGCGGGCAAGCAGGTCCGAATACCGCTGTGCCCAGGCACCGGAGTCCAGATCACCCTGTAACCGGCTCAGCCCCTCGGACACATTGCCGACGGCCCAGAAGGAAGACATGGCGGCAGTAATCCGGGGGTCGAGATAGGCCGCAGGGCGTCGCCAATAGGCGTACAGAAATCCGTCCACACAGTCATGGGGAATCGGCACCGCCGTAATCTCAACCGGGCCAAGCCATTTCTCATAGTCAGCCATCGCCGGCATGATCTCGTCATCCAGTTTCACAAGTTCGGGAATATAGTCGGCAAGCCAGAAACACCGATGTGCCGGATCGAAGGTCAGCACCACGACCGGGCCGCGCGTAACCCGGCGCATCTCCTGCAGGCCTTTGCCCTTGTCGGTCCAGTGGTGAACCGTCAGCACTGCCATCGATGCATCAAAGGAATTGTCGCCAAAGGGCAGGTTTTCTGCATGGCCCTGAATGACCCGGGCTGGCGAGGCACGGCGTTGCCCAATCATTTTCAAAGACGGCTCAACAGCCGTCACCTGTCTGTCCGCCGGCTCATAGGAGCCCGCACCGGCACCCACATTGAGGACGGTTTTTGCGGCCCCCAGAGCGTTGCGGATCACCCGTTCTATCCGCGCGTCTGGTTTCCTCAGGTCGGAGTAATTAACACCGATTGTATCGTAGGAAGGGGGCATAGGACCGGATAACATATGGCGACAGGTTTGTCATAAAACTTTCGCCGTTTGCTGCCTGCACCCACCTTCGGTCCCCAACATTTTCTTTCAATGGCGAAGTGATCGGGGCTAAATTGCCAATGCGCCACCGGGCGCCAAGACTGAGCGGAGCCTTCCATGGGTACAGACAGGGTTACAAAACGTTTCTGGCAGGACCCCTATCTGAGCCAACTCTCAACCACCATTTCCGCCATCGACGGCGATCAGATCACCGTTGCAGAAACCATCTTTTTCGCTTTTTCAGGAGGCCAGGAAAGTGACCGGGGCGTGATCGCCGGACGCCCGGTTGTGCGCGCTGAAAAACAGGGTCGGCAGATTGTCTATCAGCTGCCCTCAACAGACGACCTGCATCCCGGCGACCCGATTGTCATGACCATTGAATGGCCCCGCCGCTACCGGCTGATGCGCCTGCATTTCGCGGCCGAACTGATATTGGAACTGATTTACCAGAGCTACCCCGCCACCGGCAAATCCGGCGCCCATATCAGCGCAGACAAGGCGCGCATCGATTTCGCCTGGGATGGCAATATCAGCGCGCTGTTTCCGGCCCTGCTGGCAGAGACCAGCCGGATCATCGCCGCCGACCTGCCGATCACCTGCGGGTTCAGCGATGTGGCGACCGAGCGCCGTTACTGGAAAATCGACGGCTTTGCCCAGGTACCCTGCGGCGGCACCCATTGTACGTGCCACCAGTGAAATCGGTCCGCTGCGGCTCAAGCGGGAAAACCCGGGGCGTGGCAAAGAGCGCATCGAAATTTACCTGGACGAAACCGCCGCCTGAAAAACCACCCCTCCCGGCAACCTGCGACGGCCCGTTTAAATGGGAAAGTGCAGGGGGCCGTCCTGGATGGTCATCCAGCGCAGTTCCGTAAACTCGGCAATCCCGGCCTTACCGCCAAACCGCCCGTAGCCGGAATCCTTGACCCCGCCAAAAGGCATTTGCGCTTCATCATGGACCGTCGGGCCGTTTATATGGCAAATCCCCGATTCGATGCGTTTGGCAACCGCCATGGCGGTGGTGATATTGCGGCTGAAGACGGCGGCAGAAAGCCCGTATTCGGTATCGTTGGCAACCCGGACCGCCTCGTCAATGCTGCCCACCCGGATGATGCTGACGACCGGTCCGAAGGTTTCCTCGGTATAGATACGCATGGCCGGCGATACCCGGTCGAGCAAAGTGGCCTGGACAATGGTGCCTTCGACGCCGCCACCGGCGGCCAGGATGGCTCCCTTGTCGATGGCGTCCTTGATCAGGGTCTCAATCCGTTGCGTGGCCGACTTGTCGACAACCGAGCCCAGCGGCGATTTGCCTTCACGGGGGTCCCCGGCTTTCAACGATTTCACCTTGATTGTCAGCTTGGCCACGAATTCCTCGGCAATCTCGTCTTCGACAATCAGGCGTTCCGTGGACATGCAGATTTGTCCCTGGTTCATGAAAGCGCCAAAGGCGGCAGCGGCGACCGCATTGTCGATATCGGCATCGTTCAGAATGACCATCGGCGCCTTGCCACCCAGTTCAAGCAGGGCGGGCTTCAGGTGACGGCCTGCGGTTTCGGCAATAATCCGGCCGACTCGTGTCGAGCCGGTAAAATTGACCCGGCGCACGGCGCGATGTGAAATCAGGGCCTCGACGATTTCGGCGGCATTCTGCGGGGCATTTGACACCCCGTTCAACACCCCCTTGGGCAAACCCGCATCATGCATGGCCTGCAGAATCAGCATATGGGTGCGCGGACAAATTTCCGACGTCTTCATGACCACCGTATTGCCGCAGGCCAGGGCCGTGGCAATGGACCGCACACCCAGGATAACCGGGGCATTCCAGGGGGCGATGGAGAGCACCACGCCGACCGGCTGGCGGGTCGCCATGGCCATACTGCCGGGCCGGTTGGCGGGGATGATCTCGCCGGCGATCTGCGTGGTCAGCGACGCCGCCTCGATCAGCATGTCCGCCGCCAGGCTGATGTTGAACATGGCCCATCCGGTTGTCGCCCCAATTTCCTCTGCCATGGCGGCGACGATCAGGTCGGCCCTGCCGTGCAGGGCAACGGCGGCATCCAGCAGATATTTACGGCGGTCGCGCGGCGTCACCTCGGCCCAGGCCGGGAATGCCAAAGCCGCCGCATCGGCGGCCCGCATGGCGTCATCGACGGTCGCCGCGGCAGCGGTTGTCGCAACTTCGCCGGTGATCGGATTCAGACGTTGGAAGGTGCCGCCATCAGACGCCGCCACGGGCAGGCCATTGATCAGCAGGTCGACTTGGATCATTTGATTGCTCCTTGTGTTTGGTTGTGCGGATCCCCGGGTGAACCCAGGAACGCGTCCTTGACTGTTTGGCTGTTACTCAGTTGTTCGGCTGTACCCTGGCCGACAATCTGACCGGCTTCCATCAGATAGCCACGATCTGAAATGGACAAACTGAATTTCACATTCTGCTCGACGATTAACAGGCCGACACCGCTGTTGCGTATTTTTGTCAAAGCCCCGAATAACTCGCCGACGACAATGGGCGCCAGCCCGAGGCTGGGCTCGTCGAGCAAAAGCAGATCGGGGTTTGACATCAGGGCGCGGCCAATGGCGACCATTTGCTGCTCACCGCCGGACATGGTTCCGACCCGTTGCCTGCGGCGTTCGGCCAGTTTCGGAAACAGCGCGTAAACCCCGGCCCGGCGTTGGGACTCGCCATCGCGGGCGCGCCTGGGGATGGCACCCAGCGACAGGTTTTCATCGACCGACAGTTCCCCGAAAACACCGCGACCTTCCGGAACCAGGGCGATCCCGTACTCGACCCGCCGGTGCGCCGGAATCTCGCTCAGCGACGTCCCGTTGAATAAAACGCCCGCCCCGGCGTCCGGTTGCGCCAGCCCGGCAATGGCTTTCAGCAAGGACGACTTGCCGGCCCCGTTGGCCCCCAGAATGACAACGGATTCACCAGCCCCTACCTGAACGGAGATGTCATTAAGTGCCATATGCTTGCCGTAGCGCAGCGAAAGAGCTGTGATATCAAGCATAGTCCTCTCCCAGATAGGCCTTGATCACCGCGTCTTCTTTGAGAACCACCTCGGTCGGGCCATCGGCAATGACCGCCCCCACGTTCATGACAATTGAGCGCTCGCACAGGGCGCGCACGGCGGCCATGATATGTTCGACCAGCAGAATGCAGATCCCTTCAGATTTAAGGGTCTGGATAAGCCCGATGCTGGCGTCGAGTTCCGTCGGGTTAAGTCCGGCCAGCCACTCATCGAGCAAAAGCAGGGCCGGCTGGCTGGCCAGGGCGCGGGCAAGTTCCAGGCGTTTTTGATCGATATAGGTGAGATTGCCGGGCCGCTCCAGGGCCCGTGTCTCGAGCCCCACCAGTTCCAGTTTTTCCATGGCCAGACGCGTCGCCGCATCGCCCCACAGGGGGTTGGTGCCGAAAGCCAGCGCGGTGACGACATTTTCGCGCACACTCAGCGACGGCAGGATACGGACAAGCTGGAAGGTGCGGGCCACGCCCTTGTGGGAAATGCGATGGGGCGACAAGGACGAAATCTTTTCGCCACGCAGTCTGATCAGCCCAGCGCTGGGAGCGACGGCACCCGATATCATGTTAAGCAGGGTCGTCTTGCCGGATCCGTTCGGCCCCAGCAAACCCACGGTTTCGCTCTGCCTGATAGCCAGCGACACCTTGTTGACGGCAACCAGTCCGCCGAAGTTTTTCTCCACCCCTTCGATTTCAAGCAACGGTGTCACGGGTGCCCTCCTTCGATGCCGCGGTCTTTGCGCAGGGCGCCCGGTGTTCCCGCCTTGCGCCTGAACAGAGATGTTTCCAGCAGTTGCAGGACCCCTTTCGGGACCAGGAAGACAATGGCGATGAACAGCAGTCCCAGGATTATCGAATAGTGATTGGGGAAATTTGCCGACAGCCACTCAAACAGTAAAAACAGCGGCACCGCGCCGCACAGGGGCCCGAGCAGCCGGTTGGGGCCGCCCAGCAGGGCCATGATCAGGGTCAGAAAAGAGATCGTCGGGTTAAAGACAATGCTGGGTTCGATATAAACCCAGCGCGGGGCCTGGATTGCGCCGACCAGAGTCATGATCGAAGCGCTGAGGGCAAACAGCGCCAGTTTGGTGCCAGTCACATTGATCCCGGCATGGGCGGCGGCAACTTCATCGTCGCCAATCACCCGCAGGGCCAGGCCAAAACGGCTTTTACCGAGCCACAGGGAAATCAGCAGGGTCAGGGCCGCCAGCGCCAGCAGTTGCCAGTAGATATGGCGGGCTTCCAGGGGCAGGAATATATAGCGGCCCAGGGTGCCGGTCACATTGACTTCAAACCAGGTGATCAACTGGCGGATCAGTTCCGCCAGGCCGAAAGTAAACACAACAAAATACACACCGGCCAGACGCAGGGTCGCCAGCCCGACCACCAGCGCCACAGCCAGACCGATGGCCAGCGCCACCACCAGGATCAGCGGATAGGGCAGCTTGTCGCCAAGCACCGCCACCGTATAGGCGCCGATGCCGAAAAAGGCGACGGTCGCCAGCGACACATAGCGGGTTGGGCCTGAGAACAGGGCCCAGGCCGAGGCCAGGATGACGTAGCCGGTAATCCCGATCATCAGGCCCAGGCCATAGGCTTCAAGGAACAGAGGAACCGCCGCAAGCACGGCAAAAACCACAGCCGTGAGGATGAAGAGAACAGGCCTGCCCATCACCGGCTGCCCGCCCTGCCAAAGATCCCGGTCGGGCGCCACAGCAGCATCAGCAGAAAGATTCCATAGGTGGCGGCCAGGGTCAGACCCGGATCGATATAGGTCGATACCAAAGCTTCGATCAGGCCCAGCAACAGCCCGGCCACCAGGGCGCCCAACAGATTGCCGACCCCACCCAGAATAACCACGACCAGGGCTTTCATGGTAAACACCACACCGCCCGTCGCCGTGAAGGTTTCATGCATGGATATGACAACACCGGCCAGGGCTGCCAGCGCGCCGCCGAGCGCAAAGGCCAGGCGCGCCGTCTTGTTGATATCGAGACCGACAAGCGCCGCACTTTCCGGCTGCGTGGCAACGGCCCGCATGGCCATGCCCCAGCGCGTCCGTGTCATCACCAGATACAGACCGCCGCCGAAAAAGATGGCCAGCACAAAGGCCAGCAGGCGGTTGGCGGCAATGACTACGCCGAAGACCTCGACCGGTGTGTTCAGATAGGAATAGTTGGTATAGTTCGAGCCGAAACTGACCAGCAACAATCCCTGGATCAGAAACAGCATGCCGAAGGTCGCCAGAATGGAGTCGATTTCCAGGCTCGCCGCATCCTTGGCGCGGGCCGCCAGCGGCCGGATGACAATAAAATAGATACCGTAGGACATCAGAAATCCGGCCGGCACCACCAGGGCGATGGCCACGACCGGATTGAGATTGAGGGCGGTAAACAGAACGTAGGTTGCAAAGGAAGCGGTAATGATGAACTCGCCATAGGCCAGGTTCATGATCCGGGCAACCCCGTATTGCAGGGTCAGCCCGAGGGCCGCCATGGCATAGGTTCCGCCAAGCACGAGGCCGAGAACCAGGGTTGAAGTCAGCATTATCCGCTCCCCAGACAATCAAACAGTCAGCTCTTTGTGACTATTTCCAGTCCGGCTTTGGTAAGACCGGCTGATTGGCCCCTGCGCGACCAGCAGGAGCGATGGCGACAAACTTGCCGTTCTGCCATTGCCCGGCCAGCCACAGGGTGCGCAACTGGTTATCAACCAGTTTGATTTTACCGACCACCGTATCGAACTCGCCGGAAGCGATTTCCCTGGCAACGGCATCACGGTCAAGACCGACCCGGCCGATCGCCTGTTCCAGCGTCTGCA
>JABMNT010000205.1 GCA_013203595.1 Rhodospirillales bacterium
CAGATCCGCTCCTACGTCCTGCAGCCCTACCAGATGGTCAAGGACCTGCGCACCGGCACCGAAACCTCGAACACCGGCGCCGTTCTCGACGGTGCTTTGGACCCGTTCATGGAAGCCTCCCTGGCGCAGCGGGTCAAGGGCGGGGTCGAGGGTTAGGAGCGGTTTTCACCGGCTCTCAGTCCTCGGGCGCAAACAGCGCAAAAACCTCTTCGCCGGTCATGTTGGTGGTTTGATTGCTGAAATCGTAGTGAGCAGGTTTTTCGTCAATGAAAATCTGGCTTTTCATTTCCAGGTCAGCGGTCTCATCAAGGACACCCAGCGACAGGTGAACGTGGCCGTTGCTCACCTCGCGGTAATACAGATGGGTTCCACAGGTCCTGCAAAAACCCCGTTCCGCCCAGTCCGACGAGCGGTAGTGTTCGATATTCTGCGCGCCCTCGAAGGATATATCCGTCTCACAGCCAACGGCAAAAAACGGCCCACCGGTCCACCGCCGGCACATGGCGCAATGGCACAGACCGAAACCGTCAAGCGGTTTTGTCACCGTGACCCTTATGCCGCCGCACAGGCAGCGGCCGCTCCGCACTTCCTTGTCTTCCATAAGCATTCCTCCTCAACCAACAGGCGTCCGCACCAGACGGGTACCGGTGAAATCCATTCATATGAACCCCAAGCCTATGCAGCCCAATGCCAGTTGTCGATAGTCGGGAAAAAATATTCAGGCCCTTGCGGCAGAACCGCTGCGGGTCGTTGGCACCAAAATAAATCCTCACCCGCACAGGAGCGAAGGGATCTGAGTAAGGAGACGTTTACCGCCTAAAACAAGCCGCCCGTGCCGCTTTCCGAATTGACGCTGCCGCCGGTCGGAGACCACGACTGGCCTTCGACGATCTGACTTTCGCCGGTCGGTTCCGTGCCCGGCTTAAAGGCTTCCAGGATAATATCCTCGTCCCCATTACGGGCCAGTTGCCCGGTGCGCGCATTGATCCGGACCATCCGCACACCGGGCGGAATACGGAACGGGGTTGCCGGTTTGTCGGCCAGCGCCTCGGCCATGAAATCGCGAAATATAGGAGCCGAGACCGAGGACCCGGTTTCCCGCGAACCCAGTGGCAAAGGCGTGTCGAAGGCGGCAAAAACACCGACCGCCAGATCCGGTGAAAAGCCGATAAACCAGGTATCGCGTTCCTGGTTGGTGGTGCCGGTCTTACCGGCCAGGGGTTTGCCGACGGCCCGGATGCGCACACCGGTGCCCCGTTCGACCACACCTTCCAGCATGCTGACAATCTGATAGGCACTGCCCGGATCGGTCAGTTGTTTGCGTGGATCGGGAACCCGGGGCACTGATTGCTGCTCCCAAAACCGTTCGCGACAATTTCGGCAGACCCGGTCATCGTGGCGAAAAACCGTGCGTCCGTGGCGGTCCTGGATGCGATCAATCAGCGACGGTGTGATCTGTTTGCCGCCATTCACCAGCATGGCGTAACCGGTGGTGATATTCATCAGGGTTGTCTCACCGGCGCCGAGGGACATGGCCAGGGTTTCCGGCATGCGCTCGATAAGGCCGAAGCGACTGGCATAGTCGGCAACCGTATCCATGCCGACGGTCTGCGCCAGCCGTACGGTCATCAGATTTCGGGATTTCTCGATCCCCAGCCGCATGGTCGAGGGGCCATAGAATTTATTGGAATAGTTGGCCGGTCGCCACTTCGGCAGGCCGGGTCCCTGGTCGATGACAAACGGCGCATCAAGGATCAGGGTGGACGGGGTAAAGCCATTGTCCAGGGCCGCCAGATAGACAAAGGGTTTGAAGGCAGAGCCCGGCTGGCGATAGGCCTGCATCACCCGGTTGAACTGGCTGCGCTCGTAGGAATAGCCCCCGACCATGGCAAGCACCCGCCCGGTATGGGGGTCAATGGCAACCAGACCGCCGTTAATGTCTGGGATTTGCCGGAGGCCAAAGAACCCCTCCGGATAAGGCTCGCCGTCGGCATCCTTGCTGACCGCTTTCACCGCAACCAGATCGCCGGTCGCCAGCACCTCGTCCGGCCGGCTGACTTTCGGGCCCCGCTGCTGGTCCTTTACCCAGGCCCGTGCCCAGGTCAGCTCGCGCATCGGGATACGGCCCTCTGATCCGTCTTCCAGGCCGATATGGGCATAATCGGCATCGGTACCCAGTACCACCGCCAGCCGCCAGTCGTGCAGCCCTTTCGGGCGCGGCACACTGTCGACGGCCCGTTTCCAGTCACCCGGCAGCTCGAGCCGCGTGTCGGCCGACAGTTTGGCAAAGGGGCCGCGCCAGCCATGGCGGCGGTCGTAGGCAATCAGGCCATTGCGCAAGGCCCGGTTGGCCATCGACTGCAGTTTCGGATCCAGGGTTGTTCGAACCGACAGGCCGCCTTTATAGAGTTTTTCCTCGCCATAACGCCCGGCCAGATCGCGCCGCACATCTTCGGCAAAAAACGGTGCCTGAACAAACTGGGTTTCGGAACGGTCGTGAGGCGTCAGCGGGAGTTGCTTGGCGGCTGACGCTTCATCGAGTTCGATGAAGCCACTCAACTGCATGCGATCAATGACCCAATTGCGGCGGATAACCGCTGCCCCGTGTTTTCGCGTGGGATGATAGTTGTTAGGCGCCTTCGGCAAGGCGGCCAGAAAGGCGGCTTCCTCGATCGACAACTGGTCCAGTGATTTATCAAAATAGTTGAGCGCCGCCGCCGCCACCCCATAGGCGCCGAAGCCCAGATAGATTTCGTTCAGATAGAGCTCCAGTATCCGTTTTTTCGGCAGGGCCTGTTCGATACGGATTGCCAGGATGGCTTCCTTGACCTTGCGTTTCCACGAAACTTCATTGGTCAGAAGAAAGTTTTTCGCCACTTGCTGGGTAATCGTTGACGCACCGACCATACGCCGGTCTTTACCAATATTTCTGATGTTAACGATTATCGCGCGCGCCACGCCCAACGGGTCGATTCCCACGTGGTCGTAAAAATTCTTGTCTTCCGCCGCCAAAAACGCCTGGACAACACGCTTTGGCATGGCTGAAAGGGGCACGAACACCCGCTTTTCAATGGCATATTCTGCCAGCAGGCGGCCATCTCCCGAATGGATCCGGGTCATCACCGGCGGTTCGTAATCGGCCAGCTGCCGATGTTCAGGCAGATCCTGGCCAAATTTGTGAAATACATAGAGAGCACCACCGGCGCCGATCAAGGCGACAATGAACAGCAGGCCCAATGTGGTTAGGAGTGCGCGAATCATGAAATTAAAAACTTTTACTTTATCTGAACCAGTTTACCATTATGCCAACCGCCGCACCAATCCACAGCCATCGAGATCCGCTACTTGTTTAACACACCCAAGCCGGACTTCGGAGTCGCATAACGCCCAAATTTGACAAAATTACGGCCAACGGCATGTAACGTCTGTTTTTAATCGGCATCGTTACAGATTGCTGGCTTGCTCAACCCGCG
Organism: Rhodospirillales bacterium; assembly: GCA_013203595.1. Taxonomy (GTDB): domain Bacteria; phylum Pseudomonadota; class Alphaproteobacteria; order Rhodospirillales; family Casp-alpha2; genus JABMNT01. Next base: position 3,474 of record JABMNT010000205.1, read on the forward strand.
AGAAATAGGTTTGAATGGCATCAACGATGCCGGTGGAGAATTTTTTACGATAAGCATCCGTCTGCAGCAACCGTTCGTCATTGCGGTTGGACAAAAATCCCATTTCAATCAACACCGAGGGGATATCCGGTGCCTTAAGAACGGCAAATCCGGCGAACCGGTGCGTATTACGAAGCAACCGGGTACGGCGTTTGAGGTCTTTCACCAGTTGCGTGGCAAAGCGCGCCGACTGGTTCATCGATTCGCGCTGGGCCAGGTCAATCAGAATGTGGGCGACTTCCTGGCTTTCATGAGATAAATCCAGGCCAGCAATGAGATCTGACTTGTTTTCCTTATCGGCCAGCGCCTGGGCCTCTTTATCCGAGGCTTTTTCCGACAGCGTATAGACGGACGGTCCGCTTATCTTTCTGTTTTTAACGGCATCGGCATGTAAGGATATGAACAGGTCGGCGCCCGAATCCCGGGCGATTTTAACGCGCTCACGCAACGGAATAAAAATATCGCGGTCGCGGGTCATAATGGCCCTGAAGTGCCCGGTCGCATTGAGTTGTCTGGTTAATTCCTTCGCCATCGCCAGGGTTATATGTTTTTCATAAATACCCGACCTGCCGATGGTCCCGGGATCTGCTCCGCCATGCCCGGAATCGACAATAATCGTCTTTTTGTCGATCCCCGGCCGGATCGCCGGTTTACGCGGCGCCGGGCGAAAGGCGGCGACCAGCTTTCTAATCTCCTGACCCGGGGCCTCGGCAACGGCCCGGGCCGGTGCCGCCATGGCCAGTTTCAGGGTTTCCGGTTTTTTCACTGTCATCCGGGCCGCTGGCGAACGGCTGAGGACTTCCGGTCCGGACAGGGTCGGCGTTTTCGGTGCCTTGGCGACGGGCCGTATCTGGACAGGCGGTTTCGGTTTTTCGAAACTGTCGGCTGAGGCAGATACGATTTCAATCGGAGGCGCCTTGGTCTGGCGCGCAAATGCCGATGGCGATGCCGACGACAGATCGATAACCAGACGGTAGCCACTGGGGCCGGAAGGTTCCATCAGGAAGGCCTTTTTGACCACAGCCGGGGTCCGCAGGTCAACGACAACCCGGGAATTACCGGGCTTGTACAAGCCATAGCGCAGAGTTTCAAAGACTCCGATTTGATGGGGTAAGGGCTGCGGCGGCAGTTGCCAGCCGACTTCGGGCATATCAACAACAACCCGACTCGGGTTGGCCAGAGTGAAAACCTTGAAATCCAGATCACGGGTGAACTCAAAGACCACGCGTGTACGCTGGGCACTTTCCGATACGCGGACGTCGGTAACGATCGAATCGGCGGCATCGGCCGGGCGCGGCAAGCCGTTTACACTGGCCAATACGCCCAGCGCGATAAGGATAATCCGGCTAGCTTTCTGTTTACACCACATATTGCGCGACCTTAGACTTTATTCTTCAATATACAGGCAATAACCCGTTGGCATCAAACCCTTTACGGTCTTTTTGCAGATACAGATAAAGTCATATTTATGCATTCTTTTGATAAAGAACATTGTAGAATCAATTCCCTACCATTATGTTAACACTGTAATCCGTTCGCATCACAGAAAACACCTTGTCAATTAAACACTGGATTTTCGTGAACGGACTGCTGAGTTAAACGCTGGATATGCCCATTAATATGAATAACCGGGGCATTTCCAGATTCACAATTAAAGGTTTTTTTCGAATGTCAGTTAGAGCAGCGCGAATAGCCCCACTATCCACACGACGGGCAACCGCCGTGACCGGGGGATTCGCAAGCGCCGCTGGCTTCAATGAAACACGCGATATGGAAATGACCGGCCCTGCCGTTCTCGTTTCCCTTTCGTCTCGGAGTTTTGGAATAAATGACAATGCAACGCATGCTAATCGACGCATCCCACCCGGAAGAGA
>JABMNT010000206.1 GCA_013203595.1 Rhodospirillales bacterium
GGCTTTCTCGAGATGGCGGAAGAGGACTGGCAGCGGGTGATCGATGTCAATATGAACGCCGGTTTCTGGCTGGCGCGGGCCTGCCTGCCGGGGATGATCGAGCGGGGCTGGGGCCGGATTATCAATTTTGCCGGCATGAATGCGATCCATGGCTACAACGGCCGGGCACCCGTATCGGTATCGAAACATGGATCCTGGGGGCTCGTCAAAGCCCTGGCCAAGGAGTTTGGTGGCCGGGGGATCACGGCAAATATCGTCTCGCCGGGTCCGATCCGTCCGGAAGACGACACGGCGGAAAATGCAGCCCATATTCGCTCCATGCAATCACGGATTCCTGCGGGTCGACTGGGTGAGCCCGACGAAGTGGCTGCCGCCGTCTCTCTGCTGGCCTCTGCAAAAGGCGGCTTCATCAACGGCCAGATGATCCAGGTGAACGGCGGCACCGAGACCTGATGTGGGTTGTCGACGGAAGGCTTCCCTTATCAAGGGCTGTCGGCTAAGGTCTGCATGGTAAACAATGAACCTAGGAGCCAGCCCATGCGAACGTGCCTTATTTATGTGTTTAGTGTTTTTTTCTCGCTGCCCCGATCAGCGCCCTTGCGGCGGATGCGGAAAAGGTGATCCAGAACACGGTTGAACTGGCCAAGGAAAATCCGGGCAAAACCGCCGGTGTTGCTGGCTGTGCGACCATTTTGATTTTCCCGCCAGCGGCGATCTGGTGTGCCGCGACCCTGATTGGCGGCGCCACCTACGACGGAGACACCCAGAAGCTGGTTAAGGAAGTGACCAAATAAACCCGCTGCAGTGCGATTAAACGGCCCCGGTTCCGCAAGAGCCGGGGCTTTTTTGTGGATATGAGCTGACGCGGCCCACTTGATTCAGGTCAGAGCGTGCCGATCAGGTATCCGATAGGCTATTTGTGGTTGCTATTGGCGGCCCGCTTATCTTGGGGATGGAAGGACTTTGGTGCGATGCCTATCTTTGAAAAACCCTCTCTCGTTACCCGTATCGGCATTGGCAAGGGTGTCGGTTTTGTCGTCGGGTTGATCGGCTTTTTTGCCCTGCCCGCTTTTCTGCCCGACGCGTCTGTCATGACCCGCCTCGGGATCCTGTTCTGGTATACGACGATGGGTGCCATTATCGGGGTGTTCGGGGTTTTCACCTGGCACCCGGTTTTGCGACTGCCGATGCCCTGGTGGCTGCGCGCACCGGTTATCGGTGCCTGGCTGAATTTCGTTCTGACCTTTTTTGCCTATGATGTGATGCAAGCCATGCTGGTGGCGACCTTCGGCGTCGACGGGGTTTTTGCCTCACCGTTCTGGTTCGTTCTGGAAGGAGCTCTTGTCGGCCTGCTGATCGGCTACTTTGCAACCCGTTTCGGTGGCGAAGGCCGGGCGCTGGTCAACGATATCCGGTGAGGCCGGACGGCAAGGGGGGCACCGGGCCGGTGCGGCCCAGCCGATAATTCAAATCTCCAGGCGGCATTCGGTTGGGGGCCCCGAGTGCCTACGCGACCGCTTTGACCAGGCAGCGGCGCGAGCGGCATTAAAGTCAGTGATGATGGACTACCAGAGCTGAAGTAATGGCGCACTTCCGTGGCACTCCAGCACCGGTGCACAAAAACCACCAGTCCGCCTATGACCAACGCAGCCGCCGCTGCCGGTTACAGCTAAGGATAGAACTCCTACCCATACGCAGCCGTATGAAATACTAAAACAACCCGTAAATCGTTATAAAATAGCCATTTTAGTAACAATTTTTCTTTGGCGCACAGAAATAAAACTACTTTACCGAGTAAAAATTGTTGATTTAATAAATTAAACATTGCAGACTTCCTGTTGCCTGAGAAATTTCATCTCGAAGGCGTAAATTCGAACTGACTGATATTTTGGAGTTTAGCGAAGGAAAGGGTGATTAGGTTCCCGATGCGGGCAGGCCCCTGTTTATGGGGCCGCAGAGCGATGCAAGCGGCATCATCGACCGGATTTCTGATCAAACACTGACCTTGCACATCGCTGTGCATTGTCGGGTCGTACAGGTCTTGCGTAAGCCGCAGGACGCCGAGGTTTTGTCGCCTTATCTGGTGCAGGCGAACATGACACCCTGATACCTATTTCATACCTGATACGATTTCAAAAAGGAGATTTGTACATGTCGGAAATATTCAAGAGAAGCCTGAAGCGGCGTCAATTTCTGCAACTGACCAGCAGCACCGCGATCGGTGCGGTTCTGGGCAGCACCACCTATCTGGGGTTCGCCCAAACCAGCCAGGCCGCCGGAAATCCCTGGATCCTGAAAGTAACGCGCGGCGTAGATGACAAAAATAAATTTTTCTATAACGGGAAGACACCGGGCCCCACAATAACGGCAAGCGCCGCCGAGACCATCGAACTGACGCTGATCAACGACATGGAGCCAGACAACGAGGAATGCCCGAGGGATATCAACACGCCACACGGCGAAAACATCACGAATTTCCATACCCATGGTCTTCATGTGTCGCCGGAGTTAGACAAAACGGGCAGGTTTGACGCTGACAACGTATTTCTGAAAGTCATTCCCCTGGGTCAGAAGGAATGCGGCAACATTGACGATATCCGACGTGGCGAAAATAAATATCGGTTCGATTTGCCCCGTGATCACACGCCAGGAACGCATTGGTATCATGCGCACAATCATGGCTCGACCGACAAGCAAGTGTCCGGTGGCCTGGTGGGCGCGATCATCATCAAGGATCCTCCGGGGTCTGATATGCCAGACTACATCACCGAAGCGCCAGAGCGGGTAATCATCATCTCGAATGGCAAGGCGATCGAGGTCGATCCGGAAGGAGGTGGGCAGTCTGACCACGTCATCAAACTGGCGCCAGGCGCCGTTGAACGCTGGCGGATCATCAATGCCGATCCGAGGGCGAATTCCTTTCTGGAATTGAATGTGGACTCGCCTGACGTCGAGTTGTGGCAAATCGCCTATGACGGACTAACCCTGGAAAAGCGCGTTAGAATACTATCGGATAACCGCGAACCGTGGCTGGCGGCTGCCGCCTTGGCACCCGGGAATCGCACCGATTTGATGGTTCGGGTGAAAAACAACGCAGCTGCCGGCCGGGTTGCCTTGGTCGCCGGGCAAATACGCGCAACATTACTGCGTATGCCCGGACAAGAGTCGCTGGCGCGGGCTTCTGCCCCGGTCGAAGTACGTATTGAAATTGAAGGTGATCCGATTTCGCGGCCGTGGTCAGACAATCCTGAACTGCCCGGCCCAGGTCTGCCTCCGATCCCAAGAGAGACACAGACAAAGCGCACAGTCACTTTCAGTGTTGAACCGGACAGCACTAATCCCAATGGTTACCGGTTCATGATTAACGGCAAGCTTTTTGGCGAAGACCCTGATCCGATGTTCAAGATGAAGCTAGGCGATTGGGAAACCTGGCATTTGGAAAATAAAGATACCGGCATACATCCGTTCCACATCCACGTGAACCCCTTCTTTGTTACCCATATCAACGGCAAGGAGTTGGCAAAGGACGACCCCTTGCGGCGCTGGCAGGATGTGATCGCGATCCCGCCGCAGGCCGATGGCAGCCCGGGGAATATCGACATAGTTTCCCACTTCGCCGACTTTACAGGGAAATTTGTTATCCATTGCCACATTCTGGCACATGAAGATATCGGGATGATGCGCGTGGTCGAAGTTATCAAATAACCGAGTCCCCGGCCGGGCAGGCAGGCACGCAGAATGAATGCGTTGACAACCCAACAGCCTCGTGTCGCCCGGCCAGATTTCGGCTGCGTCTTGCCATTAATCAAAATCGTGGAAGACAGATGTTGAGCCGTTAAGACCTATTGGGAATGCCTGATAAGCCGCTGCTGGCTGGTATACATAATTCTCTTTTTTTGCACGCAGATGACTCATGGGTGACCTGGAAAAATCAAGGGCTCAGCGTATGATCGCTGGGCCCTTGATAAAATTGGAGCGGGCGATGAGATTCGAACTCACGACTTCAA
>JABMNT010000207.1 GCA_013203595.1 Rhodospirillales bacterium
AATCGCGGCAATTCGGGCGGTCCCATGTTTAACATTGACGGTGACGTCGTTGGTGTGAACTCGGCGATCTACTCACCGTCCGGCGGCAGTGTTGGTATTGGCTTTGCCATTCCGTCATCCACCGTACAGCCGATCATTGCGCAATTGCGGGCGCATGGACAGATCAGGAGAGGCTGGTTGGGTGTTCAGATACAGCCGGTAACGGATGAAATTGCCGAGTCCCTGGGCCTCGAGAACACCGATGGTGCGCTGGTTGCCGATGTTGTCGAGAATGGACCTGCGGCGAAAGCCAATATCAAGGCCGGGGACATCATTTTAACCTTCAATGGCACGAAAGTCAGCGAAATGCGGATGCTGCCGCGCCTTGTTGCCCAGGCACCGGTTGATGCCGCTGCCAATGTCGGGCTCCTGCGGCGCGGCAAACGGCAATCGCTGGACGTTAAGATCGAAGAGTTGCAGGACAAAACCCAGCTGGCGTTGAACGGCAAGATGGATGGTGGTGACGCTGAAAGTCCTGGCGAAGGCCAGCAACATTCGGCTGAACTGGGAATGACGTTGTCATCAATCACCGGTTCCCTGCGCCAGCGCTTCAATCTGGCCACCGAAGCCAGCGGTCTCGTCGTCACCGATGTTGATGCGGACGGGGCGGCTATCGAAAAAGGCATCCGCGCCGGTGATATAATTGTTGAGGTTGGACAGGAAAAGATTACCTCGCCAAAGCAATTTGCCGCAAAAATTGAAGATGCCAAAAAGCATCACCAAAAGACCGTCCTTCTGCTTCTGGACAACGAACAGGGCCAGCGCTACGTGGCCTTGAAAATCAAGTCGGCCTGACAAGGCCCGGATCCCAGGTCGCCCGCGGGCGACCTGGGACATGCCGCCTAACACAAATCCCCCCATATTCCATCGACGACCCTGACCCCACCGCTCCGGGCGCGCCTGTCTGCCTTGGGGCTCCGGTGTTTCCGTGCCCCGGCTCAAGGCTATCACCCCCTTTCTGTACGTGGACGGTATCGTCATGAAACGGACCCGGCCCGGTTGGAAAATATGCAATAGTTGAAAGTATTTTATAAACTATCGTATAGTTGTATTTTACGGCAGGCAGGTACGCCAGCAAAGGCATTTGAACCACGTGATCAGGCGCCTCAAACCAAAAAGAGGCGGGCTGTGAGAAAATTGAAATTCGGGTTCGCAGTTACCGGTTTTAAAACGAACGAAGTCGGTTGGGGCAAATGATTTAAGCAGGATTATCACATAGGGGTCCGTCCTTAATTCGAATGCAGGTTGCGAGAATTAAGGAAGGACCAGGGACAGTGATGATCGCGGAAATGCCACTTGCAAAGGACTAGAGATGGCCCTGTATACACTGAATATTGCGTTGATTTTAGTGACGGGTGTGTGGACATCACTCTGGTTTATTTACTATACGGAATGGTTTCCTCTTATTGGCGGCGTGCTCGGATTAGGCAGTTTCTTCGCCTGGGTGGCATTTGTGTCCGGTCTGATAACGGATGCCCGAAAGAAATCTTATCAGGAGATCATTGACGCCAGGGTTTTCAGTTGGAAATGGACCTGGATTTGTATTCTTGGCGTCAATGTTCTTCTGATTTTAGGTATACCAGCGCAGTTCGGTGGTTTGCGGATTATTAACACATCGCGCGGCGAAAGCCTTTTGATCAAAATCTCGCCGGGATCAGATCAACCTGTTTTCATCGGCCCTCAGAACAAAATGAATTTGATCTTCCACACGCCGTGGTTCGGGAGCAGGAAATTTGAAATCAGCACCGCTGATGCGCCGGGTTTGTTCGTACAAGCAAAGAGTTTTAACCGCCATTCTGTAATTCTGCCTGATGCCGCATGGCATCAGCCTTTGGTGCTGATCCGCCCATCAAACCCGGAAATTTATACAAAACTGGCGAACAAACATGCTGTATATTACCTTAAAATAAGCCTGTGTGATGCCCAGGTCGGGTCGGACAAATGCACGCTTCTTCACGATGGCTTTGCGCACAAGGACAGATATGCCGGCGGCGCGTTTATCATCGGCGCGGAACAGCCCGTTCAGCTGCCTGACAACATTATTCGGCGCTGGCGATCATTGGGCTGGGAGTCTCAGGTGGTTTCTCTTTGGAGCCGTCCGCTGTTGCCGCAAACGCCCCTCCGCTTAACAGCAAATAACGTGAGAATTGATACAACCCTCATCGGGGCTGATGGCGCACTGGTCTGCGCAAAGCCGCACGACATAAGTAAAAATCCGGATAAATTAGTCGAGATGGAGATTGATCTATGTTGAATAAAATTTTGCTGCGTTGGTTAACGGCCGTTTCTCTGTTTGCTTTTGCATCCGGTCCGTCGATGGCATCTGGACTGCCTTTTCTGGAAGTCGCGGTTGTTCTGGATCCGGGCGCGAGCTTGTTTGAAAGCCTTAACGAAAACCAACGGAAAGCAATAATAAGTACTCTGAACGACAACCTGAAGAATTGGGTGTTAAAGCACATTCGAAAATGGCAGGCGGTTGCCGATTTAGAAGCGGAAAATCGATTAATCGTATCGATCAGCGACTTGGATGACCTGGACAGCGAGAACATGGCTTCCCTTGTCCTGCAAATTGAAATGACAGCCTTCGGGGATGTGATTTTAGAGCAAACGTATTTTGCAATGACCAAGCGTCCGGTTACCAATGTTGTAAGCGCAGCCACAAAATTTCTAGGCATTGATCTCGAACTTGCGCTCGGCAAGCATCGCGAACTTATTAAAGCCGATTTAGCCAATGCCTTTGCCCAGATTGAAGACGGGCTTGGAACAACGACTGATCTTGTCTATGCAATTTCGCCTCTTCCAAGTTCATATGAGTACTGGCCAAACAGAGTTCGCAGGGTATGGAAAAATGGGCGGTCTGAGGTCCGCAAAAAGGTGACGGGAACGCAGTACGTTTCGGATACGGCCTATTTCGATCACCCGGGGATGGTCGTGTCCGGTACGCTGTTCGGGGTTCCAAAAGGCAGTCGCATAAAATCAGAGCTGCTGGATGGCAAAAAAGGAACGGAATTCTGTGTGCAGCGCACGGGCGTTGAAACGATTGCCGCTGCCCGCGCAGACCTGTCATGTGTTCTTGGCAAGGTTTGCCAGCTCACTTCGGCACAACCAACCGGTTGGTTCAGGCAATGCGAAACAGAACAAACATGGCTTGAGTATTTTAAGGGGTTTCCGGTCCGCAGTGCACATGCGTCGGAAACCAGGAATATTTGGAGCGCGGCATCTCTGGAGACACTGATCGAACGTTCCAGAGCTGGAGATAATCCAAAGTTAGGTTTTACGGTCTTCGAAATTAAATCGGACGGGCTCGATATTGATGGAGTGGACGGATATTCGATCGCCCTTCAATCAAACGCGGTTCCAATCTGGGTCGATGGGATCCAACCTGAAAAACTGATTTATCCCTTCAAATCGGGAACCAGCTTTAACCACCAGTTTTCCCTGGAAACCCTGAATTTTAGTGGCAAAAAGAATGGCTGCGACACGATTACTGCAAAAATTACATTTGTCAAAGAAGGTCTCCCCATAGGGAAATCAGTAATTCTGCGGCGTCCCTATGCGGCGCTGCGGGACGCTGTTCGTGTTCCCATTGATACCTTCAGTTGGGAGGGCCGGTATGTCCATCCTCAGAAAGATGACGAGTATCAGATATTTGTAGATAGCGCTTCGTTTGCGCGCAAAGACCATGCGCGGCAAAAACAAGTCCTGGACTGGCTCCGCCGCAGCCAACAAGCGATCAGCGCCCTGAACTGGAAAATTCCACCGGGTGCGTATGGGGCTGAAGATACCGAGCGCCAAGGTCTTGTTGTCGGTGTCATGCGCCCGCCGCTTCAACCCGTAATTAATGATCCAGGTAAATTTGGCTACGGGATTTCCATTGGTGTTAAACGGCCATCCGGCCAGGTCCAGATGGTCTTCCCGAAAGAACGAACCGCGCGCCGGTTAGCTCTCTTTTTGTCGGATCTTGCGAAAAAGGAATTAGACAGCCTTGCAGACCAGTCTCCTCCTGGTGATGCAAAGGCCCGCAGGGCGTGGAACCATAAAATCTGGGTGCTGAAAAACAGGCTGGTTCCGATGGGAAACCCAAACGTTTATGTTCGGCGAAACCGAAGAGCAGATGGCGTTGCCCCGTTGAAATGGGTATGTACCAATGAAACAGATCTTATTGCGGCAAATCAGAAGTTTTAAAAATTTGCTAAATATCCAAGAGAACATAAATGGCTGCTGAAAATACCGAATATTTTATAATTTTCGGGGCCGCGGTGTTGCCCGATGGAATGCCAAGCGGGACACTGAGAAGACGGGTAATGGGGGCTGTTGACGCAGCGGCGGGAAACCCGGGGGCAATTTTTATTCCTTCTGGCGGGGTAGGTCGCCATGGTCATGTTGAATCTGAAATTATGACGAAGTTAATACTGGAATCGGGGATTCCCGGAGATAGAATCATAGAAGATTCTGAGGCCACTGATACCTTCGATACGGTCGTAAATACGGCCCGTATAATGCGTGCACGATCCAAGGATATCTCCGTCGTTGTATGTTCCAGCAGGTATCATAATCCCCGCTGCGCAATGCTGTTTCGCCTTCTTGGATTTTCCACGCGCATCCCGCCCATGCCGGCAGACAAAGCGCATCTGGGACTAAAAAAATGGCTGTTTTTCTGGCTCCGCGAAATTCCAGCATATATCTGGGACGGTTATCTTATGCTTATCCGTAAAAAATCCTTGAATATTATCTGAGGCCTATCCTTGGCTGCTCGTCGTTGCTGACCGGTGGAGCAGCTGTATATAAGGGGTCTACTCAAAGACACGTTCATTCTTCCGTCAACGCACAGGCGGCGCTTGCGTGGCCGGGCATTGACCGTCAGGCGCACACGTAATATCTCAAAGCCATACAGAGACAGTGGAGAGCCCCCTTGCAGTTAAAAGCCGAACAAAGAATCAAGGCAAGCCGCGCCTAGGTCTATGCGGCGCTGAATGATCCGGATATTCTCAGGCAATGTATTCCCGGCTGTGAAACCCTGGATAAAACCTCGGAGACGGCAATGACCGCGTCGGTGACGCTGAAGATTGGCCCGATAAAGGCCAAATTCAAAGGCAATGTTGAACTGTCGAACCGGGTGCCGCCGGAAAGCTATACGATCAGCGGCGAAGGAACGGGAGGGGCGGCCGGATTCGCCAAGGGTGGTGCCGATGTGAAGTTAATCGAAGAGGGCGAGGCAACGCTTTTGCAGTACGCCGTCAACGCCGATGTGGGCGGCAAGATCGCTCAACTGGGCGCGCGCCTGATTGATTCCACGGCAACAAAACTGTCTGCAGCTTTTTTTGCAAAATTTTGCGACATCGTTGAAGCACAGGAGACGTCCGCCATGGCGGACGGGGATTTGATGGCCGGGGCTGTTGATCAACCGGTTCGTGCCACTGGTGTAAAACCCTGGGTTTGGGTAATGATTGGCACCGTGCTGGTAATTTCACTATTTGCACTGGCCGGGTAAATCTCCTTTTATAGGAAGATAGCAGGTGTGTGAGCGGTTGCAGTTTTTTCGGGTGATAGGGCATTTCCATGGAGTTTGGTGAACTGGATACCGAAGATGCGCTTGGCTGTATCCTTGCGCATTCCGTCCGCCTGGCCGGTGCCACCTTTAAAAAAGGTACGCACCTAGATGACCAGGCCCTGGCTCAGTTAAAAGCCGTCGGCATGACGTCGCTGATGGTGGCGCGACCGCAGGCGGGTGATGTCCTGGAGGACGAGGCCGCCGGTCGCATTGCCGGGCGGATTGCCGGCGCCGAGGTGCGGGTCGCCGAGCCGTTCACCGGCCGGGCCAATATCTATGCCCGGGAAGCCGGGGTGTTTGTCGCCGATGCGGAGCGCATCGGTGCCCTGAACCGGGTCGACGAGGCAATGACCATCGCCACATTGGCGCCCTTTAGCCGGGTTGTTGCCGGACAGATGGTTGCCACCGTAAAAATCATTCCATTCATGGTGCCGGAATCCCAGTTGCAGGCGCTTGAACGGCTTGCCGGCGATGGGCCAGCGGACATTTCGGTTGCCGGCTTTCGCCCGCTGCATGTGGCGCTGATTATCTCCCGGCTGCCCGGGGACGGTGAAAAAATCCTGAACAAAAGGCATCAGGCCGTCGCTGAGCGGATTTCCAGCCTGGGCGGAACGCTCGATGTGGTCAGCTATTGCGACCATACGACCAAGGCCGTAACGGAGGCGATCCGTCAGACGCAGGGCCAGGGCAGTGATCTGATCCTGCTTTTTGGGGCATCGGCAATCGTTGACCGCGGTGATGTGATCCCGGCGGCACTGGTCGGCGCCGGTGGCGCGCTTGTTCATTTCGGTATGCCCGTTGATCCGGGCAATCTTCTGCTCTATGGGAAACTCGGCAAAGCCCATGTGGTTGGTGTGCCCAGTTGCGCTTCATCGATCAAGGAAAACGGCTTTGACTGGGTTCTGGAAAGGCTGTTTGCCGGATTGGCGCTGGACCGCGACGCCTTTATTGCCATGGCCTGTGGCGGGCTGCTTAAGGAAATTCCATCGCGCCCGCAACCCAGGGAGCGCGGCGCCAACGCTGGCAAGTGACTGTTTCCAACGGCCGGTCCTGTCGAATAATCTTGCCATATATAACCAGTTGGATACTATTTTGCGGATGCACCGCAAGAGGTTTGCCACAGTATTGAAATCGAGACCTGATGAAGAAGCCGACAAAAAAACGCGATCCGGAAGCGACCAAACGCTCCATTCTGGAAGCTGCGGTCAAGGAGTTCTCGACCTACGGGCTTGGCGGGGCGCGGGTTGACCGGATCGCCGAACGGGCCGATGCAAACAAGCGTATGCTGTATCATTATTTTGGCAACAAGGACGCTTTGTTTCTGGCGGCGCTCGAGGAAGCCTATACGGACATCCGTAACGCCGAAAGGAAACTGGAACTGGAAAATGTCGACCCGGTTGATTCGATCCGTCGGCTGGTGACCTTTACCTGGGACTATTATGAGGAAAATCCGCATTTTTTATCGCTGCTGAACAGCGAAAACCTGCACAAGGCTGTGCATATCAAGCGCTCAAAGCACATTCAGCTGCTGCATTCTCCGTTTGTCGAGATGCTGCGGCGGATAATCGAAAAGGGCCAGAACCAGAAGGTGTTCAGGGCCCGGGTAGATCCGGTTCAGCTGTATATGTCGATTGCCAGTGTCTGTTATTTCTACTTCTCCAACATTCACACCTTGAGCGTTATTTTTGGCCGCGACCTGTCTGCAGAAGAGGCACGGGAGGAACGGCGCAATCACGCGGTCGAGGTCATTCTCGGTTACCTCAGGGTCTGATCCGCAGCCGCCCGGCGGTCTGAATAATGGGGCCACCGGCTTTTCCACTTCTCTCTGAAATCTGATTGTGGCATCGCTGCCCTGTTGTCTTTCGGCTTGCGAATAACTGCATGGTTACAAATCCCTTGACGGGGTGACAGAAATATTTGTAAATAACCAATCAGTTATTTAAAGGCTGAATCGATAAAAAGTTCACTCAGGGAAATTGGAGGAGCATACAATGCGCAAATCACTTTTATTATCAGGTGTTGTTTTTGCCGCGCTGGCATTGACAGGGGTCGCCCAGGCCGAATGGAAACCGAATAAACCGCTGCGGATCATCGTCCCCTGGGGCGCCGGTGGTTCGACGGACCAACTGGTCCGGACCCTGGCCGGTGACCTGGAAGATGCCTTGGGGCAAAAGGTTGTTGTCGTCAACCAGCCGGGCGGTGCCGGTGCCGTCGGCACCAAAGCGGCCTTTGATGCAGAAAAAGACGGTTATACCTGGACCGCCGGTGCGGCCAAGGATCTGGGGACCTATAGTGTGACCGGCGCTCTCGATACACATCTGAAGGACTGGCACCTGTTCCTGGCTTCGGTCAACTACACGGTTCTTTCGGTAAATCCGGATTCGAAATTCCAGACCGTTGCCGACATCGCCAAGGCAATGAACGGTGATGCGGGTTCCGTCACCATTGCCACCGGGGGTATCAATTCCGCCGGCGGCGCCTCTGCCGAAGCCCTGAAAGCGGCGGCCGGCGGTGATTATAAAATGGTGACCTATGATGGCGGCAATCCTGCCGTTCAGGCAGCGGTTTCCCATGAGACTGAAATCACAACCCAGTTGGTTGCCGAGCAGTATGAAATGCTGCGTGCCAAAAAACTCAAACCGTTGGCTGCTTTCACGCCTGATGACGTATCGCTGCCCGGTATCGGCGATATTCCGTCGATCACCAAAACCCTGCCCAATGCCAAAGTCGGTGCCGTCAACTTCGGCATCTGGGCACCCAAGGGTATTCCCCAGGACGTCGTCGATACCATGACATCCATCTGGGCGACTAAAATCAAGGCATCCAAGCGGCTGGCTGATTATGCGGCCTCCAAGGGTCTGGGTGTCAATGTGGTCTCCGGCGACGCGGCCTATATGCAAGCCTTCCCGACCACGCAAATCAACGCCTGGCAAATCCACGATGGTGGAAAATCGAAAGTCAGCCCCGATACGGTTGGCATTCCGCGTCCCTGATTAATGCGGAGTCTATAAATATAATGGCGGACCGTTTATTCTGTCCGCCATTATTTTATCTGATGTATTTTCGGGAGCGTTGAGATGCCGAAGTCGTCGATGGCCAAAGCGGATTTTATCACGTCGCTGATCTTTTTTGTGCTTGGCCTCTATATGATCATTGAAGGGCTGGCGATGCCGGGGGCCGGCGGTTTTATTGAAGCCGGGGGTGAGCCGGGCCGGGTGCCTGTCCTGCTGGGCTGCATCGTCGCCTTTTTTGCCACGATTTTGCTGATCCGCTCGGTCGCCCGGAAGGGTCATAAACTGCTGGAAAACCTGGAGGACACCGGAATCGTCACACCCGGCGCCTGGCGCTGTGCGGCGACGGCGGCCGGGTGCAGCTTATATGCCGTGGGCCTGCTGGGTGCCACCATCGGTGGCTGGCAAGTCCGGTACCACGAGGCGACGGCGGTTTTCATGTTTTTATTTATCCTCGGGTTCGAGTGGGAAGAGGCGGTGGAACTGGGGGGGCGGCGGTGGAACTGGCTGCAGGCCAGATGGCCGTTGCTGGCCAGCGGGCTGGCCGCATTGTTCAGTTCCCTGCCTGCGGCCCGTGCGCCCTTTGTCTGGCTGGTTTTTACCGCATTGCTACAGGCCGTGCTGGTCACCTGGGGCGTGACTTACCTGTTCGAGCAGGAATTTTATGTGAAATTGCCATGAGTAAACCAATATGACCGAATTTCTTTCCGCGTTTCTTGGCTATTTTGCGACCACCATTGGCTTTATCAGCATTGCCGTCGTTAAATTCGCCAGCTTCGAGATGATGCTGTATGTGGCCGGCGGCACATTGCTGGGCATTTCCATCGGCATGCTGCCGGGGCTGACGGCGACCATGGGGGTGGCGTTGCTCACCACTCTGACTTACCGCATGGGCCATGATGATGCCCTGATGATTCTGATCTGCCTCTATGTGGGGGCCATCTACGGCGGCTCGCGCAGCGCCATCCTGCTCAATATTCCGGGCACACCGGCCAATGCGGCGACCACCCTGGACGGCTATCCGCTGGCGTTGGCGGGCAAGGCTGGCCCGGCCATGGGGGTTGCCACGACCGGGTCCTTTCTGGGCACGATCATCGGCATGTTTTTTCTGGCGACGATCGCGCCGATTCTCGCCGATTATGCCTTGCAGTTTCAGACTCACGAATTTTTATGGCTGGCGATCTTCGGTATTCTGATCGCCGGTCAACTGACCGCCATGGATGACCCGCTGAAGGGATGGATTGCCGGATTTATCGGTCTGTCGGTGGCCATGATCGGTCAGGAAGGCCTCTATATGACCGACCGCTTTACCTTCGGGTTTACGGAAATGCAGGGTGGGGTCGGCCTGATTCCGGCGATGGTCGGTGCTTTCGGCTTTTCAGAAGTGATCTCGGTCATGTATGCGCGCCGGGCCGTGGTTGTTAAGGCCTCGGCACGGTTAAGGGACGTGATCCCCAATCTGGCTGATGTCTTCAAATACCGCCGGACGATCCTCCGCTCGGGCGTACTGGGAACCCTGATTGGTGTGATTCCCGGTGTCGGCGAGGATATTGGCGCCTGGGTGTCCTATGCGGCGGCGCGCCGGGCCTCGAAGGAAAAGGAAAAGTTTGGCAAGGGCTCCGTCGAAGGGCTTATGGCTGCCGAAACGGGGAACAGCGCGGCACCTCCCGGCGCGCTGATCCCCGTCCTGACGCTGGGCATTCCGGGCTCGGCGCCAGCCGCGGTGCTGTTGGCAGCGATGGTCATTCATGGCGTTCGGCCGGGGCCGATGATCATGATCGAGTCACCCAGCTTTGTTTATGAAGTTGTCGTCATGATGCTGTTTGCGGCGGTCGCTATCCTGATACTGGGAATCTTGCTGACACCGGCTCTGCTCAAGATTCTTGCGGTGCGCCGCGAACGGCTGATGCCGGTTGTCTTTGTGCTGTGTGTGATCGGCAGCTATGCCATTCAGCAGCGCATGTTCGATGTCTGGGTGATGGTGATTTTCGGGGTATTGGGTTTCGCACTCCGGCAGATGAAGTATCCGATGGCGCCGCTGGTGCTGGGTATCGTGCTGGGTGATATCTTCGATAAAAGCTTCCGCCGCTCCTGGGTCATTCATGATGGTGATTTTATGTTCTATTTCACGCGGCCGATCTGTGTCGTTCTCATGGCTCTGTGTCTGATTACGCTGGTCATGAGTTTTGCGCCGACCCGCAAATTGGTGCTGCGCCTGATGCAGCTGGTGAGCAGTCCGTTTACGATCCTCAGGCATCGTCTTTTTGGAAGCGGGGGCCGGTCATGAGCAACGCGGTACTGGGCGGAATCGGCCTGACCCATCTCAGGGTTTACCAGGACAGGCCGGGGCCTGACGGGGTGCATGCGGGCTGCGCCCATATTCACGCCCTGACGCCGGAGGCCTATTTCGGGATTTCAGGTGAAGGGGCGATTGAACTGCACGACCTCCAATCAGGGTATCGACGCCTGCCCATCGTCAAAGGGACCTTTGTGCAGTTTCAGCCGGGCAGCCTGCATCGCTCTGTCAGCACCGATCATCTGGAAGTTCTGGCGATCATGGGAAATGGCGGTCTGGCGGAGCGCGGTGATGCGCGGATCTATTTTGGCGAAGAGGTGGATAACAGGCCCGCAGAATATGAACGTCTACGCAATCTTGTCAGTTCCGGTATGGATGGCGCCATGCAAAGGCGCGATGCCTCAGCCGTGGCCTATGGGGAATTGATGGACCTGTGGCGCACCGATAAAACCACCTATTTTGCCGAACTGAAGCGGTTTTATGAGGTCCACCGGACATCCATTACGGTAAAAATCTCCCTGTTCAGGAATGCCATTGAAGCGGGACCCGTGGCCGCAGGCTGGAAGGCGCTCAGCAATCTTGAAGCCCTCAGTCGGGCAACAAGCCTGATTGAGCCGGGCGCGGCGTGGTCCAATATCAACGAAGCCCCAGTTGTCCTCGGTATGTGCGGTGAATTGCGCCAGATCGAGAAACTGGATTTCGTATGAGAATGCGTAACCGTCGGGCGATTTTACTTGATGGGGCTGCGGCACTTGCATATAAACAAATAACTATATAGTTACTTAGTGATGGACATGGAACTGAACAGCAAATATCTCATTCAAAAACCCGATCAGGGCGGTTGTCCGCCGAAGCTTCGGGTCAGGGAAATTCAGCTGTTCGAGCGCGATGTGACTTTGCGTCTGCCGTTCCGGTTCGGGGTTGTAACCGTGACCCAGGCACCGCAGGCCTTTGTCCGCTGCCACATCCAGCTGGCAGATGGCCGCGAAGGCTGGGGTTCCTCGGCCGAGCTTATGATCCCCAAATGGTTTGATAAATCACCGGCCCTGAGCAATGAGGATAATTTTGACCAACTGCGCCGCGCCCTGCATTTGTATCGCGACGCGATACTGACAAACGGCATGCAGACCGCCTTTGGCCACTACACATCGCTCTATCAGGAGCATCTGGACGCCGCTGCCGGCAAGGCGCTCAATCCGCTGGCGGCCAGTTTCGGTCCGGCGCTCATCGACCGCGCGGTTATGGATGGATTGTGCCGGATCGAAAACATATCCTTTGCCAGCTCGGTTCAGGCCAACCGGGCAGGTATTCATCCTGAGGTTCTGCTTGCTGAATTCAACGCTTTTGATATGTCAGCTTTTCTGGGCGCCCTTGCCCCGTCACAAACCATCCATGCCCGCCATACCATCGGCATGGTGGATCCACTGACCAGAGATGACCAGGCCCCGGAGGACCGGCTTGATGACGGTTTGCCGGAATCGCTGGAAGAGGTTATTGAAACCTATGGCTGCCGTTATTTCAAGATCAAGGTCGGTGGTGATCTGCACGCCGACATGCAGCGTTTGGCTCAGATCGCAGCTGTCCTTGACCGTTCGCCAATGCCCTATCAGGCGACTCTGGATGGCAATGAACAATATGAAAATGTTGACGGCGTTATTGAACTGCTGGAAGCCATGCGCGCGGCGCCCGGCCTCAAGCGGATGATGGGCTCGATTCTGCTGATCGAACAACCGATCCGGCGCAGCCAGGCGCTGGCCCATGATGTGACGGCGCTGGCCGGCTATTTCCCGGTGATCATTGACGAATCCGATGCCGAGCTGGCAAGCTTTCCGGCGGCCCGGGCCAGGGGATACAGCGGAGTCTCGTCAAAAAACTGCAAGGGGTTTTATAAATCCCTGATCAATCTTGCGCGCTGCAACTTGTGGTCAGAGCAGGACGGCAAGGCCTATTTCATGAGCGGCGAAGACCTGACCTGTCAGGCCGGCATTGCCGTCCAGCAGGACCTGGCCCTGGTCGCCTTGCTGGGCCTCGGCCATGTGGAGCGCAACGGTCACCACTACGTCACCGGCATGGCCGGCGCCGATGCGGACGAGCAGGCGCGCTTTCTGGCCGCGCACCCGGATCTGTACCGCCGGGTGGGCGGCCAGGTCTGTACACATATTGAAAACGGAATAATGTCGATCGGATCCCTGCAGTGCACCGGCTTTGGTGTCGCCGCAGAGCCGGACTGGCAAGCCATGCAGATCATGGCACTGGCACATTGATTATCTGGAACCTGAAGGAAGTAGAATATGGCAGAACACAGACTGGGAATTATCATGCACGGCGTCACCGGTCGGATGGGAACCAACCAGCATTTGATACGCTCGATCCTGGCCATCCGTGACCAGGGCGGAGTGGTGCTGTCGAACGAGGACCGGGTCGTTGTTGACCCGATACTGGTCGGACGCAATGCTGATAAGCTCGAGCGGCTGGCAAAGACGCATAATGTCGAGCGCTGGACCACCGATGTGGATGCCGCCCTGGCCAACAAGGACGACCGCCTGTTCTTCGATGCCGCATCGACCCAGTTGCGGGCCGGGCTTTTGAAACAGGCGATTGATGCGGGCAAGGATATCTACTGCGAAAAACCCATAGCCGAAACCCTGGACGTGGCCATGGACCTGGCTCGATACGCCAAAGACAAGGGCGCCAAAAACGGCGTTGTCCATGACAAGCTGTCGTTACCGGGGCTGCTTAAACTGAAGGCCCTGCGCGATAACGGGTTTTTTGGCGACATCCTGTCGGTGCGTGGCGAGTTCGGCTACTGGGTGTTCGAAGGCGACTGGCAGGAAGCCCAGCGGCCAAGCTGGAATTATCGCAAGGCCGACGGTGGCGGCATAATTCTCGATATGCTCTGTCACTGGCGCTATGTGCTCGACAATACCTTCGCCCCGGTCAAGGCGGTCAGCTGTATCGGCGCCACCCATATTCCCAAACGCTGGGATGAAAAAGGCCAGCCTTACGCAGCGGATGCCGATGATGCGGCCTATTCGACCTTCGAGCTGGAAGGCGGGATCATTGTCCAGATGAACAGCTCCTGGTGCACCCGGGTCCATCGTGATGACCTGCTGACCCTGCATGTGGACGGCACCCTGGGCTCGGCTGTTGCCGGCCTGCAAAGCTGCAAAACCCAGTCGCGGGTCAATACCCCCAAACCGGTGTGGAACCCGGACGTGCCGCAGGCCATGAATTTTTATGATGACTGGTCCGTGGTGCCCGATAACCAAACCTATGACAACGGCTTCAAGGTCCAGTGGGAAGGTTTCATCCGCCATTTATACGAAGACACCCCATGGAATTACGATCTGCTGTCCGGGGCAAAAGGTGTGCAACTGGCGGCCCTAGGCCTGCAGAGCTGGACCGAACGCCGGTGGATGGACGTTCCCGAACTGACCCTGTAAACCCCTGATACATCGCAACGCCAACAGAACAGGTTAGACCATGGCCCAACTCAATCTGCCAACCCCGGACGGCAATCTGCAACTCTATTCGACCTCGGCGCCGCGCCATTTTGAGACCGAAGTCGTCGGCGGCCTGCCCCGCATCGCCTATTCGGCGGTGCATGTGGTCAACGACCCGCTGGCCGACAACGACCCGTGGCTGGATATGGCAATCGATTGGGATACGACCATCGAATACCGCCGTCATATCTGGAAGCTGGGCCTGGGCGTCGCCGAAGCGATGGACACGGCGCAGCGTGGCATGGGCATGGACTGGCCGGCATCGCTGGAGCTGATCCAGCGCTCGGTCGCTGCGTCGAAAGATTTTGAAGGTGACGCCCTGGTCGCCTGCGGGGTCGGCACCGATCATCTGGCGCCGGATCCGTCGCTTGGTATTGATGACATCATCCGTGCCTATGAAGAGCAGGTCGAAGCCGTGGAAAAGGCCGGTGGCCGGATCATCCTGATGGCCAGCCGGGCACTGGCGGCAGTTGCCAAATCACCCGATGATTACATCCGCGTGTATTCCCGCATTCTCGGCCAGATCCAGCAGCTGGCGATCCTCCACTGGCTGGGCGAAATGTTCGACCCGGCGCTGGCGGGCTACTGGGGCAACGCGGACCACCGCATTGCCATGGATACCTGTCTCGAGGTGCTCGTCGCCAATGCCGACAAAGTTGACGGGATCAAGGTTTCCCTGCTCGACGCCGGGAAGGAAATTGAAATGCGCCGCCGCCTGCCGGACGGCGTGGTCATGTATACCGGTGATGATTTTAACTACCCGGATCTGATTGCCGGTGACGAGATGGGCTATTCCCATGCCCTGCTTGGCATTTTCGATGCCATTGCACCGGCCGCCAGTGCCGCCCTGCAGGCCATGGCCCGCCAGGACATGGATAGCTATCATGACATTCTGGCCCCCACCGTTCCGCTGTCGCGCCATATCTTCAAGGCACCGACCCGGTTTTATAAAACCGGTGTTGTGTTCATGGCTTACCTGAACGGTCACCAGAAACATTTCACCATGGTCGGTGGCCAGGAATCTGCACGTTCACTGCAGCATCTGGCCGAACTGTTCCGACTGGCCGACAAGGCCGGCCTGCTGGAAAATCCCGACCAGGCGGCCGCCCGCATGCGGGCCCTGCTGGCCGTGCACGGAATCGACGGCTAAGCCATGCGCGATTTATCGGCTGACACCCGCCTGCTGTCCCTCAACGCCGCCACCGTCCGCAAGCGCTGGAACCTGTCGGAAATCATTGATGGCTGTGCCCGCCACCAGATTGGCGGCATCGCACCATGGCGCGACCAGATCGCCGACTGCGGCCTTGATAAGGCGGGAAGACAGATCCGCGATGCCGGTCTCAGGGTTTCGGGTGTCTGTCGCGGTGGTATGTTCCCGGGCAGGGATGCGGCAAGCCGCAAAGCCAATATTGATGATAACATCCGCGCCATTGACGAAGCCGTCGCTCTGGATGCGGAATGTCTGGTGCTGGTGGTCGGCGGCCTGGCGGAAGGTTCGAAGGACCTGGCCGCTGCCCGGGCCCAGGTCGAAGACGGCATCGCCGCTGTTCTCGAGTATGCAAAGATCAACGCAATGCCACTGGCGATCGAGCCCCTGCATCCCATGTATGCGGCCGACCGGGCCTGTGTGAATACGCTGCACCACGCCCTTGATATCTGCGACCGGCTGGGCAGCGGCATCGGTGTTGCTGTCGATGTCTACCATGTCTGGTGGGACCCGGAGCTGGAAGCCCAGATTGCCCGCGCCGGCGCCAACGGGCAGTTGCTCGCTTTTCACGTCTGTGACTGGCTGGTGCCGACCACAGACATGCTGACCGACCGCGGCATGATGGGCGACGGGGTCATCGAAATCTCGAAAATCCGGGGCTGGGTCGAAGCCGCAGGCTTTGACGGGCAATGCGAGGTCGAGATTTTTTCTGCCGAAAACTGGTGGAAAAAGGACCCGGATGAGGTTCTGAAAACCTGCATCGCGCGCCATCAGAGCGTTGTTTAGGTACTGACGACAGGCGATTCAATTCTGCCAACCCGTAAATGCCGGGCTGCCGGCATTTCTATTGTCCGCCTGCCGCTCCCTCCCGATGCGGACGGAGCGCAGCGTAGGCGGTGGTATGGATCGGCGTTGGCACGCCGGCGTCAATGCCCAGGCGGTGGATCGCGCCCGACAGCCATTCGACCTCGAGCCGGCGTCCGTTTATCAGATCAACGGCCAGCGAGGCCATGATCGGTGCCGAGCTGTCGAGCCAGTCGAGGGTGCGGTCTTCAATGTCGGCGGGCAGGTTGACGCCCAGCGCCCGGCCGAGGGTAATGGTTTCGCGCATGGCACTGCAATAGACGTCGCGCATAACCGGATCGGTCTTAATGGTGCCGGTATCGCAGCGGCTGAGCGCGGTCATACAGGCGTTTGAAGTCATCAGAACAAACTTTGTCCACAGCATGGCCCGGGCATCCGGGGTAATTATCGCCTCGATCCCGGCACCTTCCAGCAGGGTTGCCAGAGCCCGGGCGCGCGCACTGATGCCGCCGTCGCTTTCGCCAAATTCAATTTTGGTGATCTGGTTGTTGCGTTTGACGACGCCCGGCGCCGTGATCGAGCCCGCCACATAGGCGGCACCGCCCAGCGTGCGACCGGCGCCGACCACCGAATCGATCATGGCCACGCTCTCGACCCCGTTCTGCAGGGTCAGGATGCAGGTCTTATCGCCGATCAGCGGCAGGCAAAGGGTAGCGGCCTCTATTGTGTCGTACATCTTGACGCAAAACAGCACGGCGTCAACGGGTCCGACGGATTGGGGATCATCGGTCACGTTGACGGGATCGATAATGAATTCACCACCGCCAAAATCCTCGATGCGCAGGCCGTTTCTGCGCATGGCGTCCAGATGGGCGCCGCGCGCCACAAAAACCACATCAACTCCCGCGCGGGCCAGACACGCGCCGTAATAAGCGCCTATTCCGCCCGTTCCCATGATTGCGATACGCATTTCTGCCCCCTGGAAATGAATTTTTGGTGCCGGCGGTGGCTGTACCATAGCCGCCGCAAAAAAAACCGTGGTTGCGATAATTCCCCTACCTAACAGTTGGTTCCCATGACGTCCAGTTTCGTGGTCAGGCCCAGCCATGGCAACCCCGGTGGCCGCTGTTGCCTGGCCTACCGGGGCAACGGGGCCTCTCAATCTGTTGAAAAATGTCAACGGTGATCTTTTAAGGAATGTGACCCGTTCCATCCTTCTGCTGAATTTTTTTAAATAGGATGTCTGGACGGGGGGTAAGGCTTCGTACAGTATATCGTCCGTATTCGAATTATTATTCATCAATCAGGGAGATATATGATGAAAAGACGTGATTTTATTAAGAAAGCGGGCACCGTTGCCGCTGTCGGTGGCGTTGCCGCGACGACGACCCTGGCCGCACCTGCGATTGCGCAAAAGCGCACAGATATGGTTATTGTCGCAACCTGGGGGCGTGATTTCCCGGGTCTGGGTACCGGCGCACAGCGGTTTGCCAAACGGGTCTCCGATCTGACGGAAGGCCGAATTGCCGTGCAGTATTTCGCCGCTGGCGAACGTGTCGGCGCGTTTGATTCTTTTGACGAAGTTGCTTCGGGCAATGCACAGGCCTATCACGCAGCTGATTACTACTGGAAAGGCAAGAACCCAGCCTGGGCTTATTTTACGTCTGTTCCCTTTGGCCTGACCTACACCGAAATGTCAGCCTGGATTCACCATATGGGTGGGCAGCAGCTTTGGGATGAACTGGCTGACGGATTCGGCCTGAAATGTCTGGCCTGCGGTAATTCAGGCGTGCAGATGGGTGGTTGGTTCAACAAGGAAATTGAAACAGCTGACGACCTCAAGGGCCTTAAAATGCGTATCCCCGGTCTGGGTGGTGACGTTATGGCGAAACTGGGCGCTTCGCCGGTATCGCTCCCCGGTGGTCAGATTTATGAAAACCTGGTTTCCGGCGCCATCGATGCGACCGAATGGGTGGGTCCGTGGAACGACTACTTCATGAAGTTCTATGAAGCGGCTAAATATTACTACTCGCCGGGTATGCATGAGCCGGGCGGATTCCTGTCCTTGGGCATGAATAAAAAATGGTGGATGAGCCTGTCGAAGACGGACCAGCTGATCATTGAAGCTGCAGCCGGTCAGGAAAACGACTATCTGATGGCTGAATATAACGCCAACAACGGCACCTACCTGACCAAACTCCGCGAGGAGCATGGCGTTGAGGTGCGTGAGTTCAGCGACGAGATCTATGACAGCTTTGGCGAAGCGGCCGAAGCCGTGTTTGATGAAACCCGTCAGCACAGCGAATTCGTCGGCAAAGTGCATGACAGCTTTGTCAATGCCCGGACCCTGGTTGGTGGCTGGGCCAACCATGCTGAAGCCGGTTACTACAGACAGCGCAACCGCGTTTTGGGCGTGTAATCTGTCACTATCGAAATAGATAAGGGAACGGGGATAACACCCCGTTCCCTCATTTCGGGGATCTTGTTTTGGTAGTCTTTTTATTTCGTATACTCGGATGGTCGCTTGCTGCCATCCTTTTTGTTTTCTTAGTAAACAACTATCTCGTCATCTGGCGCGACTGGCCTGGTATTGTAGCTGTTTTTGCCCAATGGCAGTGGTTCGGTAAGTCGGCACCGGGGCAAGCCCTGTCGGCGGCCGAACTGGGTCTGGCCTGGGGTCAGCTTGCCGCCTATTTTGCGGCTATTGTTGGCGCTTTTTTTTATGTCAGCCACTCCCGCGACCAGAGCCTGCGTGATGACAGCGAACGCTTTGCGGCGATGGCGAACTATGTGATCCGCGCCGCCTTCTGGACGGTGTTGCTGGTTGGCGCCGCCGATGCGCTGATTTCCTTCCTGCGTGTTGAAGACCTGCTAAGCGCGGTTGTCGGCGAAGAAATCACAACCGAACTGGGGCGGGCCCATTACCGCTGGCCTGTTGTACATATGCCGTTGCTGCTGGCCTCCTTGGTCATTGCCGCCTTTACGCGCTCGCTCGGCTTTACCTGGCTGGCGCTTCTGGTGGTGGTCGCCGAGCTGCTGATCGTCTTTTCCCGATTTGTTTTCTCCTATGAACAGGCCTTCATGGGTGATCTGGTGCGGTTCTGGTATGCGGCCCTGTTTTTGTTCGCCAGCGCCTATACCCTGCTGGAAGAAGGCCATGTGCGGGTTGATGTGCTCTATGCGAGCTTCAGCCGTAAAACCAAAGGCCTGATCAATGCTGTCGGATCGCTGGTCCTGGGGATCGCCCTGTGTTCGGTCATTTTGGTGCTGGGTATGGGTGGCAAGGCCAATATCATTAACAGCCCGCTGCTGAGTATTGAAGTATCGCAATCGGGGTTCGGCATGTATGTGAAATACCTGATGGCCGGGTTCCTGGCGGTTTTTGCCGTCTCCATGCTGATTCAGTTTATCGGCTACATGTTGTCGGGTATCGCTGATTTCCGGGGCGAGCCCGGTGGCCGCGACGCTGACGCAGACCTTATTCACTAGATTCGAAAGAGACCCGGACGCAAATGGAACTCGTATTTTTAATCCTGCTGGTCGTTATCATGGTTACCGCCCTGGGTTCGGGTTTTCCCGTGGCCTTTGCCCTGCCAGGCTCGGCGATTATCACCATCGGACTGGCTGCAGGCACCGGTTATCTGTTTGCCGGAGACGCCAGTGCCTATTTTGCCCAGGGTGGTCCGATCCAGTGGCTGAGTGCCGGTGTGACCAATTTTCGCGGTGTCTATTGGGAAGTTGAGCGCGATACGTTGATCGCGATACCGCTGTTTGTATTCATGGGTATCATGCTGCAGCGCTCGAAAATTGCCGAGGATTTGCTGGTGACCATGGCCCAGTTGTTCGGCCCGGTACCCGGCGGGCTGGGCATATCGGTTGTCTTTGTGGGTGCCCTGCTGGCGGCGACAACGGGCATCGTCGGGGCAACCGTGGTTGCCATGGGCCTGATTTCCCTGCCAGCCATGCTGCGCAGCAATTATTCGAAATCGCTGGCGACCGGTACCATTGCCGCGTCCGGTACTTTGGGGCAGATCATTCCGCCATCAATCGTGCTAATTATTCTGGCAGACCAGTTGACCAGTGCCGTCGATCAAGCGGGAACGGCACGTAAAGCCCTGTATAAGGCGGCCACCGGCGAGTTCTCCATGCCGTCTGAATTTGCCGTGGTTTCGACCAGTGCCGGCGACATGTTCCTGGGGGCCTTCATTCCGGGCATCCTGCTGGTCATCCTCTATATGGTCTATATTCAGGCGATCGCCCTGTTTCGTCCCAAACTGGCCCCGGCCGTGCCCTTCGATGGCGCCCTGGACCGTAAATTCCTGGGCCGGGTGTTGCTTGTTCTGGTGCCGCCTCTGGCTTTGATTTTTGTCGTTCTGGGATCAATTATCATGGGCGTCGCCACCGTCAACCAGGCCGGTGCCATCGGTGCCGCCGGTGCCATGATGATGGCCGGGTACCGCCTGCGTGAAGGCCACCGGCGCCAGTATGTCCCGGCGATCATGGCCATCGTCTCCATGGTGGCGATCCTTGTCATCACAAGTTATTTTGACACCAACATCAAAAACATCAAAACCACCGACGACGTGGTCGGGGTCGTGCTGGCGGTTATTGCCGTAGGCGTGCTTATCGCGGCCCTGATCTGGAGCGGCTGGCGGACCTATAAAATTGAAAATACGCTGACCGGTGTGATGGTTGAAACGGCCAAAACCACCTCGTTGGTTTTCATCATCCTGTTGGGTGCCGCCATGCTGACTGCGGCGTTTCGGGGGTTTGGCGGCGAAGACCTGGTCAGGGAATTCCTGACCGGACTGCCCGGCGGATTCTGGGCGCAGTTTGCCATCGTCATGGCCGTCATTTTTGTATTGGGCTTCTTTCTCGATTTCATTGAAATCGCCGTGGTCGTTGTCCCCATCGTCGCTCCCATTCTGCTGATGGACCCGTCGGCGAATGTGACTGCCGTGTGGCTGGGCGTGATGATCGGTTTGAATATCCAGACCTCGTTCCTGACCCCGCCCTTTGGTTTTGCGCTGTTCTATCTGCGCGGCGTGGCACCGGCAATTGTCAGAACCGTGGAAATGTATAAAGGTGTGATTGCTTTTATCTGCCTGCAACTGGTGGCACTTTTCATCGTTGCCATGTATCCACCGCTGGTCAATTATCTGCCAAGCCGGGTATCCCTGACCGCCGATACGGCACCGCCACCGATCAATCCACGTCTGCAGTATTGTATTGAGCAGATTACTTTTGCCGACCTTGCAACACAGGGCGATGCGTTGCGGGCTGAAATTTCCAGGACCAGCGCCCTCGATTACAGCTATTTACCGAGCAAGCTGAGAAAAGCGGCAGAGGGCAGCTTCAAAGATGCCGGTTCGGTGTTTGCCATGCGTGACATGGTACTGAAAACGGAGGCGGATCTGGACGCCATAACTGATGCCTATCGTCCGCTGCACCGCGAAGTGCGGTCCATCGAGAAGAAAATCCGCAAAATCGAGGCCGATCTGAAACAGCTCGGCATTGATACCAGCCGGCTTGAGACTGCGGATCAAATCACCAAAGACCTGAATGATGCGGAAACCTCGCGGTTGATTATCGAGCGTGAGCAATTGGTTAAAGCGCTGCCGGCCAACTGGAAAAGCGAAAACGCAAAATTTGTGAAACTTCAAAAGCTGAATGATAAGGCGCGCAAAGACTACCGGAGTGCCATGGATGGCGGCTATCAGCCAATCATCGAACTGCTTGGCACCATTCAGGGGACGGCCGATCTGGCCCGGTTGAAGGGCTCCGTTGAAGGGCTTGCCGAGGTTGTTTCCAGCCAGCCGCCAGAGGATGCGGCTGACCGGATATCGGATGTATCGAAAGAGCTGGGTGACATTGAAGGAACGTCATCAATTAAATCAGGTCTGACCAAGGTCCGGCGGGCCGCCTCAGGAAGAACGCCGGACCCGGAAAAAGCCATGGTCGAACTGGAAAAGACGATAACCCTGCTGGATAAGGAACTGGTCTGGCGCCAGAAGGCGGTCAGCGGGCTATTGCCGCAGTTGACGGTCTATGAAGCGGCCATCCGAGAAACCATTGGCCTGCGCCAGTTATCTAAACTGCCACAGCAGCAGGCCTTGAAAGTCGCCAGTTGCAACGCCAGTCACCGCGATATCTCGCTGCACTTCTAGGCGGGTAGCGATCCGCCGGTGATGCTGGGGTGGAGCCGGGGCCGGTAGCCCGCCTGCAGTATGTTCAGGATTGCCGGTGGTGTGTGGACACGGACTTGAATGCCTGCGGGACGCCTGACCGGGAGCGCGTAGCGGGCAGGGCTGTAGGCGAACAAGGCGTCACCAACGACCAGAAACGCGGCATCGGTATCGGCCAGGCTAACGAAGCCGCCGTCGGGGATGTCATCCAGGGCAAGCAGGCGGGTGAATTGTTGACGGGACCGGGGCGCCACACGTTCCTGGTGGAACTGGCGGTCCATATCAGCGGCCCGGCAGGCGGCTAATCCGGAGCCAGCCAGCCAGTGGTTCTTGAAGTCGGTGTAGGCGTCACGTCGGCATTCGGCGCAGGGCCGGTGACCGGCGGCCAGAGCGACGGCTTCGTCGAGAAAAAACAGCCGGGTATAGCCATTGCTGGGCATCACCTCGGAATGCCGCGCCCTGAATTCCAGCAGACAGGAGATCCAGGCTTTGTGCCGCCAGCGGGCGATCCCCAGGGTTTTGTCCGGCTTGTGCAAAATACCGCGATTGCCCATCAGGGTGCCGCGCGCCGGATCGGCAATGATCTCGCCGCCCGGAGTGATCCTGTTTTGCAGGGCCATTGGTTTTCCAATCCAGAGATTTCCCTTAAGATACCAAATGAATGCGTTTTTGTAAGGAGCTGCAATGAAAAAACCTGTCGTTGGTGTGATTGGCCTTGGCCAGATGGGCGGCGGCATTGCCCGCTGTCTGCGCCGCGCAGATATCCCGATTGCCGTCTGGGACGTGAATGATCTGGCCCGTGCCGGATTTGCCGGCCTGGACGGGGCTGTCGTGAGCCCGCCCGAGCAGATGGCGAAAACCTGCAGGCTGGTGCTGTTTGTGGTTCCGGGCAGTGCTGAAATCCGCAGCTGTCTGAACGGCCGCCAGGGGCTGCTGGCAAATGCCCATGGCAAGCTGGTGCTTTGCGATCTGACCACGTCGGACCCGAAAATCACCCGAAAACTGGCCAGACGGGCCGCCGCCAGGGGCCTGTCCTATCTGGACGCCGGGATGAGTGGTGGGGCGGCTGCGGCTGCCGCCGGCACCCTGACCCTGATGCTGGGTGGTGACCGGCAGGCCTATAGGCGCATGTCGCGCTATTTTGATATCATCGCCGGGACGGTTTTCTATCTGGGTGAAAGTGGTGCCGGCCACACCATGAAGCTGGCCCACAATATGGTTTGCCACAGCATCTTTGTAGCTACTGGAGAAGGGGCCCGGCTCGCCGAGAAGGCCGGGATAAACCTGGCCGATGCCATCGATGTATTCAACGCCGGCAATGCACGCAGCTATGTGAGCGAGGCCCGGTTTCCCAACCATATTATCTCCGAAACCTGGGATGCCCGGTCCCGCATCCATAACCTGAACAAGGATGTGGCTATGGCCGTGACACTGAGTGACGAACTGGGGGTCAGGGCGGCGGTCGGCAGACAAACCAGCCGGTTTTTGGGTGCCGCCGTCAACCGGGGCATGGCGGAGCTTGATTTTTCCCTGCTGTACCGGGATTTCGATGCCATAGCGAAAGCGGCAGCAGACGAGGACGGCAAATGAGTGATTATGATTTCTACGTGGCCCATATCCGCTTCGTCGCCGGCAAAACCGCGCGCGAGACAGCCGTGGTTGCGCAGATGATGGACAAACTGATGGAACTCGCCGATCAGATTGAAAGCGGGCAGGCGATCGACGTGGCGTCGGCGGATGCACGGCTGGCTGGGCGCGCACTGGCCGGGGTTGCCGGATTCCTGCAACAGCATATTCTGCCGGAAGTCATCGCCGCTGGCAGCGCCCTGGCGGAAAGCCAGGTCCGCTGGGTGATCGATACATCCATGGCCTTGATGGCGACGCTTATGGTGCATGCGGAAAAGCAGCCGGACGGAGGCAGTTGCAGGCTGAAACTGCCGGACTCGCCGGATCTAAAAAATTAACGGCTAATCTGTGCCTGACGGGCGATTTCAGCCAGGTGGGTTTGTTTCTGCTCCGGGCTCAAAAATGATCCGTTTATGGAGTTTTCAGCCAGGGTGACGATGTCCGCCTGCTGTAAATCGAGAGCCGATGCCACGGCAATGAAGTTAGCAAGAAGATAGCCGCCGAAATAGGCCGGGTCGTCCGAATTGACGGTTGGCGAAAGTCCCGCATCCAGCATTTTCTTCAGCGGATGGTGCTTGAGATCATCAACAACACAGAGACGCAGGTTGGACAGGGGGCAAACCGTCAGGGTCAAACCCAGCCGCTTGATGTCGGCAACCAGCCCGGGGTCTTCAAGGGCGCGGTTGCCATGATCGATGCGGTCGATTTTCAGAACCTCGATGGCATCACGGACATAGGCGGGCGGGCCTTCCTCGCCGGCATGGGCGACCGTTTTCAGGCCGGCATCGCGGGCCCGGGCGAAGACCTGCTCGAACTTGGCCGGTGGGTTTCCCTGTTCCGACGAATCGAGGCCGACGCCGATGATCCGGCCATCGGCGAAATACGGTTCGGCCTGGGCAAAACTGGCAAAAGCCTCCTGTTCCGAAAGATGGCGCAGGAAACACATGATCAGCTGCGCGGTTATGCCGAAGCTGGTTTCACCCTGCCTGAGCGCCGCGCCAATGCCATCGGCGGCAACGGCAAAGGGCAGGCCGCGCGCCGTGTGCCCCTGCGGATCGAAAAAAACTTCCACATGAACGACACCATCATCCCGGCAGCGTTCCAGATAGGCCATGGTCAGGTCGTAAAAATCCTGCTCGGTTCTGAGCACGTTCATGCCCGCATAGTAAATATCGAGAAAGTCCTGCAGTTCGGTGAACTGGTAGGCCTGGCGGATTTCGTCAATCGATTTAAACCCCAGGTCGACCTTGTTTTTACGCGCCAGCGCCATCATCAATTCGAGCTCGAGCGCGCCTTCCAGATGCAGGTGCAATTCGGCTTTTGGCAGTTGTCTGATAAAATCTGTGGTGACCATTTGATTTCCTGTTGTCAATTCGGATTGGCTACATGTGCTCCAATTCATTGATATGAGCGACCGGTTGACGCAATTCATGCACTTTGCATATCAAAAAGGGAAGCAGGAGTTTATTGTACGCGGGAAATCGGGCTTTTATCCACGAATTTCCATGATAAGAACGCATTGCAAACCGCCAGTGGGGCGATGCAGTGTTAACGGAGACTTTACCCTATGAGTGAAACCGCGCCGTCCCCGGCTGAAGGTGTCAAAGATTTTGTCCGCGACGTCATCCGTGAAGACCTGGCATCAGGTCGTGTGGCCGAAGTCGTTACCCGGTTCCCGCCCGAGCCCAACGGTTATCTGCATATTGGTCACGCCAAGTCGATTTGTCTGAATTTTGGAATTGCTTCGGAATTTGGTGGCCGCTGTCATTTGCGGTTTGATGATACCAATCCGACAAAGGAAGAAATCGAATATATAGACGCCATTCAGGAAGATGTGCGCTGGCTTGGTTTTGACTGGGGTGAGCACTTATATTTTGCATCTGATAATTTCGATAAGCTGTACGGCTATGCGGTTCATCTGATTGAACAGGACAAAGCCTATGTCGATGATTTGAGCCCCGATGAAATCCGCGAATACCGGGGAACCCTGACCAAGCCCGGTACGGAAAGCCCCAGCAGAAACCGCACTGTCAGTGAAAATCTGGATCTGTTCGCGCGCATGAAAGCCGGTGAATTTGCTGATGGCAGCCATGTCCTGCGCGCCAAAATTGACATGGCGTCGGGCAATATGAACATGCGTGATCCGGTTTTGTACCGTATTCTGAACGCCACACATCCGCGAACCGGCGATGCCTGGCATATCTATCCAACCTATGATTTCGCGCACGGTCAATCCGATGCCATCGAAGGTATCACCCATTCCGTTTGCACTCTGGAATTTGAAGACCACCGGCCGCTCTATGACTGGCTGATCAAAAACACGCCGGTGCCATCGACACCGCATCAGTATGAGTTTGCCCGCCTCAACCTGACCTATTCCGTTCTCTCAAAACGCAAATTGATGCAATTGGTCAACGAAGGTCATGTGGAAGGCTGGGACGATCCCAGAATGCCGACCATTTCCGGTTACCGACGTCGTGGAATTCCGGCGGCGGCGCTGCGCGATTTTGCCCAGCGCATCGGCGTTACCAAAAGCGACAGTACCGTTGAAGTGGAGTTGTTGAATCATTGTGTGAGGGACCATCTCAACAAAGCTGCGGAACGGCGGTTGGCCGTACTGAAACCGCTGAAAGTGGTTATTGAGAACTATCCGGAAGGCCAGACCGAGGAGATTGATGCGATCAATAACCCGGAAGATGAAACTGCCGGAAAACGAAAAGTTGCCTTTTCGCGCGAGCTCTATATCGAGCAGGACGACTTTATGGAAGATCCGCCTAAAAAGTTTTTCCGCCTGGGCCCGGGCCGCGAAGTGCGCTTCCGTTATGCCTATTTCATTACCTGCCGGGAGGCGATCAAGGACGATGATGGCAATATTATAGAGCTGCGGTGTACCTATGATCCCGAAACCCGCGGTGGTAACGCGCCGGACGGGCGCAAGGTAAAGGGAACTATTCATTGGGTTTCCGCCGCGCATGCCATCGATGCCGAAATCAATATGTATGATCATCTGTTTAACCGCCCTGACCCGGGTGCCGAAGTTGATTTTTTGAACGATATCAACGCGGCATCAAAAACCGTCCTGACCGGATGCAAGCTGGAGCCGTCGCTGGCCCAAACCAAGGTTGGCGAAGCCGTTCAGTTTGAACGGCAGGGTTATTTTGCCCTTGATCGGACTTCCCGCGCCGACCATTTGGTCTATAATCAGACCATGGCCCTACGTGATGGGTGGGCAAAAATTCAGGCTAAGGAGAAAAGCGGCGGTAAATAGAACCTGACGCTTTTTCGCGGGGGATGTCTTTAGAATATAATTTTCAGCATATTCATATCCTGCTGGTCGAGGATAACGTCTATGTGCGGCGAATTCTTGACAGTGTTTTACGGCAGCTGACGGTCGGTGGTGTGACCACGGCGATCAACGGGGTTGATGCGATCGAGCAGTTGAAGTCGAGCGGCGCCGGGGTTGCTGGCGGCTCGCGTTTCGACATTATTATTTCTGACATGGTGATGGCGCCGATTGACGGTCTGCTGCTTTTGAAGTGGGTCCGCGAAAGCCGGGATTCCCCCAATAGGTTCATGCCGTTCATCATGATGTCGGGGGCCGCCGATGATATCAATGTGCAAAAGGCCCGGGATCAGGGAATTAACGAGTTTCTGGCCAAGCCGTTTTCTGCGGTCGCGGTATGTGAGCGGTTGTTGCAGTTGATCGATCAACCCCGGCAGTTTGTCGCGACGACTGCTTATTTTGGCCCCGACCGTCATCGTCGCCGGGAAGGACACCAGGCCGATGACCGGCGCGAGACCACGGAAGATGACGCAACGGTTGTCTATTCATCGGACCGGGTGGTTCGGCCAAAGGAGCCGGATCAGGTCTATTATTTCAGGCTGCCCAACCGATTGCGCGAAAAGGCCGGCGGTGCCGGGGCCAAGGGCAAGGGTAGCCTGCCGGTCCAGGCCCTGGATGAAGCGGATGGAACCCTGCAGCGCAATGCCTTCGAATTTCATGACTGGGCCCAGGACTATCTGTCGATGATGTCCCGGATTTGCGACAAGGCCCTTGAACTGCCGGAGGAAAAGCGGCGCAAGGCGTTCGAAAAGATTAACGAAATTGCCCACGAACTGCGCGGGCAGGGGGGAACCTTCGGTTATCCGTTGATTACCTCCGTCGGCAAAATGCTGTACGGCATTACCGGCTTCGCCTGTTCGATGGATGACATGGCTATTCGCATTGTGAAGGCCCATATTGACGTCATGCGTGTAGTTTTCAGAGATCAGGTGTCCGGGGACGGCGGCGAAATTGGTCGCGAACTGATAAAAACCCTGATCCGGGCGATCAGACAGGAACAATTGGGGGGATCAGTCGCTGAATAGCCGGGCCATCTGTTCTCCGGACTTGATTTGGAAAGACGGCGCGGTTCCCTATTCCCGGGAATTTCAGGATGTTTACTATTCGACCGTTGATGCCGCCGCCGAGCGGAGACATGTGTTTCTATCGGGCATCGGTGCTCCTGAATGTTGGGCCGGCCGGTCTGAATATGTGATCGCTGAAACCGGATTTGGTGCCGGTTTGACTTTTCTGCTGGCCTGCAGGCTTTGGCAACAGACCCGTGGTGCGGCGGCCCGGCTGTTTTATATCGCCGTGGAGAACGCGCCGCTGTCGTGCAGCGATTTGCTAAAAGCCCATGCCCCCTATCCGGAACTGGCTCCCTTGTCTGCACAATTGCGTGCTGCCTATCCGGTGCGACACCCGGGTTATCACCAGATCCTGCTGGACGGCGGGCGGATTGAACTGCTTTTGCTGTTCGGCGCAGCCGAAGAGATGCTGGCGGGATTGTCAGCGACTGCGGATGCCTGGTTCCTGGATGGCTTTGCACCGAACAGGAATCCCGGCATGTGGAGCCCCCGGGTTTTTTCGGCGATTGCGGAACGTTCGAAAAAGCAGACCCGCCTGGCCACCTATACAACCGCCCGGGCGGTTCAGGACGGCCTCAGGCAGGCGGGCTTTGACTGTCGCAAGGTGGCGGGATTTGCCGGCAAAAGAGAATCACTGAGCGGCGTTAAATCGGCTGACGATCCGGCACCGCGCCGGGCACCCTGGTATCGCCGTTCGGCCCCCCTGCGGCGCGGCGCAAGCGTTGCCGTCATCGGAGCCGGTATTTCCGGTGCCTGTATGGGGGCCGCCCTGCAGCGGGCCGGTGCTGATGTGACTGTGATTGATTCCCATGCCGGTCCGGCCGGCGAGGCGTCGGGAAATCCGGGCGGACTTATTCAGCCCCGGCCCGGCGGGGGCAATGCGGCCTACGAACGGCTGCAGACCGGCGCCTATTTCCACGCATTACGGGCCTATGACGCGATCCCTGACGGCCATGATTTCTGGATTGGCGAGCGCGGTGTCCTGTCCTTTGCCAGGGACGATGCCTTCCTGTCGCGCCATCGCGACTGGCTGTCGGCGGGGGGATTGCCGGACGCCCATGGCCGGGCCGTGGATAAGGGCGCCGTTGACGACATTGCCGGCATAAAAATTGGCATGGCGGCAACCTGGTTTCCCGAGGCCGGAACCCTGAACCCCGGTTTGATCTGCCGGGCCCTGCTGGCCTCTCTGCCCACCCGCTATGGCCTTACCATCAATAAAATCGTTGCCTGTGATGGTGGCTGGGCATTGCTTGATGCCGACCAGCACCAGCACCTGGTGGTTGATGCGGTTGTCCTGGCCAATGGCCATGCCGCGTCGCAACTGTGCCCGGATGGTCCGATCCCGCTCTATGCCAAACGCGGACAAATCAGCTATATGCGGGCGTCTACCGCTTCCTCTGCACTGCGGGTTGGACTCAGTTATGGCGGCTACGCCACACCGGCCCTGCAGGAAGCCGGCAACAAAAGCCATATTCTGGGCGCGACCTATCAGCAGTGGACAGATTTCGAATCGAAGGCATGGCAACAGCTGCAGGACGCTGATCATGCGGAAAATCAGAACCTGGTTGGTGCCCGTCTGCCCGCCTTGGCGGCGATCCTGGCAGGGCCCATAACCGGAGGGCGGGCGACCCTGAGGACGACGACGACAGATCATTTGCCGGTGGTCGGTCCGGCCTTCAACACGGCCGCTTACCAGCGCGACTATGGCGACCTGCGCCATGGCAGACCGCCGGGCTCTTATCCGGATGCCGGTTATACGGCCGGCGTTTATGTACTTTCGGCTCTGGGTTCGCGCGGATTTGCCCTGGCCCCGTTGCTGGCGAGTGTATTGGTTGCGGAAATGGCGGGAACCCCCTTGCCTGTTGATGAAACGGTTCATAATTTGGTTCATCCGGCACGATTTCTGGTGCGTCAGCTAAAACGGGGGTAATATGTCGCCAACGCAAACCGCGCAAGGATCGGAATTACCAATGAAACTGCAGATGTGTGCATGGCCGGAAGTCGATGCTTATTTGAAGGAAAGCACCGGGATCATTATTCCCGTTGGCTCCACGGAACAGCATGGACCGACGGGGTTTATCGGAACGGATGCCCTGTGTCCGGAACTTCTGGCCTTTGAAATTGGCGAGCGCCTGGGGGTAATGGTGGCACCGACAATCAGTATCGGCATGGCCCAGCACCATTTGGGGTTTTCGGGCTCGATTACGCTGCGACCGACCACACTGATCGCGGTGGTCTGCGATATCATCAATTCGCTGACCCGCCATGGGTTCGACCGGTTTTTCTTCCTGAACGGTCATGGCGGAAATATCGCATCCCTGAACGCGGCATTTTCGGAAATATACGCCGAAAGCAGTCTGGGAACGGCCGGCGCGAACCGGCCCGCCGTTCGCTGTCATGTGGAGAACTGGTGGAATGGCGAGGCCATAAAGGGGATCTCTGAAAAATATTTTGCCGAAGCCGAGGGAAGCCATGCCACGGCATCGGAAGTCGCCCTGACCTACTATGGGTACCCGGAAGACGCGGCCCGTATCCGCCAGGACCGTCTTTCCCCGAGAATTGCCCCGGAAGGCCCGATTTATGATGCCGATGATTACCGCAGGCGCTTCCCGGACGGGCGGATCGGGTCCGATCCGACCCTGGCGACAGCAGAAATTGGTGCGGAATTGTTTGAAGCCTCGGTAACGGGAATTGGCAAGAAGTACCATCAATTTTTGGTTGGAGAATAATCAATAATATGCAACTATAAGGTTATGGTTGTGCCTTGATGTGCGATTAACTGGTTATGTGCTTGCTTAAGAGTTCTTGGGCCAACCTGAAATAACAGCAAGGAACGAAGAGATTGACTGTTCGTAACGCCCCTGTTGTTGCGCGTAGAAAAGCCGTTATCGACCATATAAACGAGAACTATCGCTACCGCGACAGCCAGATCGTTATCTCCTTTCAAAAACATATTGCCGCCTATCTGGCAGAAAAAGCACATGCCTATGTTTCCAAAACGACATGGGAGATCATCTATTTTCTGTGCAGCGGACTTTATTCAAACGCGACGGTTGCCGTATCGGATATATATTCGTCCATAGATGTTTCAAAAACGGCTGTCATACGCTGTTTAAATCGGCTGGAAGCGCGCAGAATTATCGAAAAAAATCATGATCCGGCGGACAAACGACGCAGACTTATCAGCTTTACAGACGCATTCGCAAAGCAGGTTGCTGCAGCAGCCGACGAATGCGCTCATAAGTATGGCGATATCATCAGAGAATTGGAGCCTATTTTAACAGCCGGGACGTCTGACCGCCTGCACGAGCGGTTGGCCAAAATTGAAGAATATGCGGAGGTTTCTTCAGACTGGTTTTGGGAGACCGATGAAAATCATCAGTTCACCTGGTTTTCCGAAAGTCTTTCAGCCCATATCAACTACAATTATCACCGAACCCTGGGTTCTAAACGGTCGGATTATCATGTGCCGGTGACGGCCCGGGAACGGCTTGAAATAGAACGTCATTTCGAGGACCTGGATGCCGGTCGACCATTTCGCGACTTTGTTTACCGGGTCTCGTTCGACGACTACGATGGTTTTGTCTGGTGCGCCATAACCGGCAATCCGATTTTTGACGAAGAGGGGAATTTCAGAGGGTATTTTGGCAGTGGCAGGGATGTAACCGAACGCCACGAAAGCCTTGAAGTCCTGCAGCGCAATGAAGAGCGCCTGCGCCGGTTTAATGATCTGGCCGTCGACTGGAGCTGGGTTTTGGATCGTGACTACAGGTATACGTGGTATTCAAACGGCAGGCGGTCGTTGGTGAATGGGTTTCACCAGGAACTCAGAGGATCCCTGCTGTGGGAATGTTTTTCACCCGGCTGCACGGCAGGTCGGCAACGGCATAAAAAACTGCGCGATGACCTGACTGCCCAACGCCCGTTTTATGATGTTTTATCGCGTGTGGTGGATGGGCCCCAATGGAATGTTGTCTGGCATTCAAACAGCGGGATACCTGTTTTCGACACGGTTGGAGAATTTGAAGGGTATCACGGGGTTTGCATTGATGTCACCCGCCAGACCCAAACCAGGATTTCACATAGTTCGCAAAAATCCATATTGGAAAAACTGGTTCGCGGTCAACCGGCTTCACCTCTGATACCAAATGCCCTGGATATAATCGAAAAGTTGCGGCCCGGTCTGCCGGTCAGCCTGTATCTCCAGGCCGACGGGGCTTACCCGCTCTATCGGGGGATCAACGGGGGAGAAAGGGGCTGCCTTGGGGGAAAAATTGAAAACCTGTCGGATTTCGTGGAACTGCAATCCAGCTCTGCGGAAAACAGTGTGATCGTAACCGAGGGGGAAGCCGAAACACAGTTCACATTTTACCGGCTGCCCCTGACAGACGGCTCAAAACACCCGGATAGGGACGCCTGGCTTGTGCCGTTCTGCGAACGTGAGGGAACCTATCAGTGTGCGTTGGTGGTCGCGTTTGATAAACAGACAGCGGTTGGCGACGTCGAGAAGTCCCTGCTCATGGATGTGTGCAATCTTATTGAACTGATCGTCGAGACGTCGCCGTCACATCCGACCCAAAGCACAGATTAGCCGCCCTCCATGGGCGGGAAAACCGCCGCTTCATCACCATCTGCCAGAACATGAGAGCCGTGTTCGCTGGGCGGGATGACGGTGCCATTGACCAGCACCATATAAGTTTCAAGATCCGAAAGTCTGAGCTGAGCCAACAGGCCGGTCACAGTCGTCTGACTGTCCAGTTTCAAGGTCGCATTGCCGAACTCATCAAAGCCGGATGGCTGGTGTCCGGGCATGGACACCAGCTTCACTTTTACATTCATGAAATACCGAGGCGACCGAGAAGCTGGCCGGTGGGTTCACCTTCGTCATCCCAGCCGCGCATTTCATAATATTCCGGCAGCATTTTATCGAGTTCCGTGACGCGACCCTTGCCGGCACCGCTTTTTGCCGGTTCAGTCAGGCAGCGCTGTGGCAGGGTGTCATCGGCTTTGGTGAAGCCGGAGCGGTTATTGAACAATCGCTCGATTGTGAAAATACGTTCACCGGTTTCCAGCAATCGCTTCTCATCCCAGTCACCGGCGCAGGCACCGTGAATTTGCGCCGCATAATCAGCCATGCCCCAGGCATTTGCCGGAAACTTGCAAAGACCGGTAGAATCGATAATCGCCGAGGCATCCTGCGAGTCCTTGACGATCCGGGCCTTGCCTTCCGGACGCACGTGCGAGAAGTCATCAACGAAGGGGCTTGCCCGCATGTGGCAGGCTCCGCGCGGGGAGGTGGCGTAGGCCAGACCCATTCCCTGCATGGCACGCACATCGTATCCCGGGAATTCCTGGCCCTTGACGACCATGGCAAATTCAGGATGGCCATACTTTTCGCACAGGCGTTTGGCACCCAGGCCAATTTCGACGCCAAACCCTTCGCCCACACCGGTCATATCGGCGATCTTGCAGAGGGCTTCGGCATTGCCGAACTTAAGCTCGATGCCACCGGTATCTTCCAGTGTCAGATAGCCTTCCTCAAACAATTCCATGGCCGCCGATACGGATACACCAAAGGAAATAGGGTCCATGCCCTGCTCATTACAGATCATATTTGCATAGGAAGCGGCTTCAATATCGTCAACCCCGACCATGGGGGCCAGAGAGAAGCCTGATTCATACTCGAGGCCGCCAATGGCGCCACCGTATTTTTTCTTTTTGTCGGGGTCCTGGATCGAGAAATGGTCAGGATCTAGTTTCGACACCCGGCCACAGCCGATGGTGCAACCAAAGCAGGCTTTGTTGGTCATCAGGTTTGCCTGGCCGTCGGATCGGCGCGGTGTCCGCATGGCTTTGGCATTGACCTTATCCAGGCCGTCAAATTGCACGTCCCGGTTATTGCGTGTCGGCAATGATCCATAGGCGCTGGTGGTATCCATCATCGGCATGGTGCCGTAATTCATCAACCGCTCACGGGCTGGATGGGGCTGCAATTTGTCGCGGCATTCCTTGACGGCCTTCATGAAGATCGCCGGCTTGTCGATGGGAACTCCCTGGGTGCCGCGAACGCCGATGGCTTTCAGGTTTTTCGATCCCATGACGGTGCCGACACCGGAACGCCCGGCAGCGCGGTCACGGTCGTTGACAACACAGGCATAGCGCACCAGGTTTTCGCCGGCGACGCCGATGGAAGCGACTTTGATTTGCGGGTCCTGATGGCGGGCCTTGATCGCATCTTCGGTCACCCAGCAGGATTCACCCCAGATAAAGTCACGGGCATCAAGAACTTCAGCTTCGTTGTCGGTGATCATCAGATAGACAGGGTGTGGTGCCTTGCCCTGAATAACGATCATATCATATCCGGCAAATTTGATCTCTGCGCCAAAATAACCGCCTGAATTGGATGCGGAAATGGCATTGGTCAGGCCACCCTTGGTGACAACGCAATAGCGGCCACCGGTGGACGCCATGGTGCCGGTCAGAGGTCCGGTGGCAAAAATCAGCCGGTTTTCTGGGTCTAGGGAGTCAA
Organism: Rhodospirillales bacterium; assembly: GCA_013203595.1. Taxonomy (GTDB): domain Bacteria; phylum Pseudomonadota; class Alphaproteobacteria; order Rhodospirillales; family Casp-alpha2; genus JABMNT01. The sequence continues at coordinate 35,162 of JABMNT010000207.1, forward strand.
CATTAC
>JABMNT010000208.1 GCA_013203595.1 Rhodospirillales bacterium
ATGATCAGCAGCACGATGGCCAGACTGGAATGTGCCAGCCAGGTCAGCAGGGCGGCGATCAGGATGGCGATCAGGGCTTCTTCGGCGATCGAGCTCAGCAGGTCCTGCAGCACCTGCGACTGGCGCAGCGGCTCGGCGGTACTGACAATCAGTTTCAGCGCCAGCAGCATCATCCCCAGACCGATGGCGGCGCGGCCCAGCTGGCGCGGCCGGGAATTGAGGGAAACCGAATGGGCAATGAACCCGCCGGCAATCAATAGCGGCGACGCCCAGGAAATATCGAAGGACAACAGCTGGGCGACCAGCGTGGTGCCGATATCGGCACCCAGCATCACCGCCAGCGCCGGCGCCGTGGCAATCAGGCCGCTGCCGGCGAACGAGGCAATCATCAGCGCCGTCGCCGTACTGCTCTGCAGGATGGCGGTTACCCCGATCCCTACGCAAAGGGCGCGAAACCGGTTGGCAACGCTGGTGCCGATGGCGTGGCGTAAATTGCTGCCGAAAGCCCGGGTCACACCGGTGCGGACCATGCGCATCCCCCACAACAGCAGGGCAACGGCACCAACCAGGGCAATCAGGGTCTGAGTCGCGGAAATGACAGGGCCTTTCAAAACGGATCTGAACTGAAAATCACCCCGCAGGAGGGCGGGCTGGAAGTCTCTTTCTAGTTCACAAATGCCGATATGACAATAATGTTACAGAAATGTGACGGCTGGGACGGCGGGAGGTGAGAGCTCGGCTACCGTCAATCCCTGCCGCAATCAATCCCTCAGCCCTTAACCGCGCCCCATTCATCCATGGTCATCCCGTTGTGCGGGCAGGCAACTTCGGCGAGGGCAACGAAGGGGTCTGTCACCTGGTCCGGAGTTTTCAGGGATTGCGGGTTTTCGCCGGGCATGGCCAGGGCCCGCATGGCCGTGCGGGTGCCGCCGGGATTGAGCAGGTTGGCACGTACCGGGGTGTCGGCGATTTCCAGGGCGTAGATTTTGGTCATCATCTCAAGCGCCGCCTTGGATACGGCATAGGCGCTCCAGTAGGCCCGTGGTTCGGCGCCGACGGTGGAGGTTACAAACACACAGCGGCCGGCATCGGATTTGCGCAGCAAGGGGTCAAAACTGCGGAGCAGGCGCCAGTTGGCGGTCAGATTGATATCCATGACCTGGGCCCAGTCCCTGGCCTTGATATGTCCCATCGGGCTCAGCGGTCCGAGAATTCCGGCATTGCCAACCAGCACATCAAGCTTGCCGAAACGCTCGTAAATGGCGCCGCCCATTTTGTCGATGGCGTCGAAGTCGCGCAGGTCCATGGGTACCAGAGTGGCTGACTGGCCGGTCTCAGCGCGGATCTCGTCGTCCAGTTCTTCCAGCGCGCCGCTGGTGCGGGCGACCAGAATCAGCTTGGCCCCTTCGCGGGCGAAACGCAGGGCAACAGCCCGGCCAATGCCGCGCGATGCACCGGTGATCAGGGCGATCCGCCCATCGAGGCGAGGCCCAGCCATTATTCACCTGATTCGTGCAAGAGGGTCAACAGATTGGGCTCCGTTCGTGCCTGGTGATCGGTCAGCGCGATCGGGTATTCGCCGGTAAAGCAGGCATCGCAATATTGCGGATCGTCATTGCGTTTGGCTTCGCCGACGGCCCGGTACAGGCCGTCCATGGAAATGAAAGCCAGGCTGTCGACGCCAATATGCTTGCGCATCTCCTCCAGATTCATATTCGCCGCCATCAGCTGGTCGCGCTCCGGCGTGTCGATGCCGTAAAAGCACGAATAAGAGGTCGGCGGGCTGGAGATACGCATATGCACCTCGCTGGCTCCGGCATTGCGCACCATTTCGACAATCTTCACCGAGGTGGTGCCGCGGACAATGGAATCATCGACCAGAATAACCCGTTTGCCCTTCAGGTAGGCCGCATTGGCGTTGTGTTTCAGGCGCACGCCGAGATGGCGGATCTGATCTGACGGCTCGATGAAGGTGCGGCCCACATAGTGGTTGCGGATAATCCCCAGTTCGAACGGCAGTTTGGCTTCCTCGGCGTAGCCGATCGCCGCCGGTACGCCGGAATCCGGGATCGGCACCACCAGATCCGCCTCCACGTGGCTTTCGCGGGCCAGTTCGTGGCCGATGGATTTGCGGCAGGCATAGACGTTCTTGCCTTCCAGCACACTGTCGGGGCGGGCGAAGTAGATATATTCGAAGATACAAAACCGGCTTGCCTGTTTGGCAAAGGGTTTGACGCTGGTCAGGCCGTCTTCATCAATGACGATGATTTCGCCGGGTTCCACATCGCGCACGAACTCAGCGCCGATGATGTCGAGCGCACAGGTCTCCGACGTCAGGATATAGGCGTCGCCGAGACGGCCAATCAGCAGCGGGCGCACGCCATGGGGGTCGCGCAGGCCGATCAGCTTTTTCTGGGTCAGGGCGATCAGGGAAAACGCGCCTTCGACCTGGCCGAGCGCGTCAGTCAGGCGTTCGACAACCCGGCCATATTCGCTGATCGCGATCAGGTGAATGATGGTTTCGGTGTCGCTCGTTGACTGGAAGATGCAGCCGCGCTCCACCAGCCGCTTGCGCAGGCTGAAGGCATTGGTCAGATTGCCGTTATGGGCCATGGCCAGGCCACCGAACTTGAACTCGGCAAACAGCGGCTGGACGTTGCGGATCGCGGTATCGCCACTGGTTGAATAGCGTACATGGCCAATCGCCATGTCGCCCGGCAGACCGTCCATGACGTCCGGTGTATTGAAGTTGTCGCCGACCAGTCCGAGGGCCCGGTGGCTGTGGAACTGGTCTTGATCGAAGGCGACGATGCCGCCGGACTCCTGACCGCGATGCTGCAGGGCATGCAGTCCGAGCGCTGTCAGGGTCGCCGCATCGATCATTCCGTAGATCCCGAACAACCCGCATTCGTCCTTGGGCGCGTCCGGATTTGACGACAGATAGGGATGCGGCGGGAATTGTATTGCTTCAGCCATTTGTCGTTTGTTGCTCCACCTTAATTGTTGGTTCGATTGGAATCGATAAGACGTTCCATGTCCTGGCGTTCTTTTCGTCCGTAGGCTCCGGTTTCCGGCACAGATTGGCTTTTAGGCCGGGGCGAGATCAGGTCATCGACCACATCTTTGGCGCCGAACAGTTCCTTGGTCTTCTTGCCGGCTTTTGATGCCGCTTCGGAAATCGCCTCCGATGAGGCGTTAGCCGGCAACAGTTCGCTCAGCAGCAGGGCGCCGGGCTTGATCAGTTCCATGGATTTGGCCTCGGTAATAAACGGTGGCTGTTCCTCTTCCGGCAGGACCAGGCCAAGGCCGATATAGGCGATACAGACGACAATGGCGCCACGCACCAGGCCGAACAGGAAGCCCAGTGCCCGGTCGAGGGCGTTGAGGGCACTGCTCTGTACTTTTTTGGAAATCGCCCGCGACAGATAGGAGAGAAAGACCAGGGAGACGATAAAGATCAGCAACCCGGCGGCCAGGTCGGCAGCCAGGCCGATGGCAATCAGTTCGTGGGCGTAGGGTTTGAGATAGGGAAATCCGTAAAAAGTCGCAAAAATCGCACCGATCCAGCCGCCGATGGACAGCACCTCGTGGACAAAACCGCGCGCGTAGGCGAGAAAGGCCGATATCAGCAGGACCAGGATGACGCCGGCATCAAAGACATTGATCGGCAGTTCATTAACCTTATCCATTGCGGGCGGCACCCTGGGAGAAATGGCTATGGTTCGAGGTGCCGGGCTTGGCCGGGGTTTTCTCCGGCAGCAAAAACACCAGATCGTTGAGATGGCCGATTTCGATGATTTTCAGATTACCCGTATAGCTGGTCTTCTTACTGGCGGACTGGCCGGCTTTCTTTTTCCGTGCCGGTATGATGGCTTGCGTAAATCCCAACTTTTCTGCTTCCTTGAGCCTTGCATCCATCTGGCTGACAGCGCGGACTTCGCCCGATAATCCAATCTCGCCGAAGACAACGGTCTCCGGAGGTACCGGCGTGCCGCCCAGGGACGACACAAGAGCGGCGGCAACTGCCAGATCTGCTGCCGGCTCTGAAATCTTCAAGCCGCCAGCGACGTTTAGGTACACCTCGGCCCCGCCAAGCGCAAGCCCGCATCTGGCTTCCAGCACAGCCATGACCATGGCCAGTCGGCCACTGTCCCAGCCGACGACCGCACGTCTGGGTGTGGCCTGTGAGGAGGGTGCAATCAGACACTGTATCTCCACCAACATCGGCCGGGTACCCTCCATGCCGGCAAACACCCCGGCTCCGGTCGCCTCAATATCACGCTCCGACAAAAACAGCGCCGATGGATTGGGGACCTCGGCCAGACCGGCTTCCGTCATCTCGAAAACACCGATTTCATCGGACGCCCCGAACCGGTTCTTGACCGCCCGCATGATCCGGAACTGGTGACTGTGATCACCTTCAAAATAGAGAACCGTATCGACCATATGTTCAAGCACGCGGGGGCCGGCGATGGTCCCTTCCTTGGTCACATGGCCCACCAGAATCAGGGCGAAGCCGCGGCGTTTGGCTATGCGGATCAGTTCCTGGGCGGAACTGCGGACCTGGGAAACGGTGCCGGGAGCGGAATCCAGGCTGTCCACATACATGCACTGGATCGAGTCAATAATCACAAGTCCGGGGGTCTTGATATCATCCAGGGTGGCGACAATATCGCGCACCGATGTGGCTGTTGCCAGATCAACGGATGTATCGGCCAGGCCTAAGCGGTCGGCACGCATGCGCAATTGATCAATGGATTCTTCGCCCGATATATAGGCACACGGGATGGTCCGCGACAGCGCCGCCGTCACCTGCATCAACAGGGTTGATTTGCCGATCCCCGGATCACCGCCGACCAGGGTCGCCGAACCGGGCACCAGGCCGCCACCGGTAACCCGGTCAAATTCGTTGATACCCGAGATACTGCGCTGGGGTTGGACGCCGGTCCCCTTGAGGCCGACAAATTCGATCCGGCTGCCGCGGGTCTTGCCCAGGCCCTTGGGAGCCGATTCGGAAACCTGTTCCTCGACAAGGGAATTCCATGCGTTGCACGAATCGCATTTACCGCTCCATTTGGAATGCGATGCCCCACAGTTCTGACAGACGTAAGTCGTTGATTTTCGGGCCAAATGTGAAAACTCCAAGGGGGCAGATATCGTTTGTTCTGGGTGGCGTCATCGGGGTGGTCAGGGGCAACTAAGTGCCGGTTCATTGCCTGGCGCCATTGTATCCTTTCGCCCCGGTCGCCTCAAATTATTCGCATCGGCGAAGCCGTTTTCTGAATGCCGGGTACTGCCCCTCTGCCGACGCTGGGGCGGTCTCGGGAGGTGCCCGCGATATCAGGCCCGCAAGGCCATCTTGATCGGCCCCTCGACCCGGCCGTGGATGAACTGATCCACATAGGGATTACCGGAATCGTCAATCGCGTCGGCCGGCCCTGCCCAGATGATTTTGCCCTGATAGAGCATGGCGATGCGATCACCGATTTTTTTGGCCGATTGCATGTCGTGGGTAATGGTCAGGGCGGTGGCGCCGATTTTCTGGTTAACGGCGACAATCAAATCGTTGATAATATCGGCCATGATTGGATCGAGGCCGGTTGTCGGCTCGTCGAAAAAAATAATTTCCGGGTCGTTGGCGATGGCACGTGCCAGACCGACGCGTTTTTGCATGCCGCCGGACAGGTCCGCAGGCGACAGGTCGGCGAGACTTGCATCCAGTCCGACCAGTGCCAGCTTCTCGATGGCCATATCGCGGGCGTCAGCGCGATTGGCACGACCTTCCGACAACAGACCAAAGGCGACGTTTTCCCAGACCGGCAGGCTGTCAAACAGGGCGGCGGCCTGAAACAGCATGCCGATCCGGCTGTTGACCCGTTCGCGGTCCGCTGGCGCCATGCCGATGACGTTTTCGCCGTTGATCTCGATGCGGCCCTGATCCGGCGTGAGCAGGCCCTGGATGCATTTGATGGTGACTGACTTTCCGGTTCCCGAGCCGCCGATGATGACCAGACTTTCACCCTTGCCGACATCCAGATTGACGCCGTCGAGAACGGTCTTCGGGCCGAAGGATTTGTGTAAATCCTGAACGCTGATGATGGGGCGGGGGGATGAGGCCATGATTATTTGGAAAAGAACAGTTCGGTCAGAATATAATCCGAGCACAGGATCAGGATCGATGCGGAGACCACGGCGTTGGTGGTTGCCATGCCGACACCCTGGGCGCCGCCTTTCGAATGATAGCCATGGTAACAGCCCATCAGGGTGACGATAAATCCGAAAACCGAGGCCTTGACGAGGCCGGAGACCACATCCGAAAGCTCCAGGAAGTTCATGGTGTTCTGAATATAATTGGACGGGTTGAACCCGAGCTTGTGAACGGCCACCAGGTAACCACCGAACACACCGATGATATCGGCGACCAGAACCAGCAACGGCATCATTGTCAGGCCGGCGATCAGGCGCGGTGCCACCAGATATTTCATGGGGTTGGTGGACAGGGTCGTCAACGCGTCAATTTGCTCGGTGACCCGCATGGTGCCGATTTCGGCGGCCATGGCCGCGCCAATTCGCCCCGCAACCATCAGCCCCGCCAGCACCGGCCCGAGTTCCCGGGTGATCGACAGAACAACCACATTGGCAATCGCCCCTTCCGCCGAAAACCGGGCAAATCCGGTATAGCTCTGCAGGGCCAGGACCATGCCGGCGAAGACCGCGGTCAGGCCGACAACGGGTAGGGAATAATAGCCGATCTCGATCATCTGCTTGCCAATGATGCGAAAATAAAAAGGCGGTCGCAGACAATGACCGACACCGCTGAGTGTGAATATGGATAACCGACCGGCCGTCGCCAAGAAGGCCAGGAACACCCGACCGATCATTTGCAGAAAATTCATGCCCCGAATACGCCCCTTATTAAGTCTTGTAGACGCGATGATAGCGTGACCCGAGGCTGGTTAAAACCTCATATCCTATTGTATCGGCTTCCCGGGCCAAATCATCAACCTTATGATTTGCCCCGATCAGTTCAACCCAGGCGCCGACGTGGCACAGCGGGTGCGGGACCTGGCTGACATCAAAGGTGATCAGATCCATGGAAACCCGCCCCACCAGCGGGATTCGATGGCCGCCAAGGTAGGCGAAGGCCTTGCCGGACAGGGCGCGCAGGTAGCCGTCCGCATAACCGACAGCCAGGGTTGCGATCTTTGCGCTTTCTTTGACTTTATAGGTGGCCCCGTAACCAACGGTGTCGCCGGCACGGGCATCGCGCAGTTGCACGATCCGGGCCTGCAACTCGACGGTTGGCCGCATGGGGTTGGCCGAATCCGGTGTCGGGTTGACGCCGTACAGGGCAACGCCTGGCCTGACCAGATCAAAGTGGTAGGGAGACCCCCAGAAAATACCCGAGGAATTGGCAAAACAGGCCTGGCCCTGGGGAAGGATCCGGCGCGCTTCCTTAAAGGCCCGCAGCTGAGCACCGCTTTGCGGACTGTGAATTGTGTCGGCGGCTGCCAGATGGCTGATCACGTTGCGGATCTCCAGTCCCGACATCAGCTGCGGGTGATCGGCGATCTGGCGCAGTTCAGCGGGCGGCAGGCCGAGGCGCAGCATGCCGGTATCGACATGAATATCACAGGGCAGGGGGGAGCCGTCGGCATAGGCTTTCCAGGCGGCAATCTCGCCCAGGCTGCCGAGAACGGGAACCAGCTTGTGCTGCCGATAGACATCCTCCACACCGGGCACCAGGCCGCCCAGAATGTGGATCTCGGCATCGCCGACAACCGCGCGCAGATCAATGCCTTCGTCCAGGTGAGCAACGAAAAATTTCCGACATCCGGCGCCCAGCAGGGCGCCTCCGACCTGTTCAGCGCCCAGACCATAGCCATTGGCTTTGACAACGGCCGCACATTCCACACCCTGTGTCTGCTTTTGCAGGGTTCTGTAATTTTCGACAATCGCCGCCAGATCAATAGTCAGGATTGCGCTGGCGTGGGTTTCTGGGACGGAAATATCGGTCATGGTAAGGGGAAATTAACCGTCTTTCCTGTTGAGTTCAATCCGCTCAGCGATCGCCATGCTGCCAGTCGTGATCGCCGAAGCGGGTAAACTCGCCATTGAACGTCAGTGTGACATCGCCAATCGGACCATGACGCTGTTTGGCGATAATGACTTCGGCCAGGCCCTGAACCTGGGCCAGGTTTTCCTGCCAGCGGGCTTCCCGTTCGAAATACTTGGTTTCGTCCTCTTCGGCCCGCCGTCCGGGCTTCTTGCGTTCCATGTAGTAATCTTCGCGGTAGATAAACATGACCACGTCGGCGTCCTGCTCGATCGAGCCCGATTCTCGTAGGTCGGCCAGTTGCGGGCGCTTATCCTCGCGATTTTCCAC
>JABMNT010000209.1 GCA_013203595.1 Rhodospirillales bacterium
GAACCCTCCGCTTTCTGATCTCCGCGGCAAACATTGGACCGAACCGGTTCCACCAGAACCACACAGTTTCGTCGCAGATATCGATGCCCCACTCGAACAGAAGTTCCTCGAATTGCCGCAGTAAGAGCGGATACTGGATATAAATTACTACCGCGAGGCGGATCACCTCAGGCGAGCTGTTGAAATAACGGAAGGGATTTTGCATTCATGGAGGCTACGGAACACCCTTGGCCGCCTCACGTCAAATTGGTCTGACAGTGCCTTTCCCAATACCAATACAGTCCCCCGATTTTCTACAGGGTGTCTGATCGACACCTCGCGTGTTATGTTTGATCGACCCCGTCACTGCAAAAAAATAACGGCAAACTGCTCCTTCATAGATACTGTTTCGCCGTGAAAGTGTGCTGGCACGAGGTGGTAACAACCAAGGGAAGGAATATTGGGTGCGGGTGAACCTATCAATTTGGGCTTTGGGACTTATTGTCGTTCTTGTTTCGGCTCCCCTGCTATGGCTATTGAACGATGCCCGACAAGAAGCCGCAGACCTGAAGGCCAAAACCGATGAGCTACAGCTCATCCAAAAAGTCAAAGAAGAGGTCATGAATGAATTACGTGAACAGGAGTTTCTCGGTGATCGGATCGCGCTTGGCATTCAGGAATACATACAAAAACAACAACAGGATCAAGTTGCGGCGCGTGCCGAACAGCAGCGTTTAGCGAACGAGAAGATCAACGACGTGCGCCGCGTTGCCAGCGCACGCGATCACATCTTTGGCAATCCTGATGCGACAATATCGTTGATCGAATACTCCGACTTTGAGTGCCCCTTCTGCAAACTCTTTCACCCGACAGCAAAGCAAGTCGTGGAAGCTTATGCGGGCCAAGTGAACTGGGTTTATCGCCACTTCCCGCTTCAATTCCACAATCCAGGCGCCCAAAAGCAGGCGGAGGCATCGGAATGCGCCAATTTTTTAGGGGGCAATGATGCGTTTTGGAAATTCACAGACGCAATCTACGCTCGCACTCGTTCCAACGGTGAGGGCTTTCCAGTGACCAAACTCGTCCCTCTGGCGACGGAAATCGCCCTCGATGGAGAGCAATTTCGACAATGCCTGGATAGCGGAAGATTCGCAGCCCGGGTGCAAGAAGATATTGCCGAAGGCACTAAGATTGGCGTTACCGGCACCCCGTCAAGCATTCTTTTACATAACCAAACGGGCGAGACCCGGCTCAAGGCCGGCGTACAGCCCTTGGCGGCGTTCATGGCAGATATTGAAGAGATGCTCAATTGAGCGGGATCAGTAGCGGAGCTGTGAGATTTCGCGATCCATCCCATTTGTTTGACAACAACCGACGAGGTCTTCATCCGGATCAACGGCGAGATGCATTACCGCTGGCGCGCCAGATCAACGAACGGCCGCGCAAAACATTGGGGTTTGAAACCCCAGCAGAAAGATTTAACGCTTGTGTTGCATCGACCGGTTGAGGCCGCCCCCCGATTCCGGACGTTCGACGCGCTCAGCCGCGTGGCCTTTTCACGCGTCTTTTCATTGTGACCAAAACTTTAGTCGAATATTTTCTAGAACCAGGGGATCGCTATGTAGTCCTTAAAACCCCGACCTTTCCTGGAGCGCCGCCGCGGCCGCCCAACCGAACGATAAGTGCCAAGAAGACGATCCCACCAGTCAACCAGTATACCGAAATTGTGCTCAGTCATGTTGTGCGCGTGATGAAGACCGTGCACTGGTCGCGGCATCCAGAACACCAGCGCGGGACGGGTGTGCTGGAGCTGGTGCGCGTACGAGGCCAGTGCCACGTAGGTGAATGCTCCCACAGCCCAGCCGATACCCGCGGGGATCGAGACCACGAACCCGACCCAACAAAAAATCGCCGCGCCGGCGCCGTAGTCTAAAACGTCCACCGCGTAGGTTCGGGACTCGTTGCTTTCGTGATGCCACAGATGCCCCTCGGGGTAAATGATCCCCCAGTGCATCGCACGGTGTATGAAATACTCCGCCAGCGTCCCCAGCAACAGGGCGCAGAATGCGGCGAGGATGGCCTCGATTGCGTCCATAATGACCCGACTAAAATTTCTCCAAATGATTCTCGTTCTAACGCCAATTGTGCACGAGTCTATGGCGGGAGAGCTAGGGTGTCTATCAAACCTCGCGATGTCCGGAATGGATCCAGGCCGTTCTCTAACTCGGGGTTGAATGTCAAGCTCTCCGTGTTGTACCTGTCGGGTTCACTGTTCTCTCCGCAGTCGGGGCTTTGCCCGCTGCATAATGGCGTTGGAGGACGTTGGCGGACCAATGTGTAAAGCGCGCTTCAGCCAACCGGCGATCTGCTCGGGTGACCAATTCAA
>JABMNT010000210.1 GCA_013203595.1 Rhodospirillales bacterium
ATTGGAGGCCGAGATCGAGCGTTTGGGGCCGCGCAATGTGGCCGCCTTCATCGCCGAAACCGTGGGCGGCGCCACGGCCGGAGTGTTGACGCCCGTGGCGGGATATTTCAAACGCATCCGCGAAATTTGCGACCGCCACGGGGTTTTGCTGATCCTGGACGAGGTCATGTGCGGCATGGGCCGGACGGGTACTACCTTTGCCAGTGAACAGGACGGAATTGCGCCCGATATTGTAACCATAGCCAAGGGCCTGGGCGCCGGTTATCAGCCCATTGGTGCAACTCTGGTTTCCGGTAAAATTCTGCAAGCCATTCGCGACGGGTCCGGATTCTTTCAGCACGGCCATACCTATCTGGGTCATCCCATTGCCTGTGCGGCGGCGCTGGCGGTCCAGCATAAAATCCGCTCGCATCATTTGCTTGAGAATGTCAGGCGGCAGGGAGAAGAACTGGACAGGCAATTGCACGACCGGTTCGGCAATCATCCGAACATCGGTGACATCCGCGGGCGTGGCTTGTTCTACGGTATTGAACTGGTCGCCGACCGCGCGTCGAAAGCGCCGCTGGACCCGTTATTAAAAACCCATGCGGTGATTAAAAGCCGGGCCATGGATCTCGGTTTATTATGTTATCCGGCGGGCGGAACGGTCGATGGAAGACGCGGTGATCATATCCTGCTGGCGCCGCCCTTTATAATTGAAAAGGCTCAGGTTTCCGAACTGGTCGATAAATTGGGTGCTGCAATTGATTCCACATTGGCCCAGCTTGGAATTGTCTGAGCGTCTGTTTCTTCAATTGGTATTTTTTTCTAAGACATTGATATAAAAAGATTTTTCATCGCTCTTGCGCCGAAGTGAGCCTGTGTTACACTTCTTTTGAATAGAAGCATGAACATATGTACTTATGTTGAAAATTCAGTACTTCAGTTGCGTTCTTTAAATAGAAAACGTGGCTGTACCGTCGAATTTTCTGGCGGGTTTTTGACACCCTTTGTTCTCGAAGGGGTTTTATCTCAAGGAGGCTACTTAAATGTCGTTTAAGAAAACTTTAGTCGCTAGCGCAATCGCAGCCGGATTTGCCGTTGCTGCTGGCAGCGCCGGCGCCGTCGAATTCATTACCATTGGTACAGGTGGGGTTACTGGCGTGTATTACCCAACCGGTCAGTCCATTTGCCGTTTGGTCAACAAGGGGAAAAGCAGCCACGGGGTGCGTTGTTCGGCCGAATCAACCGGTGGGTCCGTCTATAACGTCAACACCATTCGCGCCGGCGAGCTGGATATGGGCGTGGCCCAGTCCGATGTGCAGTATGATTCCTATAATGGGCTTGGCAAGTTTGCCGACCAGGGTGCGTTCAAGGACCTGCGCGCTGTGTTTGCTGTACATGCGGAACCGGTGACGATTGTCGCGCGTAAGGACTCAGGTATTAAGCACGTGGGTGAATTGGTTGGCAAAAGGGTCAATATCGGCAACCCTGGTTCCGGCACCGAGGCAACTTGGGGTGTCATGTGGGGGGCGATGGGCAAAAAAAATGCTGATCTGCAGCTTGTCGCTCAAATGAAATCTGCCGAAACACCGAGCGCCCTTTGCGATAACAAAATTGATGCCTTTTTCTGGCTGGTTGGAATGCCGAATGCCCTTAACCAGGAAGCGGCGTCAACCTGCGATGCGGTTTTTGTCGATGTAACGGGCCCAGCTATCGACAAGCTGGTGAAAGACAATCCGTTTTATAGCTATGCAACGATCCCCGGCGGCATGTATCGTGGAAATCCGAACGATATTAAAACCTTTGGTGTTGGGGCAACCTTCGTTTCGTCCACCCGTGCGCCCGCAAACACGGTCTATCAGGTGGTCAAATCGGTGTTCGACAACATCAAGCAGTTCAGAAAGATGCACCCGTCCTTTGAAAACCTGCAAGAGAAAGACATGATCAAAAACGGCCTTTCTGCTCCCCTGCATGACGGTGCAGTCAAGTACTATAAGGAACGCGGTTGGATGTAGGTTCGACCCACGGCGAGAGAGCTCCGGCTCTCTCGCTATTTTTTATTTTCGATTATTCAACTTATACTATTCAACTTAAAGGGTCAGACATTTAGGGCATTCGACTGCATTTTGATTTTGTTCTGATTGATCCATGTGGAGAGGCTATTAATGGCACAGGAAACAAACGGAGCACCGGTCGCATCACAGGCTGATCTCGCCGACATGATCGCTGATTCAGACACAGGCGGTCGTAATCCAACGGGTGTCTCGGCAAAGGTTCTGTGGGTGATCCCGCTGCTCTGGGCCCTGTTTCAGCTCTGGTATGCCTCACCACTTCCCTATATCTTCAATATCGGGCTGTTTAATTCCACCGAAGCCCGCTCCATTCATCTGGCCTTTGCCATCTTTTTGGCATTTCTGGCTTTCCCCGCCTTCAAGGGCTCACCGCGCAGTTATATTCCTGTTGTGGATTGGATACTGGCATTTGTCGCGGCGGGAGCCGCCGCCTACATATTTATCGCCTACCGGGAAATTGCCGAACGCCCCGGCCTGCCGACAACGGCTGATGTTGTCTTTGGCGTGGTCGGAATTGTGATGGTTTTGGAGGCAACACGCCGTGCCCTCGGTCCCCCGTTGATGATCGTCGCCATCATCTTCATGATTTATTCCTTCGGCGGGGCCCATATGCCTGAGATTATCGCCCACCAGGGCCCCAGCCTGAACAAGGGTATGTCGCATTATTATCTGACCACGGAAGGTATATTTGGGGTGGCCCTCGGGGTTTCGACCAGCATGGTTTTCCTGTTTGTGCTGTTTGGCTCGCTGTTGGAAAAGGCCGGTGCCGGCAATTACTTCATTCGCGTGGCCTTCGCCTTGATGGGCCATTTGCGGGGCGGACCAGCGAAGACCGCCGTTGTTTCTTCGGCCTTGACCGGACTGGTTTCCGGTTCGGCTATTGCCAACGTGGTGACAACGGGAACCTTTACCATTCCCCTGATGAAAAAAGTCGGTTTCTCGGCCGAGAAAGCCGGCGCCGTGGAAGTCGCCTCATCGACCAACGGCCAGTTGACGCCCCCGGTTATGGGCGCGGTCGCCTTTTTGATGGTTGAGTTTGTCGGCATTACCTACACGGAAGTGATCACCCATGCCGCACTTCCGGCTTTGATTTCCTACATGGCGCTCGTCTATATCGTGCACCTGGAAGCGGTCAAAGCCGACATGAAGGGCATTCCGCGGCGCGTTCCGACAACGTTTATGCGCACCGTGTTCGGGTTCTCAACGACGCTTGTTGGTCTGATCGTGATGAGCGCCATCGTTTATTACACCCTTAGCTGGACCAAGGTTACCTTTGGCGACGCGACGCCCTGGATGGCCGCTGCGGGCATGATTGTCATCTATTTGGCGCTGGTCAAATACGCGGTGCGTTATCCGGAGCTGGAAACGGAATTGGCCATCACCGAATTGCCGGAAACAGGGCCGACGGTTAAAGCCGGGCTTTATTATTTGCTGCCGGTCTTCCTGTTGATCTGGTGTTTGATCGTTGAGCGGTTATCGCCGTCGCTTTCGGCCTTCTGGGCTTCCGTGTTCTTGTTGTTCGTGCTGTTGACCCAGGATGCAGTTAAGTCGTTTCTGCGGGGAACGGGCGAAACACTGATCAGCGGTTTCAAGCAGGGTGTCGTTGATGTGCTTGACGGTCTGATTGCCGGATCACGAAACATGATCGGTATTGGCGTTGCCACGGCAGCTGCCGGGATTGTTGTTGGCACCGTAACGCTGACACCGATCGGTCAGGTCATGGGCGAACTGGTCGAGTTCCTGTCCGGTGGATACCTGATCCTGATGCTGTTCTGGACGGCCGTATTCAGTCTGATTCTCGGAATGGGCCTGCCGACAACGGCCAACTATATTGTTGTCTCGTCCCTGATGGCACCGGTTATTGTGACGATTGGCGCGGAGAACGGACTGATCGTGCCGTTGATTGCTGCCCATATGTTCGTCTTTTACTTCGGTATTCTGGCCGACGATACACCGCCGGTGGCGATGGCGGCTTTTGCCGCAGCGGCAATATCAGGTGGTGATCCCATTAAGACGGGCCTGCAGGGATTTGCCTACGATATTCGCACCGCAATTCTTCCCTTCCTGTTCATCTTCAATACGGAACTCCTGATGATCGGGGTTGATACCTGGTATCATCTCTTGATAACGATTGTTACTGCCATAACGGCAATGATGTTGTTCGCCGCGGCGACGCAGGGCTTCTTCATTGTTAAATGCCGGATATGGGAGATTGCGGCGCTGCTTCTGATTGCTTTCACTCTGTTCCGACCGGCCTACTGGATGGATCAGATTTATCCGCCCCTGATTGAAGCACCGGCAGCCCAGGTCTATGAGGTGGCTGAATCGCTTCCCGATAATGGTCTGATCCGGGTCCGGGTTGTGGGTAAAGATTTTGACGGCAAGGCGATTGATAAAATCATCATGCTGCCGGTTGGTGCGAACGGCGAAGGGAAGGACCGCCTTGCCAATGCTGCCGGACTTGAATTGCGCGAAGATGCCGGCAAGCAGGTCATTGCAAACGTGCAGTTTGGCGGCGCCGCCGACAAGCAGGGGCTGGGTGAACTTGATACCGGTGAAATTGCCAACGTGATCATGGATTCAAACAGCCCGGCAAAGCAGTGGATGTATATGCCGGCCCTTGTCCTGTTGTTTGTCGTCGTCATGTTGCAACGTCGCCGTAAACCGCTAACCGCATCAGCTTGAGGGAGCAATTATCATGTTTCGTACTGTTTTGTTGCCAATCGATCTGAACCACGACAACTCCTGGAAAAAGGCCCTGGCTACGGCGCTTGAAATTTGCCAAATGTCGGGCGGCAGTTTGCATGTTCTGACCGTTGTTCCGGATTTCGGGATGACGATCGTCGGCCAGTCCTTCCCAGCCGGTTTCAGAAAGGATGTCGCTGATAAAACTCTGAAAAAGCTGCACGAATTTGTTTCGGCAAATGTGCCTGCCACCGTGAAGGTGCAGCATATTGTTGGGGAGGGCACTGTTTATGAGGTGATTTTATCAATCGCTGACAAGATCAGCGCCGATCTGATCGTCATGGGCGCACACCGGCCGGATCTCAAGGATTATTTGCTGGGACCCAACGCGGCCCGTGTGGTTCGTCATTCCGACTGTTCGGTGATGGTTGTCCGCGACTAGTTTATTCTGTCAAACATGAAAAAAACCGCTGATACGAAAACGTAGCAGCGGTTTTTTTTATGTGAAAATGGCCTGTTATTTGGTTTTCAGGTACTCGATCACGGCTTTGCGATCGTCTTCCTTTTTGAGACCGGCAAAGGTCATTTTTGTTTTTTTGATAAAATCCCTTGGTTTTGCAAGGAATTCATCCAGGTTTTCTTCGGTCCAGACCAAACCCTCATCGGCTTTTGCGGCCAATGCTTTCGAGAATTTATACTTAATGCTACCGGCTTTCCGGCCGACGATACCGGTCAGGTCAGGGCCAAGGCCGTTTTTACCAAATGCATGGCAGGCTTTGCACTTTTTGAATACTTTTGCACCATCGGCCGCCTGCGCGCCGGTGGCCGGATAGATGGCAATGGCGAAGCCAATTGTCGCCCAGGCAACGAGTTTATTCATTTTAATCATTTTTGATCTCCATGCGAATTTGTCAGTTGAAAATTTGTTAATACCGGAAGGGTCGGTAATTGATATTTCTGATAACCGTTCCAGGGGGGCAGTTTCAAGTCAATTCCTATCATAATGCAGACAGAACGCCCTAAATGCGCCATTAAAAATTCATAATACTTTGTGTTACGGGCGAGATAGCTCGCGCCAAATTCCAAATTCTTCGCGGAACCTCTGCATCGAACGCCATACCCGTTGGAAGTCTTTGTCCTGCTGGGCTTCTTCCGACACCACCTCGACCCAGGCTTCATTTAATTTATCGAGGACCTCGGTCGGCCAGGACTCCAAATTTACACCCAGTCTAACCAGTTCCTTTAGCGCAATAAACTGGGCCGCTTCGCTTTGTGCCAGACTGTACCTGACATTGTCGCCACAGACCGTAGCGATCTGCGTCTGTTGCGTGGTGCGGAGCGCGTCCCATGTGTCCAGGTTGATTATTAACTCAACCAATGTAACCGGTTGGTGCCAGCCGGGAAAGTAATAGTGGTCAGCCATTCGATACAGGCCGAGCTTTAAATCGACCGACGGCTGCGAGAATTCGGCCGCATCCAGCATACCGGATTCGAAGGCGACAAAAACATCTCCATCAGACATCGACTGGGTCTCGACCCCCAGTTTTGACATAACCTGGGCACCCAGCCCCGATATGCGCATGCGCAGTCCTTTGAGATCGTCGACAGATTCAATTTTCTTTTTAAACCAGCCCGAAGCCTCGGCTGCGGCCACGCCACAGATTAAACCGTGAATGCCCTGTTTGTGATAAATATCCTGATAGATTTTCTGGCCACCCGAGAAGTAGAACCAGGACAGGAATTCCTGTGCGGGTGGGCCAAAGGGGGTCGACTCAAAAAGCCGGAGCGCCGGGATTTTCGCGGCCCAGAAGGATGTGGTGCCAAAGGCGGCCTCAATGGTGCCCGAGCGGACCGCGTCAAACATCTGGTCTGAGGCAACCAGGGTTCCCGGCTCATGCAACTGAATTCTTAAACGCCCGTCAGAAACCCGCCCAATCTGGCGTTCAAGCCGTTTCGCCAGATCACCCAGATTTGCAAAGGTTGAACTGAAGGCGCTGGCCATGCGCCAGCGAAGGCCCGGCTGACTGGGGCTGACCGGCGGTGTTTTGAGCGTAATTTTCGGGTTTTCCGATTGAGCTTTATTGGCGGCAGTTTCGGGCTCGGGAATTACCTCGCCGGAGTTCGGTTTGCCGGTGAAACCGGGAATTTTCTCAACCAGTTGCGGGCCAATGAGTGTTGCGCCGACGACGGCACCGGTAACGATCCCGAAAATTGCCCCGATTACAAGATTACGCACGCAGACAATCCTTCGTGTGGTTGGAGGCTCATCTTGCCTTAAACCCGACCCCGACCTCAAGCGCTCATAAACGAGCGGTGAGGGGGAAGAAGGCATTGTGGTGACGGGGGGCTGTACAGCATTGGCGCAAAAGCATCCCGAAGTGGGGATTATCCACTGTGAGTGCCCAGCAATATCCTAGGTGCGGTCTGCACCCCAAGTCTCCGGGGTGGACAAAAGGGAAAATGGTCGGGGTGATAGGATTTGAACCTACGACCCCCGCGTTCCGAACACGATGCGCTACCAGACTGCGCTACACCCCGACCGATGCACCTGAGTGCATTCTGTATGGGCGC
>JABMNT010000211.1 GCA_013203595.1 Rhodospirillales bacterium
GAGCAGGACTGGGAGATCATCGCCACCAGCATTGAACAGGTGGCCGACGCGCTGGATTGCTGAAACCGAGGCGGATAGCAAAACCATGAACCGGATCGTCATCGTCGGCAGCGTCAATATCGATATCACCTCCTATCTGGACAAAGGCCCGCTTGCCGGCGAAACGGTTTTTGCCAGGGACATCGCCATTGCACTCGGCGGCAAGGGAGCCAACCAAAGCGTTGCCGCCAGCCGGCTTGGTACGGGGACGGCGCTGATCGGCTGCATCGGCGATGATCCGTTTGGCCATAATGCCCTGGCGGCGCTCAACCGGGCGGGGGTTGATTGCCATCTGACGGTTTTGCCCGACACCGCAACCGGGCTGGCGCTGATCGATGTGATGGCCGACGGCTCCAACAGCATCCGCATCGGCGCCGGCGCCAATGGCCTGGTCACGGCGCAGCAGCTCGAACAATTCAGGGACCTGATTGCTGAGGCCGAGGTATTGCTTCTGCAGAACGAAATTCCCCTGGCCACCTCCGTGGCCGCGGCGAAAATAGCGCGCGCCGCCGGCACCCGGGTGCTGATGGACCCGGCTCCGGCACCGGCACGGCCCTGGTCGAAAGCGGTTCTGCAATCCTTCGACCTCATCACCCCCAACGGCCACGAGGTCGAAATCATCACCGGCCATCGGCCTCTGTCCCTGGCCGAGGCAAGGGCTGCGGCCAGTGCGATCTGCCGGGCCGGGGTGCCGGGCGCGGTGGTGACCATGGGGGAACTGGGAGTGGCGTGGTGCGTGGCCGGCAAAACCGGCGAACGCCAGGCCTCAGCCGTCACCGCCATTGACACGGTCGCCGCCGGTGACTGTTTTAATGCCGGTCTGGGGGTCGCCCTGGCCGAGGGAATGGATGTTGACCAGGCGATTGATTTCGCCTGTGATGTGGCCGCGTTGGCGACCACGCAAAAAGGCGCATCGGATTCCGCACCCTATGCCCAGGATGTGGACGCCTATCGCAATTCAGTGAGAACTTAAGTACCATGAAAATCAGGGATCAGATCAGGGGAGTGATGGCATGAGGACAATCGTTGTCGGTGGCGCGCAAATGGGCGCCATCCAGAAGGCGGACAGCCGCCAGCAAACGGTGGCGCGGATGATCGCCCTGCTGGAGCAGGCCGCGACCCAGGACTGCACACTGGTGGTGTTTCCCGAACTGGCCCTGACCACGTTTTTCCCGCGCTGGTACATGGAGGATCAGGCCGAGGTCGACAGCTGGTTCGAACGGGAAATGCCGGGGCCTGATACCCGGCCGCTGTTTGAGCGGGCCCGGGAACTGCGCATCGCCATCTCCTTTGGTTTTGCCGAACTGACGCCGGAAGGGCAGCATTTCAATACATCGATCCTGACCGACCGCGACGCCAATATCGTCGCCCGCTACCGCAAGACCCACCTGCCGGGCCATTCCGAATATGATACGGAGCGGGATTTTCAGCATCTGGAAAAACGCTACTTTCTGCCCGGCGATACGGGGTTTCCGGTGACCCGGACCCTGGGTGGCCTGTTCGGCATGTGTATCTGCAACGACCGCCGCTGGCCGGAAACCTACCGGGTGATGGGGCTGCAGGGGGTGGAGATGATCTGCCTCGGGTACAACACGCCGGCGATCAATTCGCAAAAGCGCGACGAAGGCCCGGCCGACCGGTTATTTCACAACCGGCTGGTCATGCAGGCCGGTGCCTACCAGAACTCGACCTGGGTGGTCGGCGTCGCCAAGGCCGGAGTCGAGGACGGCTTTCCACTGATTGGCGGCAGCCTGATTATCAATCCCGATGGCAAGATCATGGTCGAGGCCACCAGCGAAGACGACGAACTGATTGTCCATGCCTGCGATCTCGATGACTGCAGCTTCGGCAAAAAAACCATTTTCGACTTTGCCCGGCATCGCCGTACCGAACACTACGGTCGGATCGTCGAACAAACCGGTGTGATCGAGCCGGCCGGCTGACAAGCAACATTGATGGAGACTGGCATGACAACCTATGACCTGATCATCTCAGGAGGCACCGTGGCCACGGCGAGCGATACCTACACGTCCGATATCGGCGTGCGTGACGGTCGCATTGTCGCCCTCGGTCACAATCTGGGCGAAGCCACCCGGACCATTGATGCCACGGGCATGCTGGTACTTCCCGGCGGTATCGATGCCCATTGCCATATCGAGCAGGAATCCTCGACCAAGATCATGACCGCCGATGATTTTTATTCGGGCAGCGCGTCTGCCGCTTTTGGCGGCAATACCACCTTCATTCCCTTTGCCGCCCAGCACCGGGGCCAGAGCCTGCGCGATGTGGTCAAGATTGCGCACAGCCGGGCCGGGCCCAAGTCGGTCATTGATTACGCCTTTCACCTGATTATCTCGGACCCCACAGAACAGGTGCTGGGCCAGGAACTGCCGGCCCTGATCAAGGATGGCTATTGCTCGTTCAAGGTCTACATGACCTACGAGATGCTGAAGATCGATGACCGTCAGATGCTTGATGTGTTGTCGGTGGCCCGTCGCCATGGCGCCATCACCATGGTCCATGCGGAAAACAACGACATCATCAACTGGCTGTCGGAACGGTTGCTGAACGGCGGCTATGTGGCCCCCAAATTCCATGCGGTCAGCCACAATGCCATCGCCGAAAGCGAAGCCGCGCGCCGGGCTATCGATCTGGCCCGGCTGGCCGACGCGAAACTGCTGATCGTCCATGTCTCGGCCCCACAAGCCGCCAACGCCATCCTCAATGCGCGCAATCAGGGGCTCGAGATATACGGCGAAACCTGCCCGCAATATCTGTTCCTGACAGCTGATGACCTGGACAAAAACGGCATGGAAGGGGCCAAGTTCTGCTGCTCGCCGCCGCCCCGCGACAAGGCCGGGCAGGACGCCATCTGGCTCGGCCTGAGCAATGGCACCTTCCAGGTGTTCTCGTCGGACCATGCGCCGTATCGCTACGACGAAACCGGCAAGTTCAACGCCGGGCCAAACCCGAGCTTCAAGAAAATCGCCAACGGGGTACCGGGGATCGAGACCCGCATGCCCCTGCTGTTTTCCGAAGGGGTCGGCCGTGGGCGGCTGACGCTCAACCAGTTTGTCGCTTTGACCTCGACCAATGCCGCCAAAATCTACGGCCTACATCCGCGCAAGGGCACCATCGCCATCGGCAGCGACGCCGATCTGGCGATCTGGGACCCCAACTGGAAACGCACCATCAGCCAGGAAATGCTGCATGATAATATGGACTACACGCCTTATGAGGGCATGCAGATCACCGGCTGGCCACGCACCGTGATCTCCCGGGGCCGGGTCATTGTCGACAATGAAACCCTGCTGGCCGAGAAGGGCTCCGGCCAGTTTCTCGAGCGCCAGGCCGGGGCCGAAGGCGCACCCCTGGATGCGTCCGCCCTGTTAAGCCCCGCGCGAAACTTCGCTGCGGACCTGCTGTAAGGATCTCAAATTATGCGGATTGTCGTCATCAACCCCAATTCCAACCCCGCCGTCACCGATGGCATGAGCGAAGCCCTGCGGCCCTTCTGCATTGCCGGCAACCCGGAGATCGAATGCATCACGCTCAAAGAAGGGCCGTTCGGAATCGAAAGCCAGGCCGATGTCGATGGCGTGGTCATGCCGCTCAAGCATCTGGTCGAAAAGCGCGGTGATGCCGATGCCTTTGTTATTGCCTGCTATTCGGACCCGGGCCTTGCGGTCTGCCGGGAGGCCTCCGCCAAACCGGTGTTCGGCATTCAGGAATGCGGGGTGCTGACAGCTTTGACGCAGGGTGACCGGTTCGGCGTCATCGCCATCGCCGAGGCCTCGATCAAACGCCATCTGCGTTATCTGCGCCAAATGGGGGTGACAGCGCGCCTGGCCGGTGAGCGCGCCGTCAATTTGTCGGTTCACGAAAGTGCCACCAGCGGCCAGACATTCGAACGCCTGTGCGCTGTCGGCACCGAGCTCCGCGACAGGGATGGCGCCGACACCATCATCCTCGGCTGCGCCGGCATGGCCAGACACCGGACACCGCTGGCCCGGCACTTGGGGATCCCGGTGATCGATCCGGTGCAGGCGGCGACAAGCATGGCCATCGGTGCGGTTTTGCTGAGCGGGTAGGGCTGAGCTGGAAGGGGGGGAGGCGAGCGGCGTCGGGGCGATTGCCGGCAATGATTGTCGACGCGCTTTCCTGCAACTGGATCAATGACCGCCTCCGGCACCGGCATCCATTCAGCAAATGTTTGGCCTGACTTGGCAGAGCAACGGGTTTTATCTGACGGTTGTTTGCGGACTATTCATAGTCCATCAGAACCAGGATTTCATTTTCACCGCCATCCCGTTTCATCGGCAACTTCGCCTGATGCCAGATACGGTATTTCTTGTTCTGCCAGAACAGGGTGCCACTGGCGAACACCTGCTGATCGCCGTCAATAATTCTTTTATTGAGGGTGTGAACTTCCTGGTAAACCTCGTTGAAGCCCATTTCCGAAAGCAGTTTCCCCGTATGGTCAGCGCCATACATGGACGCCACGTGGCTTCCATAAAAAACTACGCGAAAATCATCTTCCGCCGGCTCATAGCGATATATGATGAAGTTCTTCCAAAACTTCATAAACGGCCTGGCCTGAATATCCTTAAACTCAAGCAGACCGTCACCCACCGTCGCACAGATCAGCGCGCAAAAATCCTGGATCAGAGGGTGTTCCCTGGCGGCAGCACTATCAGTTTCAAATACCGGGGTCAGATCAGGCCTCCATACATACGTATTAACTGCAACAAAAACACAGTTTACTGATGTATGCGTACCGTTCCAGTAATTTGATTGGGGTCTGCTGGCAGCGGGATCAGCCTGCGCATTTATCAGAGGCGCCGGCACTGCCCGGGTTTCATCTTTCATCAGATTTTCGCCAGCAGCGTGCAATCTCAAATTGAGCCAGAAACGGCAGGTTGTATGGCAGTTTTTTGGTCAATTACTCAAGTATTCCTGGCCCTCCAGTTCACAGGCTTTAACACCTTGTTAATTTCCCTGCAACAATAGAATTCTACCTTCATGTCGGGGATTCCTGCGGACTGAAGTTTTCTTAGTTTCCAAACATGTGATTGTTGCGGATTTTGTGACGACGGTTGTCTATCGAAAGTTTTAATCGAAGCGGATGATGCAAAGCGCAGGCCGTCATTTATCGGGGTGCCCTGCGGGGATAATTTGGAAATACAGTTCGAATGGCAGATGCTAGACTAGACTTTAAAAAACTTGATAGCGACCTGACACAGATGCGGAACGGTCTGCTGTTTCCCGTCTTGTTTGTTGTTGGATTATCAATTGCCGTGATCTGCGGGTTGGTGGCCTATGCAGCTGACAGTCAGAATAAAATTGCCAAAGACAAGTCTGTTCATATGGCCAGTTCCATTGTTAATACTCTTGAAAAAGACCTGGGCCGGTTGAGTTACGACTTTACCTATTGGGATGAAGCCGTTGAAAACCTGATTGTCAGTTTTAATCCTGTATGGGCGCGGGACAATGTCGGGCCCTACCTGGCAGATACCTTTCAGGTGCATTCGTCATTTGTATTGAACGAAAACAATCAAATCGTTTACAGCATGATTGATGGCGAGGAAAAACCGGGTGATCCGTTCCAGACATACAAAAAAGATATCGCTTTGCTGATTGAACAAACCCGAGCCAGAACCCCGAAGGGGGGCTTACCGGTTCCCGTCACGGGGTTTACCTCAAACGGTACACAAATGTTTCTGGTGGCAGCCAGCTCGTTGACAAATTATACCTATAACGGCGACAAGATAAATCTCCTGCCGACCAAAGCAGTGCTTGTTATCCTGCAGGCTCTCTCCCCTGAAAAATTGGCCGAATTGTCAGAGAATTATTTGTTGAATAATCTTCAACTCGATTTCAACTCTCATCAATTGAACGCAAGCACCGCATCCTATGGGTTAACGACCCTGTCGGGAGAGACGATGGCCAGATTGACCTGGAATGCGGATCAACCCGGGAGCGAAATGCTGAAGTGGTTACTGCCGGTTATACTCGTTCTTTTTGTGATAATTCTTTCTATTTTTACCCTGTTTTGGCGACGCGCGAATGCGGTTGCACAGACCATATCCCTGGAAATCAGAAACCGCCACAAAGCTGAAAAGAAGCTTGTGCAGGCGCAAAAAATGCAGGCTCTCGGCAATTTGGTCGGCGGAATATCCCATAACCTCAATAATCTGATGCAGCCTATTTTGGCACTGAGTATGCGGTTGCAGGAATCCCTGCCGGCGGGAACTACCGATCAAAACAATGCCAGAACAATAGGCCAAGCCAGTCAACGGGCCGCAGAACTGGTGCGGCAGTTGATGATGTTCAGTCGCCAGGAGGTCCTCGAGAAGGAATTTATCGATATCCATCGTTTGGTTGTAGAAACCCTGGAAATTTTAAAACCGACAATTCCTGCAACCGCCCTTCTAAAGTCGGATTTGGACGAAGATGCCGGTTTTGTTTTAGCGGATGCATCCCAGATTCAATCGGTCTTGATAAACCTGGTTTCAAACGCAATTGATGCCCTGGAGAATGCTGTTGGAGAAATTTCAGTCGGACTTTGCCTGCAGCATCCAAATCAGGATATGGCCCCGAATATTGCCAAAAGGAGCCACGAAACAGGTGTGATCCTTCGGGTTTCGGATACCGGGACCGGAATGGATGAAGAAACACAGCGACTGGTATTTGATCCGTTTTTTA
>JABMNT010000212.1 GCA_013203595.1 Rhodospirillales bacterium
GTATCTCGTTGCCGTCACAAGCCGTCGGCGCCGCCCAGCTGGCCGCCCGCTCGACCAGCGCCTACGCCACCGTGCGTGAACAGTTCGGCATGTCGATCGGCAAGTTTGAAGGCATCCGCGAACGCCTGGCCCGCATTGCCGGCCATGCCTATTTCATGAACGCCGCCCGGCGTCTGGCCTTTGGGGCGGTTGATGCCGGCGAGAAACCGTCGGTCATTTCGGCCATCGTCAAAGCCTATCTGACCGAGGGTTCGCGGGTTTGCATCAGCGACGCCATGGACATCCATGCCGGCGCCGCCATTTGCCGGGGGCCGGAAAATATTTACTCCAATCCCTATACCTCGATCCCCATCGGGATCACGGTTGAGGGCGCAAATATTCTGACCCGGTCGCTGATTGTTTTCGGCCAGGGCGCGATCCGATGCCATCCTTTCGTGCTCGACGAGATGCAGGCCATCGAGGCCGGTGATCTGCGGGCTTTCGACCAGGCGTTTTTTGGCCACCTCGGTCATATCGCCGGCAATGCCGTCCGTGCCTTCACCCTCGCCCTGAGCGGTGGCCGGCTGGCCGCGGCGCCCGTCAGCGGCCCGGAAAGCCGTTACTACAAGGCGCTCGGCCGCTATGCAGTGGCCTTCGCTTTGATCGCGGATATCGCGCTCGGCACCCTGGGCGGTGCCCTGAAGCGCCGCGAATACTTAAGCGGCCGGCTCGCCGATGCCTTTGCCTGGATGTTTATTGCAACCGCTGTGCTCAAGGATTTTCACGACAAGGGGCGGCCTGAAAACCACAGACCCCTGCTTGACTGGGCCTGTTGCCATGCCTTGCAGGAAACCGAAGCCGCGCTGATCGGGGTGCTCGCCAATCTGCCGAACCGCTTCGCCGCCGCAATTGCCCGGCTGTTGTGCTTTCCGCTGGGGGCAGGGCGCCGTGCCCTGACCGACCGGCAGATCGACGCCGTTGCCGAGGCGATGACAACGGACCCTGATCTGCGCCAGGCCCTGACCGGGGATATTTATCATCCGGCGCCGGATAGTCCGGGGCTCGGCGCCCTTGACCATGCCTTTGCCCACCTGCTCGCCGCCGCCCCGGCCCGGGCCCGGCTGGAACAGGCGCGCCGCGACGGGCACTTAAAAAAAGACACGGTGCGGGCGATGGCTGATGCCGCCCGTAAAGCCGATCTGATCTCGAAAGCGGAAGCGGCGCTGATTAACGAAGCGGAGGACCTGCGCGAGGCGGTGATCCAGGTCAGCGCCTTTGAGCCCGATGCCTATAAGGCGTTGCATTAAGTCATTGGCGGGCGATGGCCGGGGTAGGGGGGCGTGATCCAAACAACCCCGTCCCACGCAGGCCAATTTGACCACAGCGCGCCACCAACGGCTTGTCCGCCAGTCGGGCCAGATGCTCCCTGGTCGAAATGCGCTCAGCGCCGGGTATCACGAACTGATCACCGTCAGCGCTGTATACGCGGCGTTCCTGTCTGGCTGGCCGTTCCGTGCCCGGAATGACGTACTGCATCCCTAAGGGCGTTTTCTCCAGGTTGAATTTTGCGGGTGTCATGGCGATGCCTCCTTGCCGGTAGCTTACGCAAATCAGGCCGGGCTGTCGCTGTGGAAAACCGGGCGTGCTTTTATACGCGCTAGCCGGGTTTGAAATTGAGACATAGTGCGTTTCGGGCTGGGGTCTGTTGATCGCCTAAAGTGCTGTATCTTGCTGGTTCCGCTATATGGAGGTACACGGACTTGATTGTCGGCCGGCCAGAGTTGCTGGCTTTGGACCCTGAACGGACGAATTCGTACCTGTTAAAACAGGTCGCTTTTGCCAATAGGCAAGGGATGCCCTGAACCCATAGCGGAAGCTTTTTCAAACGCGTCTAATCGTGAAAACGCCTTCTTGTTCGGGCCAGAACGAGACATCCCATTTTAGGCATAATGTTATTGCTGAATTTAGTACAAAAAATGACTATATAGAGTTCAGTTCGATAACTGCCGCATAGGTATGGTAATTGTTCTCGAGAATTTGGAAAGGCTGTTCATTTTGGATCAACTAGAACATTTTGCTAAACTGATAAACGGTTGGTTTTGGGAAACAGATAGCGACCTGAGATTCACCTATTTGAGTGAGAGCGTGACACTTTTTACAGGGTTGGTACCCGAATGGCATTACGGAAAATTGCGCACCGAATGGCGTTCAGATGGAATCTCAGACGAAAATTGGGCTAAACATCTAAATGATTTAGAAAGCCGTCGCCCCTTTTACGATTTTGTCTTTTGCCGAGTTGAATCTAATGGCACACGATGGATGTCAACAAGCGGTGAGCCGATCTTCAACGAATTCGAAGAGTTTCTCGGATATCGAGGAGTTACTCGCGACATTACGTCCCAAATGGAATTGTCGGACAAAGCTGATAAATCAAAGGCACAACTTCTCACCGCGCTTGAGATTATGGATGAAGGTTTCGTCTATTATGATGCGGATGGGCGATTGGTTATGTGTAACGAAAAATATCGGGAGTACTACCCTCTCTCGAAACATTTAATGGTTCCAGGCGCAAAATTTGAAGATATTATTCGGGAAGGAGTGCGTAAGGGTCAGCATCCCGACGCGATTGGGCGTGAAGAGGAATGGGTTGAAGAACGATTAGCGGTGCACAAATCGGGTAATTCTATTGTTGAGCAAAAATTAAAAGATGGGCGCTGGTTGCGAATGGCGGAACAACAGATGCCCGACGGCAGTGTTGTCGGCATGCGCATTGATATTACTCGACTAAAAATAGCACAAGAAAATGCGGAAACGGCAAGTCTAGCGAAATCGAATTTTCTTTCGACCATGAGTCACGAGATCAGAACCCCACTAAACGGGGTTCTTGGGTTGGCGCAGTTACTTGCAGATACGGCGCTCGACCAGGACCAAAAGAAAAAAGTAGCGACTATACTATCTTCAGGTCAGACACTTCTCGCAATAATCAATGATGTCCTTGATATGAGCAAAATTGAAGCTGGCGGACTTGAGTTGGAAGATAAGGTGTTTTCGTTGCCGGGATTAGTTTCGACGATCGCGACACCATTCCAAAGCTTGGCTGATGACAAAGGAATTGAATTGGCAGTCAGTTACGAAATAGATTCTAGCATGGTGATCAAAGGTGACACTGTGCGCCTACGCCAAATCCTTTGGAATCTTTTAAGTAACGCAATCAAATTCACGGATTATGGACGTGTTCAGCTCACTATTGAATTAGTCATCGGCAAAGAGAACATTGGCGAATTGGTATCTTCGCCGAAAGACCATCTAGTGTGTTTTGCTGTTGAGGATACAGGTGCTGGAATTGCTCCTGACCGCGTTGACGCCATCTTCGATGCCTTTACGCAGGAAGATAGCACCATCACTCGTAAACATGGCGGTACGGGATTAGGATTATCCATCGTTAAAGAATTAATCAAGCTTATGGGGGGGACCGTTCGCGTCGACAGTGCGCTTGGTGAAGGAACTAAATTCATTGCCTATCTACCATTTGATGCTGCCGCAGCAGAGGAAACTGAAGAATTTTCATTGCGGGCACCAAATTCGGAGGGTCAGAAAGGTAAACCACTTAATATTCTGATTGCAGAAGACAATGAAGTTAACGCGATCATTGCCAAAGCGTTTCTAGATAAGTTTGGCCACTCTGTTCGGCATGTGGAAAATGGTAGGTTAGCCGTTGAGGCGGCAAAAGACGATTGGGCTGATTTAATCCTCATGGATATCCATATGCCAGAAATGAATGG
Source organism: Rhodospirillales bacterium (assembly GCA_013203595.1). Lineage (GTDB taxonomy): Bacteria > Pseudomonadota > Alphaproteobacteria > Rhodospirillales > Casp-alpha2 > JABMNT01. Next base: position 3,762 of record JABMNT010000212.1, read on the forward strand.
AGTCGATGCTACGAAGGCCATCCGAGAAACCGACATTGGAAAGACCATACCTATTATTGGATTAACTGCCGAAGCTTTTGCTGATCGGCATGCAATGTTCATAGAAGCGGGCATGGTTGACGTTTTGACCAAGCCATTCACTGAGCAACAGTTAGCCGACACACTTGCAGCCAACCGGTTGATTGAAAGGCGTAGCAGGTCCCGAGATTAAGAACCAGTCGCTGCCGACAATCTAGTCGTTGAGGAAGCAAACGAAGCCTCTAGTGATGTATCGTAACCGTCCGGACGTTTGCGGAAAAACTATCGGCTCGCTGCCAATTGGCGAGGGGCGCAAAGAACCCAAAGGGGACATAGGCGCATCTCCATAAATGCTATTTATTAGGCTAGGATTAGCCAACGGAATACACTTTAACTTCGCTGCCAAACTGTCCAGCAA